>NZ_JBTGNV010000004.1:0-216462 GCF_054332375.1 Haemophilus sp. SZY H53
GCGATTAGCTCAGTTGGGAGAGCACCTCCCTTACAAGGAGGGGGTCACTGGTTCGAGACCGGTATCGCCCACCACTTAATTTTAGTGTTTAAATAAATCCGAATACCTTTTCAGGTGCATCGGGCGATTAGCTCAGTTGGGAGAGTACCTCCCTTACAAGGAGGGGGTCACTGGTTCGAGACCGGTATCGCCCACCACTTTCTTACAATCCTTATTTAAATCATTCAAAGTCACATTAATTCTGTTTTATTTTATAAATAAAAACGGCCACAAAATTTTTCATTTTATGACCGCACCTCTATCTAATTTTGGGATTAAACTGGCTCTAAACCTAACACTTTACGTCCATTGATGCTCGCAATATCAACCATTGCATCAAGATGTGGAAAACGACAACCTGCAGCAAGTAAGCTGAGTTCTTGCCATAAATCCCCTTCACAAAGTGGCACCATATAATCACAGATATTATCTGTACCTAACGCGACTGTAATTCCTTCCGGAATCATTTCATCTGCCGGTGTCAAGGCATTATGGAAAGGCATTAAATCTTCTTTTCGATTACTATCAATCCAGGCCATTGGGCAAGCAATCATCATCATTTTTGCCTGTCGCATTTTCTCATAAAGTTTATAGCGATATTCTTTGCTGTGGGCACCAATGGAAATACCATGGATCGCCACGACTCGACCTTCCATACCATGTTCGATGGTCTTATCGCAAAGCTGTTCGGTTTCTTTTTCTTTCGGAGAGTTAAATTGATCCACATGCACATGACACATAATGCCGCGAGATTTAGCTGCATCAAGCAGAATATCCATTGCTTCAAGGCCGCGACCATAATCAAGCTCATCGCGATAAGGTAAACCACCAATCATATCCACCATATCAGAGCCAATATCAAACCATTTGCGAGCTTCAGGCTCAATGACCCCTTTTAAGGTTTGATTCGCAAATTTCAAAATAATGTCATGCTTATAAACTTCGCGAGCTTTGTGTGCAGCAATGATGGCTCGGTCTTCACAAATCGGGTCGATATCCACAAAAGTACCAAATGCCGTCACCCCTTGGGAAATCATCAGCTCAATCGATTGACAGAAACGGGCGTAATAATCATCAACACTGGATGTACGTTTGACTTCATCCACTAAATCCCATTTTTGTTGAAGATTACTATTGTGATAAATACCGATTTTTTCGGGTGTCATTGTAAAAGCACGATCTGCGTGAGCGTGGGCATTGACCCAGCCACCTTTTTTAATAATTTCGTCTCGAATAAACGTTTTAAAGCTACGAACGTGATTTCTCATAATAACTCCGCCAAAAAAGAAAGGAAAAGAGAGACGAGAAGTGTATTAATTGAAAAGCAAACCCAATAAGGATCTGATCTATTGTGAATTGTTTACAATGTTATGAAAAATTCGCAGATTTTAATTAATAACATCTTTTCAGTCTTTCAACTGGGTGCAAAGTATAAAATTTTAAACACAAAAAAGCTACCTATTTATTGACAAAAGAACGCTCTTGTTTGAAAACCTCTAAGAATAAGCCGAGCGGTGGGCGGCTAGAAGATTGCTCAGTATAAGTGCGGTCAAATTTCTTATAGTTTCCTTTGCGATCAATATGATACTGTGTGCCATCTGGCTGAATAATGACATTCCAGCGGAAATTCGATGCTAACACCCAAGCATCGCTATTAAGCTCAAATAAATTGCGACCTTGTGCATAATCCGAAACTGGATTTTTCACTTTAAAGATCGATGACATCAATGCTGGTAATAAATCCGTATGGCTTGTTAATTTTGTCACTTCTTGTACCGGTAAATCTTTCCAGTAAACAATAAACGGCACTTGGATTTCATCACGACTAAAATAATTTTCTTGCGCTTTTTCATCCAGCTTATTAAAGGTTGTACCATGTTCTGCTGTAATAATAACAATCGTATTCTCTAAAGAAACTGATGCTAAGGTTTCATCAATCTGTTGGTCTATATCTGCAAGCGATTTGGTGTAATTTTCTTCCGTTTTATCCGTAATATCTAAATCCACATAAGCAAACCAAGGCTTATCATTTTTTAAGAGTGATAAAACACCATTTCTCGCTTCTTTTGACGAAGAGGCTTTCACTTTAGGCAATTTCACATTACGGAATAAGGCTTGTTTAAATAAGCTATCTTTAAATGCCGTAGACGAATAAGCAACAAATTGATATTTCTCATCTTGTAGCTTTGTAATTAATACCGACGGTGTGTGATTACTCAAAATACTGTCCGTATAATTTGCATTAAGTCCATAGAATAAGCCCACTAAGCCGGCATTGTTCGTATTACCACTACTGTAATGATTCGTAAATTGAGTAGAACTTGTGGCAAACTCAAACAATTTAGGCATTTTCTCACTAGTTAGCGCATCATAACGTAAGCCTGAAACGGTAATCACGAGAATATTTGGTTTGTTCTCAACTTGCTCAAACCGAAGGTCTTTTTTCGGATAATCAAGTTTTAATGCGTCTAAACGCCCTTCTTGCTCTAAGCGCTGAGAATATGCTTCCGCATTAATAAATCCTTGTTTTTCCAAAAAGGTTCGAGCAGTCATGGGATAAGAAAGTGGGAAATTTGAGCGTTGCATGGTAATCGGACGATATAAAAATGCATCCGCCCAAGCGTAAATTAAATGTGTTGCAACAAAAGTAGATGTCAGCACGAATCCGACTTTCTTCAGCCATTTTTGACGTTCTAAACTACGTAATTTTTCCCAACTCCAGCGGGAGAAAAGCATTTGAATCAGTAAAATAATCGGCATTGGCGTAAAGAAAATTTGCCAATCTCGTGAAAGCTCACCCTTTTCAGGGTTAACTAATAAATTCCAAACGATAGAAGAAAGATGGATATTGAAGCGATTAAATACTTCCGTATCAAACAGTAATAAAGTGGTGCAAATTGTCGTGATAATCACCGTTAATCCACGGAAAGTGCGGTGATTTTTGATGATGAAACTCAGCGGAAAAATAACCAGCAAATACAAGGCAAAAACACAAAAGCTGAAATGTCCTAATAAGCTGATAAAGAAATAAATCTTACCGAATAAGGTGTCAGGCCAGTCAATGAGAAAGGCGTAACGACTGCCAATAAGAATGGCGATGATAATGTTAAAAAAAGCAAACCAATGTCCCCACGAAATTTTTCGTGAGGTTTCTTCACGGTATTCACGTCCGTTAAATTTGCTCTTTTTAAACCACCACATTTTATTTTGTTTTCACCGAATTCATCAGAGAGTTGGCAAAGGCTTGAGCGAGCGCTTCACGCTGTGCGGCTGGTACGCTAGTGGTCAATAAATTACTGGCCATATTGCCTAAAGCAATAAGAGAAAGATCAACGGGTGCTTTGTGAGTTTCAAGTACGCTAATCATGTCGTTAATGATGGCATTAACTTGCCCATCGGAATACTTTGAATGTTGAGCCATTTGGAATGTTTTAAACCTGTTCTAAATACAAAAAAACTTCTCATATCATACCCGATAATTTACTCAATCTGAATAATTTCTTTTTTCTTGCTTAAAAAGTGCGGTTATAATTTAAGGTAAATTTTACAAAGGAAAAAATTATGAGCATTACGGTTAATCAAATCGTGCTACATCAATTAGTTAAGCACGCTGAAAATGAAACCACTACCATGGAAAGCGTGTTGCGTGATGAACTTCTCACCATTACGCCAGAAGTCGAACAAATGATGTTGCAATTACATCAAGGCTATCAAAATAAAGGTAAAGCATTTGGTGTCTTCCAAGAGAACTCTATTTTTGCACAAGATCTGAATCGTTTATTAGAAAATGAAATCAACTTTTTAAATTTCAGCCAACAATCCACAAAATTATTAGCGCAAGAATTAGGTAAATATAATTTTGCAGACAGTGGTACGCTTATCCTGTGTCAATATAATTTTTTAGCGACGGATTACCTATTCATTGCTTTGTTGGATAGCCGTATCAGTATGTTAGTTGACGAAAATCTTGAAATTCGCCGTACAGAATACTTAGATATCACACAATTTGATATTGCGGCACGTATCAACTTAACGGATTTGCAAGTGAACGCAAACTCAAACCGCTACCTTACCTTCATTAAAGGTCGTGTTGGCCGTAAAATCAGTGACTTCTTTATGGATTTCTTGGGGGCTGAAGAAGGATTAAATCCACAAGTTCAAAACCAATGCTTATTACAAGCGGTAAGTGACTACTGTGAACAAGGTGAACTAAATAAAGAACAAACCCAAGCAGTCAAAAAACAGGTATTTGAGTACTGCAAAGGTCAATTAGCTAGCGGCGGCGAGATCGCATTAACTGAACTTTCAGCTAATTTGCCGACTCTAAACGAGCGCCCTTTTGTCACCTTTACAGAAGAGCAAGATTACGGCTTGGAAGAAACGATTCCACCAGTACGTTCAGCCTTAAAAACATTAACGAAATTTTCAGGTTCCGGTAAAGGGGTGACATTAAGTTTTGATGTGGATTTATTGAATAACCGTATTGAATGGGATCCACTTACAGATACTTTAACAATCAAAGGGATACCACCAAATTTGAAAGATCAACTTCAAAAAGCATTAAAGTGCGATAATTAATTTGGCAAGATCATAAAGTTTCGGTATCATTCGACATAACTTTGCAGTAAAAGGTAAAAATATGCAATTAAAAACATTTTTAGGTGCAGTTGTTTTAGCATTAAGCTTAACTTCTTGTTCAACTGTACAAAAAGTCGTTTATCGTATTGATGTACCACAAGGTAACTATTTAGAGGCTGCCACGGTGGCACAAGTAAAACCAGGCATGACAGCCCAACAAGTTCAATATTTACTTGGTACACCGGTTTTAATTGATCCTTATAGTAACTTAACTTGGTATTACGTGTTCTTACAACAACACTCTTACCAAAAACCGGAACAACACACCTTCACGGTAAAATTTGATAAAAATGGCTTAGTCAGCAGTGCTGAATTAGATAAACCGCTACCTAAAGTAGCAAAACAAGATGAAAATAATACAATCATCCGTGCGCCTGATAACCCAGACAAAAAAAGCTGGTGGAAATTTTGGTAATCATTAAAGAATAATACCTGCTTGTTAAACCAAGCAGGTTTGTTATATTAAAAGGGAATAAAAATGTCAAAAATTCTATTAGTTGATGATGTTGAACTTACAGATTTACTTGCTAAGATTTTACAACTTACAGGCTTTGAAGTCGACGTCGCCAATAATGGTGAAGAGGCATTAGAAAAACTGAATGAAAGCCACCAGTTAGTTTTACTAGACGTTATGATACCTGTATTAAATGGTATTGAAACACTCAAAAAAATTCGTCAAATATCAAATATTCCTGTGATGATGCTTACTGCACGAGGTCAAGAAATCGACCGTGTAATTGGCCTAGAACTGGGTGCAGATGATTATTTACCAAAACCCTTTAATGACCGAGAGTTGGTTGCTCGTATCAAAGCGATTTTGAGACGTACGAGTCAATCCGAAGACGTACAAAATACGCCTTCATCATCAGAAGAAAATACATTGGAATTCGAAGGTCTATTACTTCATTCAGGGCTTCAACAAGCCTCTTATGAAGGTCAAGATCTCGGTCTAACCGGTTCTGAGTTTGCTCTACTTTATAAACTCGTACTTCGACCAGGAGAAATTATCTCTCGGGAAGAGTTAAGTCTAAACGCGCTAGGCAAAAATCTCTCACCTTTTGATCGCTCCATTGATATGCATATGTCAAACTTACGTAAAAAACTTCCTGAAAGAAAAAATGGTTTGCCATGGCTGAAAACATTACGTGGGCATGGTTACCTATTGGTATGTGAATAATGCGTGTCAAAAAATTTAGCTTAAATCAGCTCACTATACGCACATTTATTGTCTTTTGGTTAGCATTCTTTACGATGGCTGCGCTCTTAGTGGCACTACCTCATTATGATAGCCGCCTATATTCAGACTTAAATCAAAATGACATATCGAACTATCAGAAGAAGCTTTTTGAATCCATTCGAAATAATAAAATTAGCAGCATTCTTGCGGGTGTTCCAGTCCTTCCCGTAGATAAGTTTGATTCTTATCGTCCTGTCATCATGACACCTGAACAAGAAATTTTAGGAGCTTTAGACAAAGAAAAAAGGTTCATCACTCGCTTTGCCCAAGAGGCAAATGATTTTTCTACCCCTCAGCGTCGAGTATTCAACGATATCGAAATCGCAGGTCCATTTAAATTCTATATTGGAGATTCAGAAACGACATCAAAATTATTCTTTGTGTCTAGAACAAACGATCAACAAGAAATTTTACGTTATATCCTTGATCAGCCTTGGATTTTATTGATTTTAATGTTAATCATTACAACACCTTTGCTGTGTTGGTTTACTCGCACTATTGTAAAACCTATCACTCATTTGCAAAAAGCCGCTAATAGCATAGCCTCAGGAAACTTCAAAGTTAATAAGGAATTAGCTAATTATGGTCCATCGGAATTACGAGACGTTGGTCAAAGTTTTAACAATATGTCAATTGCGGTTGATAATTTAATTTCAAATCAACACAACCTACTTTCGTCCATCTCGCATGAATTAAAAACACCACTAACCCGTTTACAACTCGCTACAGCGCTCATTCGCCACCAAATTGGTGATACAGAGCCTGTAAAACGTATTGAAAAAGAGATACAACAAATGGATAAAATGATCAGCGAATTGCTACTCGTTTCCCATCAAAAAATGGATTCGCAAATGAAGCACCATTTATTTTCTATTGTTCAGCTTTGGGATGAGGTCATAGAGGATGCATTATTTGAAGCACAGCAACGCCGGATTACTTGTGATGTTAATATCGCTATTTTGCATCCTGAGGAATATGTGATTTCTGGCAATCTAAGTTTACTAGCCAGTGCGGTTGAAAACATTATTCGTAACGCATTAAAATATACTAAGAACCGTATATGCCTCACTATCAATTTATATAGAAATGAAAATGATGATGACTTTCTACAAATTAGAGTGGATGATAATGGTCTAGGTTTACCTCCAGAAGAATTTCATAACATCTTTAAACCATTTTACAGAGTAGATGAAGCAAGAACTCGAGAAACTGGCGGAACAGGATTGGGCTTAACCATCGTATATAATGTCGTGAGTGAACATCAAGGAAAAGTCTGGGCTGAACAGAGTAATTTAGGTGGACTTGCCGTCACTATTCAACTTCCATTATGGAAACAAAGTTAGTCCAAACAAAAGGCGATATTTTCATATCGCCTTTTTCTTATTTAATTTTCACTCGTTTTAATCGCAACGCATTGGACAGCACAGAAAGCGAACTCATCGCCATTGCTGCGCCCGCTAATATAGGACTTAGATAGCCCAATGCGGCAAGTGGAATACCTAGCACATTGTAAATGAGAGCAAAGAATAAGTTTTGTTTAATATTCTTTAATGTCGCGCGAGAAATCATTAAGCCATCGACTAATTGATCCACCGAATGCTGCATGAGTGTCGCCGATGCGGTTTGCTCTGCAACATCAGAACCCGATTTCATCGCAAAACTGACATTAGCCATCGCTAAGGCTGGTGCATCATTCACACCATCACCAACCATTGCTACTACTTTGCCTTGCTGACGTAATGCCTTAATATAGGTTGCTTTATCACGAGGACTACAATTACCCTTCGCCGTTTTTATACCGATTTGTTGAGCAACATAATCCACGACAGATTGCTGATCACCACTCATCATCACCACATCAATATTATGTTGATGTAAACGCTGAATCGCCTGCAAGCTATCCTCTTTTAGACTATCTGCTAATGCAAAAGCACCAATTGGACTGTTATCTACAGATACTGCAACAATACTCGCAATTTGCCAAATTTGAGGCATATTATCTGGTAAGGTTAATTCACAATAAGTCGGTTTACCTACTTTAACCAAACCTATTCCATCAATGTGGGCAGAGATACCCATCCCTACTTCTGAATGAACTGAAAGTGCGGTCGGAATTTCAAGTGATTTTTCCTGTGCAGCTAAAACTATCGCTCTAGCTAAAGGATGATTGGCATTTTGCTCAACGGAAGCCGCTATACGATATAAATCTTCCTCAGAATAGACCGCACTTTGTGGTTGCCAAACTGCAGCGATTTTAAGCTCCCCTTGGGTTAGCGTTCCTGTTTTGTCTAATACCACCGTATCCACATGGGCCGCCCCTTCCATGGATGCGGCATCTTTAAACCAAATGCCTGCATTCACCGCTTTGCCCATTCCCACCATTATTGCAGCAGGTGTGGCGAGCCCTAATGCACAAGGACAAGCAATGACTAACACGGCAACAGAATGAATTAAAGCGGTTACCCAATCTCCTTTTATCCACCAAGTTAATCCAAATGTTAGTGCCGAAATCAATAACACGGCAGGTACAAATACAGCAGCGACTTTATCAGCAAAACGAGCAATCGGTGCTTTTGTACCTTGCGCCTCTGAGAGCGCTTTCATCATATCGCCCAATAGGGTTTGCTGACCAAGTTGATTAGCTCGATAAATAAGACTACCTTGTGTCACCATTGCGCCTGCAAGCACAGGGCTTTGAGATATTTTTTCTAATGGTTGAGATTCACCGGTTAAATGACTTTCATCACACCACCCTGTCCCTTGTTCAACGATACCATCCGCGGCAATACGTTCACCTTGATTAGCTCGTAAAATATCACCTATTTTCACTTGATCGAGAGAAATCGTCTGCCAACGATTTTCACGTTGAACACTCACTTGTTTTGGAGTGAGTTGTAATAATAGCCCTAAACTATTTAAGCTTTGTTTCTTCGTTCTTTCCTCAAGAAATTTCCCTAGGCTGACAAAACCAATTACCATCACCGATACTTCAAAATAGACATGAGATGCGCCATCATGCTCCATTGACTGATAATAAAACAGCATAAAGACCGAATAGAGATAAATCACCAACGTACCAGTACTCACGAGTACATCCATATTGGCCAAACCACCTCGAATACTACCAATCGCACCTTTATAAAAAGGAATGGCTAACCCAAGTTGCACAATGCTCGCAAGAACAAATTGCCACATTGGTGGTATCATCCAAGAATGATGATTAAACATCATCCCACTCATTCCGATTAAAAAAGGAATGTTAATGAACAAAAGCAACCATAAACGCGGACTAATCTTCGTTTCATTAGGTGCGCTAGGCAGCTCATTTTGCTTTAGAATGCCGTTATATCCCGCTTTTTGAATAATTGTCAAAATATCTTGTTCTGAAGCCTGAGATGAATCAAATACGACATGCGCTTCCTCTGCCGCAAAATTCACGCCCGCGTCAGAGACAAAATCATTTCGATTCAATACTTTCTCAATCCGATTAGCACAGGATTGACAGGTCATCCCCTCGATTTGAATGACTATTTTTTTATTCTGTTGCATCAAAACCTGCCTCTTCAATTGTTTCAATTAATTGTGGAATGCTGACCGCACTTTCATCAAAGGTAATCACCGCTTTACCGTCATCAAGTGTTACTACGGCTTTTTCTACGCCATTAAGCTCTTCCAACACTCTTGTGACGCTTTTCACACAACCACCACAAGTCATTCCTGTTACATGTAATGTAATTGATTTCATATTTACTCCTTAATTATTGATATAGATTGAAATTGAGATTACTATAAACATTAACACAAGGTTAAGGTCAAGGATTTTTTATGAACATTAGTGAAATAGCAAAATTAGTGGGTTTATCAAGTAAACAAATTCGAGATTATGAGAAGTCTGGCTTATTAAAACCTGCACAACGCAGCCTTTCTGGCTATCGTCATTATGAAGAAAAGGATTTAGAACGACTACGTTTTATTCGTCACTCTCGAGATGTAGGATTTTCACTCCAACAAATTCGCCAGCTTTTGCAATTACAAGATAATTCCAATCGTAGTAGCCGAGAAGTTAAAGCACTCACGACGCAACATATAAAAATGTTGAATGAACAAATTTATCACTTACAAAAAATGGTTGAGGAATTAGAACGATGGCATAACGCTTGTCAGGGCAATGATTGCCCTGAATGCAGTATTTTGGAAGGATTAAAAGGATAAATTAATATTCCCAGCTTTCAGGATCAATGCCTAAATCACGCATGATCTTTTTAGCATTTTCAGGAATCTCATCATGGCGTTCTTTCATTAAATCCGCATCCGTTGGTAATGGCTGACCCGTAAAAGCATGCAAGAATGCCTCACAAAGCAATTCGCTGTTTGTTGCATGACGCAAACTTTTTAACTGACGACGCGTACGCTCATTCGTCAAAATTTCCAATACTTTAATCGGAATAGAAACGGTAATTTTTTTGACTTGTTCGCTCTTTTTGCCATGTTCTGCATAAGGGCTAATATATTTGCCATCCCAGTTTGCCATAATGCACCTTAAATAACCTGATAATTTATCCGTATTTTAATGAAAAATAAGCAAAATGACAATCTAGACGGCTAAAAGTATAGAAATCTAGATAAGATAAATAAAAACCACCTTTCGGTGGTTTCAGTCAATTATAAGGTTTTTGCAAGATCTTTTAGGAAAGTTTTAAACTCTTTACCTAATTTATCATGACGAAGACCATATTCCACAAAGGCTTCCATATAGCCAATCTTGTCCCCACAATCAAAGCTTCTGCCAGTCATATGGAACGCTTCAACGGTCTCTTTCTCAATAAGCATATCGATCGCATCCGTTAATTGGATTTCATCGCCTACACCAACGGGTGTTCTTTCTAATAAATCCCAGATTTCGGCAGAAAATACATAACGGCCTACAACAGCAAGATTTGATGGCGCCTCTTCAACAGATGGTTTTTCCACAATACTATTGATTTTAATACTATCACCACCTTTCAACTCAACACCACCACAATCAGCAATACCATAGCTGCTCACTTCATTGGCAGAAACAGGTGCGACCATAATCTGACTCGCTTTTGTGTCATTAAAGCGTTTAATCATAGCAGAAAGATTCTCTTTCTTTTGATTTGCCGTGAAATCAGCTAAAAGCACATCAGGTAACACCACTGCAAATGGTTCATTTCCAACGACAGGACGACCACATAACACCGCATGACCTAAACCTTTCGCATTCCCCTGACGAACATGCATGATAGTTACATCTTTAGGACAAATCGAACGAACTTCTTCCAAAAGTTGACGTTTAACACGTTTTTCAAGCATGGTTTCCAACTCAAAAGACGTATCAAAGTGGTTTTCAATCGCATTTTTAGAAGAATGTGTGACTAACACGATTTCTTTAATTCCTGCTGCGACACACTCATTCACAACATATTGAATAAGTGGTTTATCCACAAGCGTTAACATTTCTTTTGGAATCGCTTTTGTTGCGGGTAACATTCGTGTACCTAAACCTGCTACGGGAATAATGACTTTCATTGATTTTCCTTTTCGTTTAAATATGGAATGACCACACTTCTATGAGAAAAGTGCGGTCATTATTTATTAAATTTTGATAGATTTAAGTTGGAAAAGTTCCTTCTCTACCTTTATAACTCAAATTCCGTTACTTTTAAAATCTGCAAACCAATGGGTTTAATTTTTGAAAAACGTTAATTAAATTATAAATAGAATGTAAAACATTCATAAAACTCGTCGGTCTAAGATGCCCCATCTATATGTTCATCTTTTGACTGCAGAATTCGTTGGTAAATTTCCTCTCGGTGAACGGATACTTCTTTAGGCGCTTGCACACCGAGTTTGACTTGGTTTCCACGTACACTCAAAACCGTGATAGAAATATCGTCTCCAATGAGAACACTTTCGCCAACTTTTCGAGTTAAGATTAACATCTTTTATCTCCTTAGTTTGCATTTATTAGATATCCCTATCAATCAAGTAAAGATCGGCATCCCACCGACCTGCTTGTACTACAGATTATTGCTTAACCAGTTTTGTGCGACAGTTAATGCTAGATTCACATTTTCTGGTTGGGAGCCTCCTGCCATTGCCATATCAGGGCGACCACCGCCTTTCCCACCAACTTGCTGAGCCATTAAATTCACTAGCTCACCAGCCTTCACTTTAGTAGTTAAATCGCTTGTTACGCCAACGACGAGGTTGACTTTATCATCTAAAATAGATGCAAATACAATTACGCCTGAACCAAGTTGATTTTTTAAATCATCAACCATCACACGTAACGATTTAGTTTCAATTCCGTCTAGTTGATGTACGATTACAGAAACATCATTAATTTTAACCGCACTTTTCACTAAATCGGACCCCGCTTGCATTGCGGCTTTTTCTTTTAATCCTTGTAATTCTTTTTCTGCTTTCTTCGCTTTATCTTGAAGTTGCTGAATTTTCTCCACAAGGGTATTAACGTCAGATTTAAATAAATCCGCACTTTGAGTAAGAATACGTTGTTGATTATGTAACCAATTCATTGCATTTTCACCCGTTACCGCTTCAATACGACGAATACCTGCTGCAACTGCAGTTTCCGCCAGAATTTTAAATAAACCGATATCACCGGTACGTTTAGCATGAATGCCACCACAAAGTTCAACGGAGAAATCACCTATTGTTAAAACACGTACCACATCAGCATATTTTTCACCGAATAACGCCATTGCACCTTTTGCTTTTGCCGCTTCGATATCCATCACGTCCGTTTGAACCACAAAATTCTCACGTACTTTCTGGTTTACCAACGTTTCAATTTCGTTAAGCTGTGCTTTGGTAATCGCTTCCGGATGAGCAAAGTCAAAACGTAATGCTGTATCAGATACTAATGATCCTTTTTGCACTACATGGTGACCTAAAACTTGACGCAATGCGGCATGTAATAAGTGTGTTGCAGAATGGTTAAGTGACGTTTGATGACGTCTTGCTGCATCCACAACCGCATTGACTGTTTGTCCGACTTTTAAAGTACCCTGTTCTAACTCTCCAATATGACCGAATACTTGACCATATTTTTGAGTATCTTTTACATTAAACTGAATGCCTTGAGAGGTTAAATAACCGCTGTCACCAATTTGGCCACCCGATTCCGCATAGAATGGAGTGTTTTCTAAAATCACCACGGCACTTTGACCTGCAGTAATACTGTCTACTGATTTACCATCATGGAAAAGTGCGGTCACTTTGGCTAAAGATTCTGATTCAGTATAACCTTCAAATTTCGTCTCACCTTCTACACGAATAACATTGTTGTAATCCATGCCGAATTGGCTTGCAGATTGTGCGCGTAAGCGTTGTGCTTCCATTTCACGCTCAAAACCTGCTTCATCAATTGCAATATCACGCTCACGACATACGTCTGCAGTTAAATCAAGTGGAAAGCCATAAGTATCATAAAGTTTAAAGGCAACTTCACCTGACAACACCCCATCTTTCACTTGAGCAAGCGCATCGTCTAATAAGCTTAATCCGCGCTCTAATGTACGAGCAAATTGTTCTTCTTCTAAACGAAGTAATTTTTCGACATTAGCTTGTTTTTCTTTAACTTCTTTGCCTGCTTCCGCCATGACTTCAATTAAAGTCGGCACAAGTTTGTAGAAGAAGGCTTCTTTTGCCCCTAACAAGTGGCCATGACGCACTGCACGACGAATAATACGACGCAATACATAACCACGACCCTCGTTTGATGGAATCACGCCATCTGCAATTAAATAGGCACAAGAACGAATGTGATCTGCAATTACTCGTAATGATTTATTGGTTAAATCTGTTGTTCCTACGATTTCTGCTGTTTTTGCAATTAATTTTTGGAAAATATCGATCTCATAGTTAGAGTTTACGTGCTGTAATACAGCAGAAATACGCTCTAACCCCATCCCTGTATCAACCGATGGACGTGGTAATTTTTCCATTGTGCCGTCTGCGAGGCGGTTAAATTGCATGAATACCACATTCCAAATTTCGATATAGCGGTCACCATCTTCTTCTGGAGAACCCGGAGGCCCACCCCAAATATGATCGCCGTGATCGTAGAAAATTTCAGTACATGGACCACAAGGACCGGTGTCACCCATTGCCCAGAAGTTATCAGATGCATAAGGCGCACCTTTGTTATCACCGATACGAATAATACGCTCTGCTGGCACACCGACTTCTTTATGCCAAATATCATAAGCTTCATTATCAGTTTCATACACGGTTACCCACAATTTTTCTTTTGGTAACCCGAGCCATTGTGGAGAAGTCAAATACTCCCAGGCAAAATTAATCGCATCATGTTTGAAATAGTCGCCAAAACTGAAGTTGCCGAGCATTTCAAAGAAAGTATGGTGACGCGCTGTATAACCGACGTTTTCTAAGTCATTATGCTTACCACCTGCGCGCACACAACGTTGTGCCGTTGTCGCACGTGAGTAAGGACGTTTGTCCATACCAAGGAACACGTCTTTAAATTGGTTCATCCCGGCATTGGTAAAAAGCAATGTCGGATCGTTTTCAGGCACAAGTGAACTACTTGCGACGACCTGATGCCCCTTGCTATGGAAAAAATCAAGGAATGACTGTCTAATTTCTGCTGTTGTTTTCATTGATAAAACCTTGTGTCTCTATCTCGATCACGATTTATAAAATAAGCTCACTATTCTTGCATATTTTGACCTAGAGAAAAAGGCTTTTTCACTGATCTTAAAAAGAAAACCGCACTCTACTGCATTAATTGAGAAGTGCGGTTAAAATTTACGTTATTTTAATAGGGCTAAAATAATTTTTGATCACTATTCGTCGCGAAGTGGCACAACCAACATATCAATTTTAATGGTATTCATCACTTGACGTGTTGAAGACATTAATTTACTCCAGAAATCTTGGTGATGACCCGTCACTAGTAAATCTACATCATACTGCTCAATAGCGTCCGTCAAAACTTGACCTAAATCACCGCTACCGCTCAATTTTTCTTTCACTGGATAACCAGCATGTTCTGCTAAATTAATTAGCGCTTTTTGTGTCTCGCTCGAAATTCTATCTTGCATTGATGACATATTGACATCAATCAAACCAGTATAGAGATCCGAGAAGTTTACATCTACATGGATAATGGAAAGTTGCGCATCATTGCGTTTTGCAATTCCCACGGCTTTTTTGAGTAGAAATTCACTTTCATCAGAAAGATCTACCGCAACTAAAACGTGTTTATACATAATCAACTCCTTACTGATTTAATTGACCTTTTGTTATCTAATTGCATAGTAACACTTTGGTTGTAGGAAAAACTTGCACTAGATCACAAATTTGAGAATTTTTCTCAATTTTTCATTAAATTCTCAATGTCATCGATTTCTTTTGGTGCCGCAGCTGTCAGATTTTTGTTGCCGTATTCAGTCATCAACAAGTTATCTTCAATACGCACACCAATGCCTTTATATTGAGCTGGTACATCCGCCTCTTCTGAAATATAAATACCTGGCTCAACAGTGATGATCATCCCCACTTCAAGCGTGCGGCTACGATCATCGTCATAGCGCCCAACATCGTGCACATCTAAACCAAGCCAATGGCCTAAACCATGCATATAAAATTGGCGATAAGCTTTCTCTTCAATCAGCTTATCTACATCCCCTTTCAGAATGCCTAAATCTACCAATCCTTGAGTCTTAATACGAATCACTTCGTCATTCGCCAGTTTAATTGAATTACCTGGCACTAATAGCTCGATCGCGCGTTTTTGAGCCTTTAAGACTAATTCATAAATCTCACGTTGTGGCTGGGTAAATTTACCATTTACAGGGAACGTACGTGTGATATCGCCTGCATACATAGCAAACTCACACCCTGCATCAATCAACACAAGATCGCCATCTTTTAATGGTTGATCATTTTCAGTGTAGTGCAAAATACAGGCATTATCGCCTCCCGCAATAATCGAATTGTAAGATGGGAATCTTGCACCGTGACAATTAAATTCATGTAGAATTTCGCTTTCAATTTCATATTCAAAACGATTTGGACGAGTCACTTGCATCGCTTTAATATGTCCGAATGCTGTAATTTGTCCCGCTTGTTGCATTAAGCGAATTTCGTTTGGAGATTTAATTAAGCGCATTTCACTTAACATCGGCTGCCAATCAAAAACAGCGTAAAATTTCACCGCACTTTCAGCTAATAATTTATCGCCCCAAGGATGACGATCTGCCACATGATAAAGTGCGGTCAATTTTTCCGTTAATTTTGGAAATTCTGTTTTAAAATCATCGATAGAATACGCTTCATTAACATTGAGTTTTTGTGGTGCGCGCTCAACGCCTAATCGGCGACCATTCCAGGTTTCAAGCAAAGGATCTCGCGGACGAAGAAATATAACCGTCTTTTCAGACTCTTCCGTTTTAATCAATAATAATACTGCATTGGGCTCATTAAATCCCGTTAAATACCAAAAGTAGCTATCTTGACGGAAAGGAAAATCGCAGTCGTTATTACGACGTTTTTCAATTTCGGAAAATAGCAACAAGGCAGAATTTGGCTGCATTTGTGCTAACACTTTTTGACGACGTTCTGTAAATTCTTCTTGCGGTAATGCCGCCATGTATGCGAGATCCATGTTTCGCTCCTTTTAATGTAATATCGGTTTTATTTCTTGTGCATCATCGTTGAAATAGGTGTAAAACAGCATGGCAATGGTGCGAACATATTCAATAATTTCTTCTAAGGCTTCGGCAAGCTCTTCTTCGTCATCTTCTTCATCATAACCAAGCTGACAAATATCTTGTAAATCATCTACCGCTTCGCCAATTTCGCCTTTTTCCTTATCCAATTCTGTCTGAACAAGCCCTAAGCCCAGTAAAAATTGGTTTGCCCAGTCTGAGAGGCTGTCTGCACGTGCAAACACGCTCTCATCTTCAGTTAATCCCAATTCAAAATCAAAACCTTCTACGTCCCCTAAGGTTTTACCAATCCGTTCATAGATTTCGGTAATTGGCTGAATTAATGCGGTTGGATAAGCGTGGTTATCGTTACTGAATTGATATAGAAGCGGTAACCAACTTTGGTCTTTTAGCCCACCACAAATTAAGCCGCTCAAAAAGCCATGTAATTCTGTTGCATTAATGCCAATACCGGCAGATTTGAGTTGTTGATTAAGTTCAGTTTGGGAAATTGTCATTGTTATACCTATAAAATCATCGAAAACCGTTAAAGTGTAGCACCACACAAATAAAAATGCGATCGCATTTCTATAAAGAAAAACGATCGCACTTTCTTTCGCAAAGGGGAATTACATCATTCCGCCCATGCCTCCCATACCGCCCATTCCGGCAGCACCTAAATCGGCTTTATCATCTTTTGGAAGATCAGTAACCATACATTCTGTGGTGATCATTAAGCCCGCTACAGAAGCCGCGAATTGTAACGCAGAACGAGTGACTTTAGTTGGATCTAGAATACCCATTTCGATCATATCGCCGTACTGTTCAGTACCTGCGTTATAACCAAAGTTTCCTTCGCCATTTTTAACCGCACTTGCCACAACCGATGCTTCTTCACCTGCGTTGGTGACGATTTGACGAAGTGGCGCTTCCATTGCACGTAATGCAAGTTTGATACCTACATCTTGTTCTTCATTATCACCTTTTAAGGTTGCTGCGACTTTAGTTGCAGCACGAACTAATGCAACACCACCACCCGCAACGATACCTTCTTCTACCGCTGCACGAGTTGCGTGTAATGCATCATCCACACGATCTTTTTTCTCTTTCATTTCAACTTCAGTTGCTGCACCGACTTTGATTACAGCCACACCGCCAGCAAGTTTAGCTACGCGTTCTTGAAGTTTTTCTTTGTCATAATCAGAGGTAGATTCTTCGATTTGCTGACGAATTTGAGCCACACGACCTTTAATTTGTGCCTCATCCCCCACACCATCGATAATCGTGGTATTATCTTTGTTGATGACTACACGTTTTGCTTGACCTAAATCTTCTAATGTCGCTTTTTCAAGTTCCATACCGATTTCTTCAGAAATCACGGTACCTGCTGTTAAGATCGCAATATCTTGTAACATTGCTTTACGACGATCACCAAAACCAGGTGCTTTTACCGCAGCAACTTTTACGATACCGCGCATAGTGTTAACCACTAAGGTTGCAAGCGCTTCACCTTCGATATCTTCAGCGATAATTAATAATGGTTTGCCCGCTTTCGCTACACCTTCTAATACTGGAAGTAATTCACGGATATTTGATACTTTTTTATCCACTAAAAGAATGTATGGGTTATCTAATTCAACAGTTGCTGTTTCTGGTTTGTTGATGAAATAAGGTGATAAGTAACCACGATCAAATTGCATCCCTTCCACAACGGCTAATTCATCGTCAAGACCTGTACCGTCTTCTACAGTAATCACGCCTTCTTTACCCACTTTTTCCATTGCTTGAGCAATTAATTGACCCACAATGCTGTCAGAGTTAGCCGAAATTGTCCCTACTTGCTCAATTTCTTTAGAAGTTTCACAAGGTTTAGATAAATTTTTAAGCTCAGAAACAACCGCACTTACCGCTTTATCGATACCGCGTTTTAAATCCATTGGATTCATACCTGCCGCCACAGCTTTTAAACCTTCATTTACAATAGCTTGAGCAAGTACTGTTGCAGTTGTTGTACCATCACCGGCTGCATCATTAGCTTTAGAGGCAACCTCTTTCACCATTTGTGCACCCATGTTTTCAAATTTATCTTCTAATTCAATTTCACGTGCGACAGATACACCATCTTTGGTGATGGTTGGTGCACCAAATGATTTATCTAAAATGACATTACGACCTTTAGGGCCAAGGGTCACTTTTACTGCATCGGCTAATACATTCACGCCTTTAAGCATTTTTACGCGTGCATCGTTACCAAATTTTACATCTTTTGCTGCCATTTTCTTTTTTCCTTAATTTAAATTATTCCACAATCGCCAAAATATCGTTTTCAGAAATGATTAACACTTCTTCATCATCGATCTTTTCACTTTTTACGCCATAACCATCATTGAAAATGACCGTATCGCCAACTTTTACATCTAAAGGTTGAACGGTACCATTTTCCAAAATACGACCTTTACCCACTGCCAATACTTTCGCACGGGTTGATTTAGTCGCTGCAGAACCGGTTAATACGATACCACCAGCTGAACGGGTTTCGACTTCTTCACGTTTAACGATTACACGATCGTGTAAAGGACGAATATTCATGATTAATTTCCTTCTTAAGAATTGATAAATACTATTCCTATATGAGGAGAGTTTTTTTCATTTCAAGGGTTATATATTAAAAAAATTTAATAAAATACTTTTCCTATTTAACTTTTTTTACGTAAAATTCATCGTACTTTACATAATACAAAAATAAGGAAAAACAGAATGCATTTAACCTCAAGAGAACAAGAAAAATTAATGCTCTTTTTAGCTGGTGAACTTGCAGCAAAACGTAAAGCTCGTGGCGTAAAATTAAACTATCCTGAGGCAATCGCGTACATTGCCAGCCATTTACAAGAAGCGGCAAGAGATGGTATGAGTGTGGCGGAAGTCATGCAATATGGAGCAACCCTACTCACCGTTGAAGATGTGATGGAAGGCGTCGCTGAGATGGTACACGAAGTACAAATTGAAGCAACTTTCCCAGATGGGACGAAACTTGTTACCGTGCATAATCCAATCAGATAACCGTAGGGTGGGCTTTAGCCCACCAAAATAAAAATATCAATGGTGGGCTAAAGCCCACCCTACAAGGAACCAAGATATGATCCCAGGTGAATACCAATTAGCCGAAGGCGATATTCTCGCTAATGCCGGCAGAAAAACAGTGATAATCGAAGTAACCAATTCAGGCGACCGTCCAATCCAAGTCGGTTCCCATTACCATTTTTTTGAGACCAATAATGCCCTTAAATTTGACCGCACTTTAGCGCGCGGAATGCGTTTAAATGTGCCATCTGGCAATGCAATACGTTTTGAACCGGGTGAAGTGAAATCCGTAGAATTAGTCGCATTTGGTGGAAAAGAAACCATTTATGGCTTTCATAATCAAATTGATGGCAAATTATAAGGTAGAGAAAAATGTCATTAACAATTTCAAGAGCACAATATGTCGCAACTTATGGTCCAACCGTCGGCGATAGAGTCCGTTTAGGCGATACCAATTTATGGGCAACCATTGAACAAGATTTATTGACCAAAGGTGATGAATGTAAATTTGGTGGCGGTAAAAGTGTGCGCGACGGCATGGCGCAAAGCGGTACCGCAACTCGTGATAATTCAAATGTATTGGATTTTGTGATTACCAATGTGATGATCATTGATGCTAAATTAGGCATTATCAAAGCCGATATTGGTATTCGCGATGGGCGTATTGTCGGCATCGGTCAAGCAGGCAACCCAGACACCATGGATAACGTCACGCCAAATATGATTATCGGTGCAAGCACGGAAGTACATAATGGCGCACATTTAATTGCGACCGCAGGCGGTATTGATACCCACATTCACTTTATTTGTCCGCAACAAGCGCAACATGCGATTGAAAGCGGAGTTACCACGTTAATTGGTGGCGGAACAGGCCCTGCTGATGGTACACACGCGACCACTTGCACACCGGGTGCATGGTATATGGAACGCATGTTCCAAGCAGCAGAAGCACTGCCTGTAAACGTAGGTTTTTTTGGTAAAGGAAACTGTTCAACTTTAGATCCACTACGTGAGCAAATTGAAGCAGGCGCATTAGGTCTAAAAATCCATGAAGACTGGGGTGCAACGCCAGCTGTGATTGATTCTGCCTTAAAAGTGGCTGATGAAATGGATATTCAAGTGGCAATTCATACCGACACGCTAAATGAAAGTGGCTTCTTAGAAGATACCATGAAAGCGATTGATGGACGTGTGATTCACACCTTCCATACCGAAGGTGCGGGTGGCGGTCATGCGCCTGACATTATTAAAGCTGCGATGTATCCAAACGTATTACCCGCTTCAACCAACCCAACTCGTCCGTTTACCAAAAACACTATTGATGAACATTTAGATATGTTGATGGTTTGCCATCACTTAGATAAACGCGTACCGGAAGACGTAGCTTTTGCCGATAGCCGTATCCGCCCTGAAACCATTGCTGCAGAAGATATTTTGCATGATATGGGCGTGTTCTCGATTATGAGTTCTGACTCTCAAGCGATGGGACGTATTGGCGAGGTAGTGATTCGCACATGGCAAACCGCAGATAAAATGAAAATGCAACGTGGTGAGCTAGGCAATGAAGGAAACGATAACTTCCGTATTAAACGCTACATTGCAAAATACACTATTAACCCGGCAATTGCACATGGTATTGCGGATCATATTGGTTCGTTAGAAGTGGGTAAAATCGCAGATATAGTGTTGTGGAAACCTATGTTCTTTGGGGTAAAACCGGAAGTGGTCATTAAAAAAGGCTTTATTAGCTACGCTAAAATGGGCGATCCAAATGCCTCTATTCCAACACCGCAACCTGTATTCTACCGTCCAATGTATGGTGCACAAGGCTTAGCCACAGCACAAACCGCGGTATTCTTTATTTCACAAGCCGCTGAAAAAGCCGATATTCGTGCAAGATTCGGTTTACACAAAGAAACCATTGCGGTGAAAGGCTGCCGCAACGTAGGTAAAAAAGATCTCGTTCACAACAATGCTACGCCTGAAATCACGGTGGATCCAGAACGCTATGAAGTGCGTGTAGATGGTGAGCTCATTACTTGCGAACCTGTGGATACGGTGCCATTAGGACAACGGTATTTCTTGTTCTAATAAAAATACACACTATTCAATAATAAAGACAGTGCGTGTATAACACGCACTACTTTCGAATTTATAAATATGAAAATCATCAACCCTATTCTGCCTATTATGGATACCGTTTTAGGCGATTTAGCTAGTCTTCAAGCTGAAGGCAAAATTACACATCAAACTATAGAATGTGTAGCATTACATTGGTATGAAAGTGAGCGCAATATTCTGCGTAAAACCACAAATACGGGGCGTGAAGTGGCATTTCGCTTGCTAAAAGAAGGACAACGTTTAAAACACGATGATGTGGTTTTTATCAGTGATGAATTAGTGATTGCGATTGAAATTTTACCGAGTGAAGTCATTCTACTTTCGCCGAAAACCTTGCCTGAAATGGCTCGCGCTTGTTATGAAATTGGCAATAAACATTCACCGCTCTTTTTAGATGGTGATGAAGTCACGTTGCCTTACGATAAGCCTATGTTTGAATGGTTAGACGCGGCAGGGTTTAACCCACAAAAAGCAGAGCGTCGTTTGAGCCAAGCCTTAAGAGCAAATTCTGCACAAGGACACGGGCATTCGCATAGCCATACGCACGATCATCATGGCTATCACCATCATGGAGACGGCAATTGGCACCAACATTAAACCGAAGCCTGACAGATTTAGGCGCATTGTTGCACTTGGTTGACCCCACTTTACCAATCGGCGGCTTTAACCATTCAAACGGTTTAGAAACCTTTGTTCAGCAAGGCGTTGTTTCGACTAAAGCAAGTCTTGAAGAATATGTTCAAACGCAGTTATTGCAGAACTGGATATATAATGATGGATCGTATCTTTCCCTCGCATTTGATGCAATGACTGCCAATGATTTTAACCGTTTGTGTGAATTAGACCATTCGTTATCTGCGACCAAAATTGCGCGAGAAAGCCGCGAAGGCAGTTTCAAGCTCGGCGTGCGGTTATTAAAAATTTTTATCCGCTATGAACAACATCCAATGTTGAGCCAATTTCAGCAAGCGATTCAAAATAAAGCCGTGCAAGGCTATTTCCCGATTGTGTTTGCTATGGTGGCGCAAGCGATGGGGCTCAGCAAAGCGGATACCTTGTATGCGTTCTACTACAATGCAGCAGTCGGCACCATTACCAATGGCGTAAAACTCATTCCCCTTAGTCAAATGGACGGGCAAGATATTTTGTTCGATTTACGAGCATCTCTTGTTCAAGCTGTGGAATTAAGTTTAGAACCCGATTTAGATTGGCTGGGTGCTGCAACGCTTGCGAATGATATACGAGCAATGCAACACGAAGTACTTTATACGCGACTTTATATGTCGTAAGTGCGATCATTTTTTATTGAGATTTTACTATCACAGAGGTGCTTATGGGCTTTTTCTGTGATCATCGAAAACGAAAGGAACATTATGCGTAACTACATTAAAATTGGCGTGGCAGGCCCTGTTGGCGCGGGCAAAACTGCCTTAATTGAAAAACTGACTCGTGAAATGGCGAGTCAATATAGCGTGGCAGTGATTACTAACGATATTTACACCCAAGAAGATGCGGAATTTTTAACTAAAAATAGTTTACTTCCGCCAGAGCGAATTATGGGGGTTGAGACAGGTGGTTGCCCACATACGGCAATTCGTGAGGATGCCTCAATGAATTTAGAAGCGGTTGATGAAATGGTGGCGCGTTTTCCTGATGTGGAAATTGTCTTTATTGAATCCGGTGGTGATAACTTATCGGCAACTTTTAGCCCCGATTTAGCAGATGTGACAATTTTCGTGATTGACGTTGCACAAGGTGAAAAAATCCCGCGTAAAGGTGGACCGGGTATTACTCGTTCTGATTTATTAGTGATTAACAAAACAGACCTTGCACCATTCGTTGGTGCGGATTTAAGCGTCATGGAACATGATGCACGCCGTATGCGTAACGGCCAACCGTTTATCTTTACCAACTTAATGAAGAAAGAAAATTTAGACGGTGTGATTGGCTGGATTGAAAAATATGCATTGTTGAAGAACGTAGAAGAGCCGAAAGCATTAGTGAGATAAAGAGTCCTCCCCTCTCTTTTAAAGAGGGGAGTTTTTTACAAATTGAAAAGATTATGAATAGTACCCTCAAACTTTCAACCAAACTTTCCTCAAACGGCAAAACTCAACTTGATGAATACTTTGCGACGCCACCTTTTAAAGTAATGACATTGTCTGCTTACGCCGATTCTTGGGAAAATGGACTTAGCGCAATGCAAATGTCTTCTTCGCCAGGGTTATTAGCTGGGGATCGAGTTGATATTCAAATAAAACTTGCAAGATCGACCGCTCTTTCTTTAAATACTCAGGCTTTCAGTCGTGTTCAGTCGATGAATGAGGACTATTTTGCTCAACAAAATACGTTCATTCAACTTGAAGAGAAGAGCCGTTTATTTTATTTGCCCCACCCATTGGTATTACATAAGGATTCTGCATTCAAACAAAAAACATTCATCAATATGCAATCTGGGAGTACGCTAATTTATGGTGAAATTGTGGCGATTGGACGAGTAGCAAATGATGAACGTTTTGAGTTTCGCCAATTTTCTTCTCATCTGAAAGTTCAGCTTTTGCAAAATAATGGGCAAACTAAACCGCTTGTATTGGATTGTATTCAATGGCAACCAGCACAAATGAAATTGACCGCATTAAGCCAAATGGAGGATTTTTCACATCAAGGCTCATTGGTTTATCTCAATTTGCAGAAAACACCAACTGAAGTTAAACAAATCGTCCAAACACTTCAACAGCAGGAATGCGAGAAATCACTACTTATTGGCGTTTCTCAATTAAATGAAGGAGGGCTTATTGTTAGAGTACTTGGGCATCGTGCTGAACTCATTCAAAAGCTCTTTGAGAAGATCGGTGAGCAATTAAAATCAGCATAAAATTAATATTGCCAGGTGATCTTCCCCTAAAAAAATTTATGCGAGAAATGAAAATATCTCTTATACGTCTTATTTGAAATGTGATCCATGTCAAATTTATTTTCTATGTAAATTCCTATAATTACCTCAAATTAATTAACAACCAAAAAAGGTGATTAAAATGACTCAATACAGAAAAGAAGTGGATTTATTAGGTGAACGTGATGTGCCAGCAGATGCGTACTGGGGGATTCATACATTAAGAGCGGTAGAAAATTTCAATATTTCTAACGTAACCATTTCTGACGTGCCTGAGTTTGTACGTGGCATGGTAATGGTGAAAAAAGCAACGGCTTTAGCCAATGGCGAATTAGGTGCAATTCCAAGTGATATTGCAAAAGCGATTGTAGCAGCTTGTGATGAAATCCTTACCACTGGGAAATGCTTAGATCAATTCCCATCAGATGTATATCAAGGTGGTGCAGGTACGTCTGTCAATATGAATACCAATGAAGTGGTTGCTAACCTTGCCCTTGAAAAAATTGGTCATAAAAAGGGCGAATATAACGTAATTAACCCAATGGACCACGTTAATGCAAGCCAATCAACCAATGATGCGTATCCTACCGGTTTCCGTATTGCGGTGTATAACAGCATCCTAAAATTGATCGATAAAATTCAATATTTACACGACGGTTTTGATAATAAAGCAAAAGAGTTTGCGAACATCTTAAAAATGGGTCGTACTCAATTGCAAGATGCAGTGCCAATGACTGTTGGTCAAGAATTTAAAGCTTTCGCCGTATTACTTGAAGAAGAAGTGCGTAACTTAAAACGTACCGCTGAGTTACTCCTTGAAGTAAACCTTGGTGCAACGGCAATCGGTACTGGTTTAAATACGCCACAAGGCTATACAGAATTAGTTGTAAAACACCTTGCTGAAGTGACTGGATTAGCTTGCGTACCGGCAGAAAACTTAATCGAAGCAACATCTGACTGTGGTGCTTATGTCATGGTTCATGGTGCATTAAAACGTACTGCTGTGAAACTTTCTAAAGTATGTAATGACTTACGTTTACTCTCTTCTGGTCCACGTGCTGGTATTAAAGAAATTAACTTACCTGAATTACAAGCTGGCTCTTCTATCATGCCGGCAAAAGTCAACCCAGTTGTTCCAGAAGTGGTGAACCAAGTATGCTTTAAAGTAATTGGTAACGATACCACTGTGACCTTCGCATCTGAAGCAGGTCAATTACAATTGAACGTAATGGAACCCGTGATTGGTCAAGCAATGTTCGAATCTATCGATATCTTAACTAATGCTTGTGTGAACTTACGTGATAAATGCGTGGATGGCATCACTGTAAACAAAGAAATTTGTGAAAACTACGTATTTAACTCAATCGGTATCGTGACTTACTTAAATCCATTTATCGGTCACCACAACGGCGACTTAGTGGGTAAAATCTGTGCGCAAACAGGTAAAGGCGTACGTGAAGTTGTGTTAGAAAAAGGTTTATTAACAGAAGAGCAATTAGATGACATTCTTTCTGTAGAAAACTTAATGAATCCAACTTATAAAGCGAAATTAAATAAATAATCTCGCTGAGAGATAAAAAGAGCGGTCAACTTTGATTTGACTGCTCTTTTTCATTTAAAATGGAAACAGTATTGGCACAATAAAAACAGTGACTAACATAACAATTAAAGTAAAAGGTACGCCTATTTTAATAAAGTCAGCAAATTTATAGCCACCAGGTCCAATTACCATAGTATTCACTGGAGAGGAAACTGGCGTCATAAAAGCAGCTGAAGCGGCAATTGCCACAACCATCGCAAATGGTACTGGAGAAACATTAAGCTGTGTAGCAAGAGAAATCGCAATCGGTGCCATCAAAATTGCTGTAGCCGTGTTCGAAATAAACAATCCAACTAATGCACAAAAAATAAAAAGTACAATCAATACGGGATACATTTCCCATCCATCAATAATTTGGGTCAGCCATTTTACGGCCAATTCAACCCCACCTGTTTTTTGAAGTGCAGTCGAAAATGGCATCATTCCAATAATCAAGATGAGGCTTGGCCATTGAATGGAATTGTATGCACTTTTTGCATCAATACATCCAAAATAAGCCAACATTAAACAGGCTATTAATGCTGCAATGACATTTGGAACAACGCCTGAAACCATTAATAATACCATGACCAAAATGGATAGTAAGGCAAACGGTGCTTGGCGCTGAGCAGGCAGTGCGCGTTCCATTTCCTTCGGATAATTCAATACCAGAAAATCTTTCCGACGATCGCGCATTGCTTGAATAAGTCGCCAATCACCGATTACCAAAAGCAAATCGCCTGAACAAAATTTTTCTTTATTAAAGGCATCACTCAGTACTACACCATCCCGTTTAATACCAACGACATTTAAGCCATATTTTGTACGAAATTGTAACTCAGCTGTCGTTTTTCCTATACAAATGGAATCTGGTACAATAATCAATTTAGCCATTCCAATAGAACGTGCTTGCTGATCAAAAGACTGCGATTTAATTTCAGCAGGCTCTAAATGAAATTCTTGGCAAAATAGGGAAAAATTGAAATCAGAGCGTTCCAAATTGACCATAAGAATATCTTTTGCCTTTATCTCTGACGTGCCAAGTGGCATAGTATAGCTTGGACGAAAGTGTTTCCATCGTTCAATCGCTAGCACATTGAGTTGATAGCTAGAACGCAAATGCAATTGATCTAAGGTTTTACCAACGAAAGGTGACATACTTTTCACAACTAAACGCTTGGTGCGATCTTTCAAACCATATTCATCAATTAACTCACTCATGGAACTTTGTTTGGTCTCTTGATTACTATTATCATTACGAACAGAAAGCCATCGACGAATAATGAGCATATAACCTATGCCAAGTACTAATATCAACACGCCAATCGGAGTGAAATCAAAAAACTCAAACCGAAGATGAGTCTCTTTAACTAACTCTGCATTCACGACAAGATTAGGGGCTGTTGCAATTAATGTCATCATCCCGCTGATTAACCCAGCCACACTTAATGGCATCATTAATCGTTTTGGTGAAATGTTCATTTGTCGACAAATCATGATAACAACAGGAATAAACACGGCAACTACGCCCGTTGAACTCATAAATGCCCCCAATCCAGCCACAGAAAGCATTAGCAAAATAAGCACCTTAGCTTCACTATTTCCTGCCACTTTCAAAATACCATCGCTTACATGATAAGCGATCCCTGTTCGGACTAAACTCTCACCCACAATGAAGAGTAAGGCGATTAATATAATATTAGGATCACTAAAGCCTACGAAAATCTCTTGGGTACTCAGAATTCCGCTTAGATAAAGAAAGAGCATCACCAATAATGCCACCACATCCATACGAATTTTATTATGCACGAATAAAATAATAGCAGCCATAAGCAACATTAATGTCAAAAATAATGGACTTACCCAAAGTGCATGATCAAAAATGGTATTCATACTCTATCCTTTAATCTTATAATCTTCTTTCTAATTACTTTTCTATACCTAACGCTTTCTTTACAGGAGAAAAACTACGACGATACTCGGGTAAAGGACCAAGCTCCGCTAATTTTTCTAAATGTAATTTGGTAGGGTAACCTTTATGTTGAGCAAAGGCATATTTAGGATACTTCTTATCTAATTCCTCCATTTCCTGATCTCGTGCGACTTTTGCCAAAATAGAGGCGGCGCTAATTTCAGCCACAAGTGAATCCCCTTTCACTACGGCCTGTGCAGGCAAATCAAGATTAGATGGAATACGATTACCATCCACCAGCACAAAGTGCGGTTGAATTTTTAACGCTTTTACTGCTCGTTCCATGGCTAACATAGAGGCATGCAGAATATTCAACTCATCGATCTCTGCTGACTCTGCTCGTCCCATTGCCCAGGCCAAGGCTTTCTCTTTAATTTCTGCTGCGAGTGCACGGCGTTTTTTCTCGCTAAGCTTTTTAGAATCTGCCAAACCAGTAATTGGATTATTCGGATCTAATATCACTGCAGCTGTTACAACTGCCCCTACTAAAGGGCCGCGTCCAACTTCATCCACTCCGGCAAATAATTGATAACCTTCAGGATAAACAAAATCAGTCATGTTTTTGCTCCAATGAATCAATCACAGCTTGTGCGGCTTGGCTATCCGCATCACATTGAATTAATTTATGTAATTCAGTAAAACGTTGAATTAAAACATGGCGAGATTTGACCGCACTTTCGTCATCGCCCAAATACTGAGAAAGTTGTTCTGCCAATTTTTGCGGTTCGCAATCTTCTTGAATCATTTCTGGCACAAGCATTTCATCCGCTAACAAATTAGGCAATGAAATATATTTTGTTTTGACCAATCGTTTTGCCAAGAAATACGTGAACGGTTTCATTCGATAGCCCACCACCATTGGCGATTTACACAACATCGCCTCAAGCGCCGCAGTCCCCGAAGCAAGCAAAGTTACTTCAGCGGCAATCATCACTTGGCGTGCTTTACCATCAATTAAATGCATATCGAGATCAGGGGCAATCTGAGCCTTTATTTCCTCAAATTGCTGGCGACTTTTTTCATTCACCAAAGGAACTAAAAACTGCAAGTCTGGATATTTTTCTTTTAATAACAAAGCGGTTTTTAGAAATGGTTCAGTCAGAAACTCGACTTCACTACCACGGCTTCCCACTAAAATGGCAAGATAACGTCCTTTTTCATCAATACCTAAGGTTTGGCAAGCTTCTGTTCGATTTGGTTTTAATGGGATGGTATCCGCCATGGTATGCCCAATAAAACGGCAAGGTACATTAAAACGATCATAAAAGGCTTTTTCAAAAGGAAGAAAGGCTAATACTTGATGGGTTGCTTTAGCAATTTTATAAATACGATTTTGACGCCAAGCCCAGACAGATGGACTCACGTAATGAATGGTTTTAATCCCTTTTTCTTTTAATTTCAGTTCAACGGTAAGATTAAAATCTGGTGCATCAATACCAATAAATACATCCGGTTTAATCGCAGAAAGTTGTTCGATGATACTGCGACGAATTTTAAGCAATCGAGGTAAATGTTTAAGCACTTCTACTAAGCCCATCACGGAAAGCTCTTCCATATCAAAAAAGCTTTCAAAACCCTGAGCAATCATTCGCTTACCACCAATCCCGACAAACTTAGCTTGCGGATAGTGGCGTTTAAGCGCTTGGATGAGACCAGCACCAAGAATATCGCCAGAGACCTCACCGGCAACAATCGCAATAGTCGGATTTTCTTTTATCATTAAATTTATCCTAAAAAACGACCGCACTTTGAGCAAATCATAGTGCGGTCTCTTTGTCATTCATCGTTTTCTCTTAACGAGAAAAGAAACATTAATTAACGAATAATGCCACGAGTAGAACGTTTGAAGAACTCCACAAAGAAACTAATTGCAGATTCAGTTTGTGCAATTTGTTCAATTTCTGGCAATACTTCTTCAAGGGTTTTACCGCTACGGTAAATCATTTTATAGACGTTACGAATCGCATGCATGGTTGGTTTATCAAAACCACGACGTTTTAATCCCTCAAGGTTTACACCAAAAGGTTGCGCATGGTTACCTTGTGCCATCACATAAGGCGGCACATCTTGGCTAACCATAGAGCCACCACCTAGCATTACGTGCGCACCGACGATCACAAATTGATGGATCGCAGACATACCACCAACAATCACGAAATCATCCAATTCAACGTGACCTGCAAGGGTTGCATTGTTTGCCAAAATACAGTTATTTTTAATTTGGCAATCATGGGCAACGTGGACATTGATCATCAATAAGTTGTTATTACCAATACGTGTTACACCACCACCTTGGATAGTACCGCGGTGAATTGTCACATGTTCACGAATAAGGTTGCCATTACCAATAATGGTTTTAGTTGCTTCGCCTTTATATTTTAAATCTTGGTTGACTTCACCAATGCTAGCGAATTGATAAATCTGGTTATCTTCGCCAATCACGGTGTCGCCTTTCACGACAATGTGAGAATTTAAAACGGTACGCGCTTTAATCTCAACGCTCCCTTCAATAATACAGAAAGGACCGATAACAACGTCTTCGCCAATAACTGCGCCATCATCAACAAGCGCGGTTGGGTGAATTTTTGCACTTGGGTGGATCATACTTACCCCTTAATTTTCTTTAATTATCGACGAGCACACATTAATTTGGCTTCACAAGCTACTTCACCGTTTACAGTTGCAATACCCGTAAATGCTGTAATACCACGACGTTCTCTAATCACTTGAACGTTCAATTCCATTTGATCTCCAGGTAATACCGGGCGTTTGAAACGCGCTTCATCAATACCTGCGAAATAGAATAATTCGCCACCTTTTAATTCATGGGTTTTAAATGCAAGTAATCCCATTGATTGTGCCAAAGCTTCAAGAATTAACACCCCGGGTAAAATTGGTTCTCCAGGGAAATGACCGGTAAAACAAGGTTCGTTTACGCTGATATTTTTAATTGCTTTTAACCATTCACCTTCTTTGTAGTCTAACACACGATCCACTAATAAAAATGGATAACGATGTGGCAATAAGGTCATAATTTCTTTTGCTTCAATTACTTTACTTGCTTGATTCTCTGACACGTCTAATACCTTTAAAATAAATAATAATAAAACACTGAGATTATACGATATTTCTGTATAAAAATAAAACGCACCCTAGGGTACGTTTTAAAAATCTTAGCCAAGTTTTTTCTCAAGGGCTTTCAGGCGTTTATTCATACCATCAATCCCCAAAGTCAGTGCAGCTGTTTTTCGCCACTCTTTATTGGTTTGTAATGGAATACCCGATGAGTAAACGCCTGGTTCAGTAATTGGACGCATTACCATCCCCATGCCAGTCACGGTTACTTTATCACAGATTTCCATGTGCCCATTGATCACACTTGCTCCGCCAATCAAACAATAACACCCCACTTTTAGACTACCCGCCATAATGACACCGCCAGCGACTGCTGTACCTGTGCCGATATGAACATTATGCGCAATTTGACAAAGGTTATCAATGATGACGTTATCTTCAATGACTGTCGCATCTAAGGCGCCACGGTCAATACAAGTGCAAGCACCGATTTCAACATTATTACCAATGATCACTTGACCAACTTGTGGAATTTTCACCCAGCGGCCACGATCATTTGCATAGCCAAAACCATCACTACCAATCACAGCACCTGATTGAATTAAGCAATTTTGTCCAATTTCTACTTCATGATAAACGCTTACATTTGCCCAAAGCTGTGTACCTGCACCAATTTTGGTGAATTTACCCACAAAACAACCCGCACCAATAATCACGTTATCGCCTAATACAACACCTTCTTCAATAACGGCATTTGCGCCAATTGAGACATTTTCACCAATTGACGCTTTTTCAGAAATAACCGCACTTGGGTGGATATTTTGAGCCGCTTTCGGAGTGGTATCCATATATTGAGCTAATACGGCGTAAGCAACATAAGGATCTTTGACGATAAGTAAGTTACTTTCAGGTGAGCAAAATTCCACATCCGCTTCTGACACCACAAGAATACCTGCTTTAGATTCAGCTAATAAAGGTCGAAATTTTGCATTAGAAATGAATGTAAGCTGATTTGCATCTGCTTTTGAAAGAGCAGCAATACTATTAACGACAACGTCGGCGTTACCGCGAAGAGTACCGCCGACCTTTATTGCTAATTCCTGTAAAGAATAGGATTTTTGCATTATGAGAACCTATTATTTTTTCTCTTCAGTTTTTGCTGGAGCTGCTTTTTCAGTTGCAGGAATAGATTTTAATACTTCTTCAGTAATATCTTTACCATCTACCGCAAACACAACAGAATTAGCATCTAAAACATAAGTATAACCTTTTGTTTTAGCTAAATCATTAGTTGCAACTTGGATACTTTCTAATAATTTAGCACGCTCTTCTGCTTGACGTTTTTCATTTTGCTCTTGGAATTCTGCTACTTTTTTATCTTGCTCTTCCATCAATTTATTTAGCTTAACTTCTTCATCTGAACCAAATTTAGTAATTTCATCTTGGCGTTTTTGAATTTCAGCTTGACGTAAACGAGGTGCATCTTTTTGTAAAGAGGCAATTTTAGCTTCTACTTTTTTACGCGATGCTACGATTTTCTCATCAATTTCTTTTTTGCTTGCTGCAAGTTTATCGGCTTTTGGCTTAAATTCTGCATCTAACTTGTCTGCAACAGCCTGGCGATCCGGATGATTTTGGAATAAGTAGCCAGCATTAATGAATGCAATATTTTCATCTGCAGCGGCAAAACCGGATGCCAACGCAAGACCTACAGATAACGCTGTTACTTTTACTACGTTTTTCATATTTTAATATCCTTAAATGAGTTTAATAAACTTTTCTGTATCAGCTAATATGCTGACACAGAAAAAAATTTTGACTTAAATAATACACTAAAGTTCAACCTTTAAAATGCACCACCAATACTGAATTGGAATTGTTCTACATCATCATTCTCATATTTTTTGATTGGTTTTGCATAAGAGAAAATCAACGGTCCAATCGGAGATTGCCACTGAAAACCGACCCCAGCAGATGCACGGACTCGACCAAACTTACCATAATCGGGTAAGTTTGTAAGAAGGGCTGATGGAAGCCCTTCCCTATCAGATTTCCATTTTGTATTCCATACACTTGCTGCATCAACAAATAATGAAGTTCTCACATTATTCTGATTTTTATCTGACACAAAAGGAGTTGGAATAATTAACTCGACACTCGCCGTAGTCATCGCATTACCACCAATTACATCAGTACTTGAAACCCAACCTTGGTTACCATAACTATCTTTTTGCCAATATATCGCATTTGGGCCAACTGCTCCATATGAAAAACCTCGTAGTGATCCAATTCCACCGGCACTATACAACTGGTAAAAAGGTACTCGCTTATTACTCAAACCATTAGCATAAGCCGCACTTGCTTTACCTGATAATACCCAAAGGTGCTGACGATCTAATGGATAATATCCTTGAATATCTGCACTTAACTTGTAATACTTATTATCCGAACCAGGAACGGTAATGCGTCCACCAATACTTGCCTTCACCCCTTTAGTTGGTAAATAGCCCCGATTTAAGCTGTTATAATTCCACCCGAATGAAACATCAAAATCGTTGGTTTTAATTGAGTTACCATCTAAATTCATAGACTTCATATATAGGTTACGATTGTATTCAGTAGCAAAATTACTGATCTTATTATAGGCGTAACCTAATCCCAAATAATATGAGTTGTTCTCATTAACTGGGAATCCTAATGTGACATTACCACCGTAAGTTGTACGTTTATAGGTTGATGAAGTATCACTTTTCGAGTTATCATAAGTTTCATAGAATACGTTTCCACCTAAACTTACCCCATCTTTAGTAAAGTATGGTTCTGTATAACCCAAGTTTACACTTGTACCATAGTCATTACGTGTACCAGCTAAACTTACCGCAGCACCAGTTCCCAAGAAGTTATCTTGTTTCACACTTGCTTGATAGCTGATACCACTCTCTGTACCATAACCGATACCAAAGTTAATACTACCAGTATTACGTTCTCTTACTTTATATACGACATCTACTTCATCGTTAGAACCAGGAATGGGTTCAATACGATTTTCTACGCTCTCAAAGAAACCTGTTCTATCTAAACGTACTTTACCTAACTCAACTAATTGTGAGTTATACCAACTCCCTTCTTGCTGACGCATTTCTTGACGCAATGTGCTATCTGCAGAAACCGTATTACCTTCAAAACGAACTTGACGTACAGATAAACGACGTCCTGCATCAACGACAAAGGTTAATGCTAATGTTTTATTTGCATCATCAAAAGTTGGTACAGTATTCACTGTTGCACTACCGTAACCACGTTCACCTAATTTATCTTTAATTAAGCTTTCTACATTTTGCACATCCGCACGACTGAATGTATCGTTTAAGTGAAGTTGACCTAATAATGGTTGTAATTCATCAGCCATACCACCTAAGTTACCGACAATACGAGCAGAACTTAAATTGTATTTTTCACCTTCACTTACATCAATAGTCACATCTGCTTTTGTATGTTCTTCATTTAATTGAACATCTGTTTTTGTCACTCTGGCTTTGGCATAACCATTATTTTGGTAGTAGTCTTGGATAGCTTGAATATCTTTATCAAACTGAGAACCATCAAACTTATTACCCCAAAGCTTCCACCAAGCATCTGGTTGGAGCTCCATTTGCTCCTGTAACTTACTACTTGAAATGGCCTCATTTCCATTAAAAGTAACAGAGTGAAGTTTTGCTGTATCATCCTCATCAATTTGAAGGGTAATTTCTGCACGGTTATTTGGCAAAGTTGTCACAATAGGTTCAACTTTCGCATTATAACGACCTACACTCTTATAATGTTCTCTTAAGGTTTTCGCAAACTCTTCTAATTTTGCTCGATTTAGTACATCACCACTTTTAAAACCATTCGCATCAAGATTTTGTTTTAACGCTTCAGTTGGAACAACTGAATTACCTTTAATATGTACTTCAGAAATAATAGGCTTAGCAATAACGCTTACAACTAAATCATCACCATCTTGGAAAGCTTTAACATCATCAAACTGCCCACTGATGAACAATGAACGTACAATATTAGCCACATCTTGATCCGTTACACGCTGACCGCTACGAACGGGAAGACTTGCTAAAATTTGCTGTTCTAAGTCTCCTTGAACGCCATCAATACGAATGTCTTTCGCTACAAATGGTGTCGCAAATACACTCGTTGTAGTACCGAATAATAAACTTGCGATTAGAAGTTTTTTCATCGACTTTATCCTATAAAAATAATAGTTATAAACGTAAGAAATCATTAAAAAGCACAACCATTGTTTGAATTAACAAGAGTATCAGCCCTATACGATAACTTAAATTTTGTACCCGTTCTGAAACAGGTTTTCCTTTGATAGCTTCCGCCGCCAAAAATACGAGATGTCCACCATCTAAAACTGGCAACGGAAATAAATTCATTATGCCTAAATTCACACTAATCAACGCAAGAAAACTTAAGAAATAAATCACACCTGCGTTAGAAGATGCGCCTGCACCTTGTGCAATTGAAATTGGCCCCGCCAAACTGGAAAATGAAAGCTCTCCACTAAATAATTTCCCGATTGCCTTCACAATAAACCAAGAAATTTGACCTGTCTTTTCTATGCCTTTCTTTAAGGCATCAAGAATACCATATTTTAGTTCAGTTCGATACTGTTCGCCAACTTTTAAGAACGTCGGACTTACCCCTACAAACCATTTACCATCTTGATTTTTTTCTGGTCGCAAGGTTTTGGCAAAAATTTCTTGATTACGTTCAACCTTAATTGTGAACGACTGACCTTGTTGTACCAGTGCGACAAAAGCTTTCCAATCAAGTGCGGTCGAATTTTCTGCTAAAATTTTATCGCCAATCAATAAGCCCGCTTTTTCTGCTGGAGAGTTTTCCACCACTTTTGATAATGTCATCTCCACTTTACTTGAAACGGGATTAATCCCTAATGTTTCAAATGCTGTTTCTTTATCTGGTTCAAATGTCCAATTTTGCAGATTAATGGTTCGTTGATAAGGTTGGTCTTCACCAAAAGGCGTTAATGTGAGTCCAACCGAATCAGAACCTAACTTATCAGTGAGCAATAAATTAATGGTTTCCCAATCGGGGGTATTCTTCCCATCAATGGCCAAAATCTGGCTATTCGGTTCAATTTGAGCCATCGCCGCCGGAGAATTTAGCGTGATATTTTCAATGACCGGTTTAACACTCGGAATCCCAACGGAATAAATTACCCAATATGCCAAAATTGCAAAAATAAAATTAGCAAGGGGGCCTGCAGCAATCACAAAAGCACGTTGCGCAACAGATTTACTTTCAAATGCCTGCGATTTTAATTCTGCGGGAACTGCTTCATTTCGCCCGTCAAGCATTTTTACATAACCGCCAAGCGGAATGGCTGAAATCGCAAACTCTGTGCCCAATTTATCTGTACGTTGCCAAATTACTTTACCAAAGCCAATGGAAAAACGATGAACTTTAATACCGCACTTTCTTGCGGCCCAAAAGTGACCGTATTCATGTACAGCAACCAGTACGGCAATTGCAACAATAAATGAGCCAAGCGACCACAAAAACGACATGTTCGATCCTATAACACAAAGAAATAGAAGTAGGTGAAGAATGGCACTGCTGCCGTTAAGCTATCAATTCGATCTAAAATACCGCCATGGCCTGGAATTAATTGACTACTGTCTTTAATGCCTGATTCACGTTTAAACATACTTTCGGCTAAGTCACCCAATACAGAAATAGCCACTGTTGCCACAGAAAGCACAATAAAACCACTCATTGCACGACTACCTAATAAGGTTTCACCTGAGAAATGGATAAACACAAATGCCAATACCGCTGCGGTGATCATGCCACCAAATACGCCTTGCCATGTTTTTCCCGGTGATACTTTAGGTGCAAGTTTGTGCTTACCAAAAGCTCGTCCCGCGAAATAGGCACCAGAGTCCGCTGCCCATACCAGTACAAACACATAAAGCAATAAGAATAAACCATGATGAGGATCAGCAGTATAATTATCTAAACGTAAACGTAAGACGGCGGCAACAAAAGGAATCAACGTAGAAAACGCAAACAACACTTGTAAAGGGATATTTTTGCCCCAAAACTTCGCAGAGCTTGGATAAGTCATCACTAACACTAATGCCAGTGCCCACCAACCGACAGAATTTAGCAATAAAAGCGGCAAGTAGTTTTCAAACACTCGACCTGCATCTAAATAACTACCCTCGTTATAAAGCCAGAGAAAGATAAATGCGCCTAAAAATGCCGCAATACAAAGGCGTACTAAAGGATTTTTAAAACGAGCAAATTGGGCCCACTCCCAAATACCAAGCGTCGCCACAAAGCCTAAGGCTAGGGCAAAATAAAATGGGGTAAATAAGAACAAGGCACATAATACCAAAGCAATCAACACAATGGCTGATAATACACGTTCTTTAAGCATAAGTTCTCCGCTTATTCTGTCGCGCCAAAACGGCGATGACGTTGTTGATAGCAGGCAATTGCCTGATTAAAATCTTTTTCATTAAAATCCGGCCAAAGCACATCTAAAAAACACAATTCCGCATACGCAATTTGCCAAAGCAAGAAATTGCTAATACGTTGTTCACCGCTCGTCCGAATTAATAAATCGACCGGCGGCTCATCTTGTGTGACTAAATGTTGCTGGAAAAGTGATTCATTAATATCACTCACCGAAATCTCATTATTTTTTACTTTTTCAGCTAATTGTTGAGTCGCTTGAACAATATCCCAACAACCACCGTAATTAGCTGCAATATTTAAAGTCAGTGCGGTATTATTTTCCGTTAACTTTTCTGCTTTTGCGATCTTCTCTTGCAATTTTTCACTAAAACGAGAAACATCACCGATAATCTTTAAACGAATATTATTTTTGTGTAATTTTTTGACTTCTCGATCAAGCGCTTGCATAAAGAGCGTCATTAAAGCGCTCACTTCTTGCTCAGGACGATTCCAGTTTTCGCTGCTAAACGCATATAATGTCAAAAATTTAACACCCGTTTGTCGTGCATAGCTCACCGCACGGCGCACGGCTGCCACCCCATTTGTATGGCCAAAAATACGCAGCTTATTTTGTTGCTTCGCCCAACGCCCATTACCATCCATTATGATGGCAACGTGTTCGGGAATATTATTGTTATCAAGTTCTTTCATTCTAAAATATTCGGATTTATAACCGCACTTTGACGCATTCTACATTAACGTTTTAATCAGCAAAGCGGCTAATTCACGTGCTTGCTTATCTACGGCTAAGACATCATCAATGCTTGAAATAATAGAAGCTGGCATTTGCTCAACCGCTGCTTGGTTAATTTTCGCAATATCCGTAAATTTAATATATCCATCCAAAAAGGCTTGTACTGCAATTTCGTTTGCTGCATTCATTGCGGTTGTCGCATACTGCCCTTCTGCAAACGCATCGATCGCTAATTTTAAATTTGGATAACGATTAAAATCAGGTTCGATAAATGTCAATTCTTTGATTTTAAAGAAGTCTAATGGTTCCACACCACTTACGGTACGATTTGGATAAGCCATGGTTTCCGCAATGGGCGTACGCATATCCGGGTTACCCATTTGAGCAATGACAGATCCATCAACATAACGCACCATTGAATGAATAATAGATTGAGGATGAATAATTACTTCCATTTCATCAGCCGATGCATTGAAGAGCCAGCGGGCTTCAATGTATTCCAAACCTTTATTCATCATCGTGGCAGAATCCACGGAGATTTTTTTACCCATTGACCAGTTTGGATGAGCGACGGCTTGTTCTGGAGTAATATGTTCAAACTCGTTTAATGGCGTATAATGGAAAGGGCCACCAGAACCGGTTAAGATAATTTTACTGACCCCTAATTCTTTCAAAGGACAGAAGCCAACTTTTTCTTGGGCTTCAGGCGGTAAAGATTGAAAAATCGCGTTATGTTCGCTATCAACAGGCAATAATTTTGCTTTTGACTGCTTCACTGCATCAATAAAGATCTGGCCACAAGTCACCAATGATTCTTTATTTGCAAGCAAGACTTTCTTACTCGCTTTTACTGCCGAAAGAGTTGGTAGTAATCCTGCAGCCCCAACAATGGCGGCCATAACTTGATCTGCGTCTGGATGTGCAGCCAACTCACAAATCGCTTTCTGTCCGGCTAAGACTTCCGTTTTAATGTGATGTGAAGCTAATTTTTCTCGCAATACTTTTGCTGCATGTTCATCGTCTAATGCAGCAAAGTGCGGTTGAAATTTCACGCATTGTTCAAACATAGTCTCAACATTTTTGCCTCCCACTAACGCAAAGGTATGGTATTTGTCAGGATTATGTTCGATAACTGAAAGGGTGCTATGACCAATAGAACCGGTTGATCCTAAAATAACAAGATTTTGTTTTTGCATAAATTTTCGACCGCACTTTGTGCTTTTATTTTTTTATCAGAATAGAACAAGGGCAGACACTTGGCCTGCCCCAAAACATGGTTCGACAATTAGAAATCCATTAATTCTTTTTCTTTATCTGCTAAGATCTCATCCACTTTTTTGATATAGCTATCAGTCACTTTTTGAATGATTTCTTCCGCTTTGTGTTGATCATTTTCGCTGATTTCTTTGTCTTTTAATAATGCTTTGATTTTATCATTTGCATCACGGCGCACGTTACGAATCGCGACTTTACCTTGTTCACCTTCGCCTTTTACGATTTTGATTAAATCACGACGACGTTCTTCAGTTAATGGAGGAAGAGGTACGCGAATTGTTGTACCCGCTGAAGATGGATTTAAACCTAAATCAGACGTTAAAATCGCTTTTTCTACTGCACTGATTAAAGAACGGTCAAATACTGTTACCGCTAAAGTACGCGCATCTTCTGCAACAACGTTAGCTAATTGACGAAGTGGGGTCGCTGCACCATAGTATTCCACTTGGATCGCGTCTAATAAGCTAGGTTGAGCACGACCTGTACGGATTTTTGCAATATGTCCACGCAACGCTTCGAGGCTTTTTTCCATACGAGCTTCAGCATCTTGTTTGATTTCATTAATCATTCATCTGTCCTTTTCAATAAATAAAGATAAAACACAGTGATTTTACTGGATTTTTAGGGAGTTTTGAATAAATTTATTCATAAAAAAGGCGAGATTGTCTCTCGCCATTTTATTCTTTAAAAAATTAACTAATCGTTGTGCCTTCTTCTGTACCAAGTACCACTTTACGTAACGCACCTGGTTTGCACATATTAAATACACGAATTGGCATACCGTGGTCACGCGCAAGTGTGAATGCTGCTAAATCCATTACTTTTAATTCTTTATCAATCACTTCTGCATAAGATAATTTATGGTATAGCTTCGCATTAGGATTTTTTGCTGGATCGCAATCATACACACCATCAACTTTAGTCGCTTTTAAAACGATATCCGCTTCAATTTCGATACCGCGTAAGCATGCCGCAGAATCTGTAGTAAAGAACGGGCTACCTGTACCGGCTGAGAAAATAACTACACGTTTTTCACGTAACATTTTAATCGCTTCAGACCAATTATAGGTATCGCAGATACCATTTAATTGGAAAGCAGACATTAATTTTGCATTCACATCTGCACGGTGAAGCGCATCACGCATCGCCAAACCATTCATCACAGTTGCAAGCATCCCCATATGGTCGCCTACTACGCGATTCATGCCGGCTTTAGCTAATTTTGCGCCACGGAATAAGTTACCACCGCCGAGCACAACACCAACTTCCACGCCCATTTCAATTAATTCTTTAATCTCTAACGCCATACGATCAAGAATCGAAGGATCGATACCGAATCCCTCATCCCCTTGTAATGCTTCACCACTTAATTTCAATAAAATACGTTTGTAAATTGGTTGGCTCATTTGTCTTTTCCTTTGTCGGTTACAAAATTTGGCTTATTCTAGCAAAAGAGAGAAAAAGTTAAAAATGGAAATTGGTCAGAAAAGTGCGATAAAATATCGCTGTTTTGATTTTATAGGTAAACTTTATGAAGATTTCAAAAACCTCACAAATTTTAACCGCACTTTTTTCTTTGGCTTGCGCCATTGCTGCCGGTTATTTGATTTTACGAGGTTCAGGGATGTTTCCTGAGCCATCTATTAGTCTGATTTTACTCACGGCTATTTTCATTATTTTATTAAGTAGTAGCCGAAAATCTTTCTATTTTATTTTATTCCCCTTAGTTTGCTTACACGCAATTTATACGCCGACAGGCTTAAATTTTGGTGCGCCAAGCTACCAATATATCGCTTCGGTTCTTGCAACAGATATGTTAGAGACCAAAGAGTTTCTCATGCAAATCCCCGTGAGTAGCTATTTAGCGGCATTGGCTATTCCACTATTAGTCTTTTTACATTACAAAAGTGCGGTCAAATTTGGCGTGAAATTTTATCGCAATAAAACATTTATCGCTTTGGCTACCTTGTTAATTGGTTATAACTTACCAATTGCTGCGCCATTAAAAGAAACCATTGATTCCACTGTTAAAATCGTTGATGAATGGCAAAAATTGAAAAAAATGTCACAGGAAAGCAACTGGGGACAATCCACATTAGAAAATTCGAAATACCAAGATTATGTGATTATTTTGGGTGAAAGTGCGAGAAAAGATTACTTGCATGCGTATGGATACCCCGTAAATGACACACCATTTATGTCATCAGTAACTGGTACACTGATTGATGGGATGACATCTGCCGGAACCAACACTGTCGCCTCATTGCGCTTAATGTTAACGTTATCTGATAAAGAAAAATGGGAACCAAACTATGATTTAAGCTTAGTGGATCTCATTAAGTCTGCAGGTCTGAAAACCTACTGGCTGTCTAATCAAGGTTTCTTAGGTGAATATGACACGCCAGTCGCCTCGCTTGCATCAAAATCTGATGAAACCATTTTCTTGAAAAAAGGTGGGAGCTTTAATTCAACAAACTACAGCGATTTTGATCTAATCCCTAAATTTGCCCAAGTTTTAGAAGATCCAACCCAAGGTAAACGCTTTATTGTATTACACATTTATGGCTCACATCCGCTTGCTTGCGATCGCGTTGAAGATTACCCGAAAATTTTCAATGACAATGACATCGAAAAAAAGAATGAATACTTAAATTGCTATATTACATCCATTAAGAAAACCGATGATTTTATTAAGAAAGTGTATGAAACCCTCAAAGAAAACGAGCAAAAAACACACCGCACTTTCTCGATGATTTATTTTTCAGATCATGGTTTATGTCATCAGGAAGATGATAAACATGGCGTCACCTTGTTTAACCAAAACTGTCACAGCCAATTACATCATAATATTCCGCTCTTTAAAATTTCATCTGATGATACCGAGCGTAAGGAATACAAAACCTTTAAATCTGGTTTAAATTTCTTGGAAGGTATTGCTCATTGGATAGGGATTAAAAATCCGAAGCTCACTTTAGAGGAAGATTTATTCTCTGAACAAGCTGACAAAGACGATTATGGACTGAAAAAACTGATTGAAGAAAAATATCGTAAAGATGCAGACCCTGCCATCGATATTCGTCCAAAGAAATAAAGCATCTCAAATTTAAGATAACAAAAAAGCCGATATTGAATATCGGCTTTTTTATAATATCTCAATGGAGAAAATTAAGCGTTACCGCCAGTGATTTTTGCAACTTCAGCTGCGAAATCTTCTTCTTTTTTCTCGATACCTTCACCTACTTCTAAACGGATGAAGTTAGACACTGAAGTATTTACTGATTTTAAGAAGTCGCCTACAGATACAGAAGGATCCATGACGAATGGTTGACCTGTTAATGAAACTTCACCAGTGAATTTCTTCATACGGCCTTCAACCATTTTCTCTGCGATTTCTTTTGGTTTGCCAGAGTTAACTGCGATATCAATTTGGATTTGACGCTCGTGTTCAACTACTTCTGCAGGTACATCTTCTGGGTTCACGAATTCTGGTTTAGATGCCGCAACGTGCATTGCCACTTTTTTAAGTTCATCAGCAGAACCTTCACCCGCAACTAACACACCGATTTTCGCACCGTGTAAGTATTGAGCAATAACTTGACCATCTAAGTAAGCAACACGACGGATGTTCATGTTCTCACCGATTTTAGCCACTAATGCAGCACGTTTTTCTTCAAATTGTGCTTGTAACGCTTCGATAGTCGTACCTTTGTGTGCTGCTGCAAAATCAGCTACTTCGTTTGCTAAACCTAAGAAGCCAGCATCTTTTGCTACGAAGTCAGTTTCACAGTTCATTTCAACTAATACACCGAAACCATTTTCTACACGAGCAAGGATAACACCTTCAGCGGCAACACGGCCTGCTTTTTTAGCAGCTTTAGCTTGACCAGATTTACGCATGTTGTCGATTGCTAACTCGATATCACCGTTTGCTTCAACTAATGCTTTTTTACATTCCATCATACCGGCACCGGTACGTTCACGAAGTTCTTTTACTAATGATGCTGTGATTTCAGCCATTTTAAAAATCCTCTGTCGAAAATGCGATTTATTTTGACCGCACTTTTAGATAAAAATATAGGGGCTAAATTTTAGCCCCTATGCCAATTAATCGTTTGATTATTAAGGGCTTCGCCTTATTGCAAAACTTAAATTATTCTGCGTCAGCTGCTAATTCTTCAGCAACTTGAGCTTCGTTACCACGACCTTCTTTAACCGCTGCTGCAGCTGCAGAAACGTAAAGTTGGATAGCACGAGTCGCATCATCGTTACCTGGGATAACGAAATCTACGCCAGCTGGAGTTGAGTTAGTATCAACGATAGCAAATACAGGAATACCTAGGTTGTTTGCTTCTTTAACCGCGATATGTTCGTGGTCTGCACCGATAACGAATAACGCATCTGGTAAGCCACCCATATCTTTGATACCGCCAAGGCTTAATTCAAGTTTTTCCATCTCACGGGTACGCATTAACGCTTCTTTTTTGGTTAATTTGTCAAAAGTACCGTCTTGAGATTGAGTTTCTAAATCTTTTAAACGTTTAATTGATTGACGAACGGTTTTCCAGTTAGTCAACATACCACCTAACCAACGGTGGTTTACGTAATATTGTTGACAGTCTAATGCTGCAGCTTGTACTGCTTCTTGAGCCGCGCGTTTAGTACCAACGAATAATACTTTACCGTTGTTGCTAGCAATACGGGTTAATTCCGCTAAAGCTTCGTTGAATAAAGGTAAAGTTTTTTCTAAGTTGATGATATGAACACCGTTACGAGCACCAAAAATGAAAGGTTTCATTTGTGGATTCCAGTAACGAGTTTGGTGTCCGAAGTGTACGCCCGCATTGATCATGTCGCGCATTGAAACTTGTGCCATAATATTTTCCTTTTGTTGGGGTTGAGCCTCCACATATCAGCTAATCGACCGTTTGGCACCCCGATTAAGCCTTAATGATATGTGTGTGTTGTTAATAATTAAAAACGCTGCTTTTGAAACCCAAAAACAGCGGTGCGATTTATACCATAAAGTGCGGTCAAAAACCAGTTTATTTTGTTAAATTCATCACTTTTCTTGCTTTAATAAACAATAAAGGGGGACGATGCCGCAAATCTTTAAATTCATCATGCCATTGTGGCTGTTCGGCTAACATTGGTTCAGCCATTTGCTCAATTTGGAAACCCGCAGCGATTAAATCATTAATAATCGTTGCTGTCGTGCGGTGATAGGTTTTGAAAGGTTGTTGAAACCAATTTCGCTCTCTCAGTCCTTCATCACGGTAATGGTTTAAACGATAAGCGACTTGCTGTTTTTTCTCATTTTTTTCCCAGCGTTCCCCTTCTTTATGGCAAGTTGTAATCGGATGCTCTTGGGAAAAAACGAGTGTGCCGTAAGGCTTAAGTTTGTTGGCAATAGAAGCTAATAAAGCGGGAAAATCTTCAACATAATGAAAAGCAAAAGAGCTGGTAATGACATCAAAATCACTTTCTGGCAATTCCGTTAATTTTTCCATCGGTAACTGATATAGCGAAAAACATCCTGAAAATTGACCGCACTTTTGCAGATCTTGTTCAGCTTGCTCTAGCATTTTAGCTGAAAGATCCGTTCCTACTACGCTCTCCGCATTGCGTTCTAAATAGAGTTGCAAATGTCCACCCGTTCCACAACCTAGATCGAGTAATTTTTTTCCTTGTAAATCAGGTAAGAGGGAAAGCATAGTCGGCTTTTCCACTATTTCATTGAGACTGATTGGGTTAGATCGAAGTTTTTGATAAAGCTCAAAGAAGTTTTCTTTATCGTAAACGCTCGTTTTGTTACACATCTCGTTTCCTATGTAAAATTAAAAAGGGCGTATTCGATACGCCCCTACAATATTAACATTAACGCGAAAACTTATCCTGTGAAATTGGCAAACCATCCTAAGTTTGCACCTACTTGTGCCACAATATTTAACACACCAAATAAGATCACAAAGCCAATCATAAAATTACCGCCATACACTTTATAAGTCGCATTTGGGAATTTTTGGCGACTGGCTTTAGCAAGCAGTGCTGGCACGATTGCTGCCCAAATGGTTGCAGCTAATCCAGCATAACCAATGGCAATCACGAAGCCATAAGGGAATTGTAAACTTAACAATAGCGGCGGTAAGAATGTCACCAATGTGGTTTTTGTTCTACCTAATACGCTGTCATCAAATTTAAATAAATCGGCAATATAGTCAAATAAACCTAACGTTACCCCTAAGAATGAGGTCGCAATGGCCATATAAGCAAAGAAATTCAATACAACCGCAATGTATTCCACCTCAATATATTTGTGTAATGCTTCTAATAATGCCGATACATCGCCGCCTTTTTCAATTACGGGTGCAAATTCTGTACGTGGTAAATTACCTTGCACCGCCAGCTGCCATAAGACGTAAATCACTAATGCTAAGCCCGTACCGATAAAGATCGATTTCATTACTCTACTACCATCACGATCGTAATATTTGACGAGGCTCGGTACATTTCCGTGGAAACCAAAGGACACTAAACAAACTGGAAGTGCGGTCAATAAATAAGGTAAATAGGTTTGCTCACCTTCTGCAATACTATTGAATAACACCTCTGTTTTCACCGAACTCAATAAACCTGCGGTAGAAAGGAAAAAAGCGACTACCATTCCAACAATCAATATAGTGGTGAAACGATCCACAGCTTTAGTAGAAAGCCATACAAAAGCTGCAAGAATAAAACAGAAAATTAAGGATCCAGAAGTACGTCCAATATCGACCGCACTTTCAGCAGAACCAAGCGCTTGATTAAGCAAGTTTTGTGTAATACCGCCGCCAGAGGTGATATAAGCATAAGTTAAAATATATAAGACGAAAGCCACAGAAAGACCGTTGATAATATTCCAACCTTTACCTAACAAATCTTTCACAATGGTGTCAAAGCTTGAGCCAGTAGGATAATGTAAGTTGGCTTCTAAAATCATCAAACCAGACGTAGTCATACAAAACCACGTGTAAATTAAGGTGAGAAGCGATCCAATAAACCATACTCCAGCTGTAGAAGTGGGGTTAGCCAACATTCCCGCACCAATTGCTGTACCTGTAATAATCATGGCTCCACCAAATAAAGATGGTAATTTTTTTGTTGTCATGCTCCCGCCTAAAAAATATATATCTCGCACTATTATAATAGTACATAAGTAAAAGGCAATCTTTTTGTATCGACAAAACGCAATAAATTCATATAATCAGTCATCTCAACAAAAAGGATAATTTATGAAAAAACAACTCAAAAGTTTTGTGTTTGCTGTATTAGCAAGTGCGGTTATCACATCTTGTGCGGATTCTGCCTCAATCAATCAAGAAGCTGCAAGTAGTTATACACAAGAAATGGGAAAAATTCGTGCACAAGGGGCAATTGATACGACATCAAATACGGCAAAACGTATTCATCATGTCTTTAATCAAATGGTCCCTTATGCAGACCAAGCGAATGAAACAGGACAACAATTTAACTGGCAAATTAATGTCATTAAATCTAAAGAACTCAATGCTTGGGCTATGCCTGGTGGAAAAATGGCTTTCTATACAGGTTTAGTGGATACGTTACAACTAAACGATAATGAAATCGCTGTCGTCATGGGACATGAAATGGCTCACGCCTTAAAAGAACACGGTAAAGCGAAAGCCAACTTTGGTACGATGAGTTCTATTGCTGGAGCCATTGGTGGAACTGCATTATCCGTTTTTATGGGAGCAGATATGACAGAGCTCGTTTCTTTAACCAAAGATTTTGCCTTAGATAAACCTTATTCTCGTAGTGCTGAAACAGAAGCTGATGAAGAAGGCTTAATGCTTATGTCGCGTGCAGGCTATAATCCGCAGGTGGCACCTGGTTTGTGGCAAAAAATGGCAAAAATGTCGGGAGGGTCAAGAGGTGCGCTTGATGTATTAGCCTCCACTCACCCGAGTGATGAATCCCGTCAAGAAAACTTACAACGCTTATTACCAGAAGCGATGGAGCTTTACAAAGCCGCTAAAAATAAAAATGGTTAAAAAATTGACCGCACTTTCATAAATAAAAAGCGAACATCATGTTCGCTTTTTTAATCTCTAAAAGAAAACCGCACTTGAAAAATCAAAGTGCGGTTTGTTTTTATCATATTTTCAATTAATGTTGTTCGTTAATGTGACCTTCGATTGGTTTTACATTTTCATCAAACACTGGTAATGGTTTGTGTTCGCTTGCAATGTAAGAATAAATCACTGGCAACACGAACAAGGTAAACAATGTACCGATTGCCAAACCCGCCACGATAACAATACCAATACTGAAACGAGATACCGCCCCCGCACCTGTTGCATAAAGCAACGGTACAAGACCTGCAATCATCGCAGCGGTTGTCATCAGAATTGGACGTAAACGTACTTTAGCCGCTTCGGTGATCGCTTCAATACGGGTTTTACCATGGTTTAACTGCTCTTCTTTCGCTACTTCACACATCAAAATACCGTGTTTTGTGATAAGTCCGACTAAGGTAATCAAACCAACCTGTGAGTAGATATTTAGCGTTGAGCCTGCAATACCCAAAAATCCGAAGGCATTTAAGGCTAACAATGCACCACTCACGGCTAAAGGAACAGAAATCATAATCACGATTGGATCGCGAATTGATTCAAATTGAATCGCCAAGACTAAGAAAATAATTACCACCGCGAGTAAGAAAGTCACGGCAAGTGCATTACCTTCTTGTACTAACTGACGCGCTTCACTTTTAAAGTCATAGTTATAACCCTGTGGTAACGTATTTTTCGCATTGTCCTGTAACCATTGGATCGCATCACCAATTGAAGTACCCGGCATTGGTACTGCACTAATTACCGCTGAGTTTAATTGGCTGAAACGTGGTAATGAACTTGGTTGTGGTTCTAGTGTTGCTGTCACCAAGCTGCTTAATGGAACAGAGGTACCATTTGCCGCAGTGACGTAATACTTATTAAAACTTTCCGGTGATAAACGATTGTCACGTTTTACTTGGGAAATAATTTTATAAGCACGGCCATCAATATCTACACGCTCAATGGTTGCGGCAGATAAGAAGCTCCCTAACGTACGGCTGATTTGTTGCATTGTAATACCGTAAGTCCCCGCTTTTTCACGATCAATCTTAATACGCATTTGAGCGGTATCAAATTTAAGATCAAGATCGGTATAAACGAACTTACTGGATTTCTGCATATCCTCTAAGAATTTACCTGCCACATTCGCTAAATCGCCATAGTCTTGAGATGTGCTAATTACGAAGCCAATTGGCGGTCCCATCTCTCCTGTATCAATTTCAGGGAACGCAAAGCCTTGTACAGATACTTCAGGAATGGATTTCGCTTTTTCATTCAACTCTTTCATGATTGCTGTTTGGCTTTTAGAGCGTTCTTTCCAATCTTTTAAAGTCACAACGTTTAAAGATTGGTTAGAGCTTGGTGCCCCTGCTATCGTCATTGCAAACTGCACTTCTGGCGTATTGGTTAAAATCTCTTGATAAGGTGCCATCGCATTTTGCACATAATCCACGTTCACGTTCGAAGGTGCAGAACCGATTGCCAAAAATGCCCCCTTGTCTTCCGTTGGTGTTAATTCACTTGAAAGTGATTTAAACAATACTGGCAAGGTTGCAAAGATAATTGCCGCAAACATCAACATACATTTACGGTTTACCATCACCAAATCAAGTACATACGCATAAGCTGCATTTACTTTACTAAGGGTATGCTCTACTCTTTGTTCCAATTTATTTGGAGCCTCGTTGGATTTCAGCAATTTACTGGTCATCATTGGTGAAAGCGTTAATGCTACGATACCCGAAATAAATACTGCTCCTGCAAGGGTTAAGGCGAACTCTTTAAACAAAGAACCCGTAATACCGCCCATTAACGCCATTGGAGAATATACCGCAATCAAGGCAATAGTCATGGAAATAACTGGGACAGCAATTTCACGCGTACCGATAATCGCCGCACGGAATGGCGTTTCCCCTAACTTAATGTGACGATCCACGTTTTCCAAAACAACAATCGCATCATCTACCACTAAACCGATAGCCAGAATCAATGCTAGCAACGTCATCAAGTTAATGGAGAAATCCAAGGTTTGAAGCAACATAATTACCCCGATTAATGAAATCGGAATGGTGATAACCGGGATTAAAATCGCACGGAATGAACCAATAAACATGGTAATCACCACCAATACGATCAGCGTTGCCTCAACAATCGTTTTGATTACTTCATTAATTGAGTTATTAATCGCAATTGTACGGTCATATAAGATGTCAGATTCAATAGCATCCGGCAGATTATTTTTAATACTGTCATACAGTGGGCGTACTTTCGCAGCTACAGTTAATGGGTTTGCTGACGAGGTTGGGTTAATCGCTAACACAACAGAATCCGCGCCATTCGCTACTGCACGTGAGCTATCGCTTGATTTATTTAATTCAACATCGGCGATATCACGTAAACGTACTAACTTATCACCGCTAGACTCAACAATTAAATTACCTAATTCTTCAACCGATTTTGTCGTGGTTTCTACTTTGTTTTTATAGGTGACAAAATAGCCATTATCATTACCCGCCGCTGTTTGAACGTTATTCGCGGATAATGCGGACATCACTTGTGTGGCTGAAAGGTTTTGAGCCGCCATTTTTTCTGGATCTAACCAAACACGAAGTGCGTACTCAGATGCACCAAAGATCTGCACACTCGCCACCCCTTCTACGGTAAAGAACTGCGGTTTGACTATGCGTTGAATATAGTCAGTCACTTGGCTTGCATCAAGTTTGTTAGAACGGAAACTAATATACATAATCCCCGAACCACCGGTTGATGAAGAAACCGTTGGATCTTCAATACCACTTGGCAATTCAGAACGAACTGAGTTAACTTTAGCTAAAACATCTGCCAAGGCTGCATTCGGATCCGTATTTAATTTCATTTTTACGGTGACTGTTGACGTACTTGGGCTAGAGCTTGAAGACATATAGTCCACATTATCCGCTTGCGCTACCGCCTCTTCAATTTTGGAAGTAACAAACGCTTGAATTAAGTTCGCATCCGCCCCTGGATATACTGTGGTCACCGTAATTACCGTTGTGGTCATTTTCGGATATTCGCGCACAGACAATTTCGAAATTGCTTGTAAACCTAAAATAATGATTAACAAGCTAATCGAAACCGCCAAAACAGGACGACGAATAAATATATCGGTAAATTTCATTCGCTTTTCCTAATTAAAGATTCGTTTTATTCGCAGGTTGTTCAGTACCTACGCCCGCTTTATCTGCAACAGACACTAATGCCCCGTTACTTAAGTTTTGCTGACCACCTGTCACAATTTTATCGCCAACTTTGACTTCATCACCTTTTAATTGTGCATAAATGCCTTGACGATCTTTCGTAAATACAGTGATTGATTTTGCACGGTACATATTTGCTGCTTTTTCTGCGCCGCCTAATTTCTCAATATCTTCATCGGAAAGTGCGGTCAAAATATAAAGCGATTCGCCATACATGTTGTAGCTCACTGCCACTTGTGGTACAACGATTTGATTATGCTCAGTTGGTAAAGCGACATTTAAGCGAGTAAACATACCGGATAATAATTTTGCACCATCTTCTGGTTCAAACGTTGCTTGAACATCGACTAAACCTGTTGAAGAATTAATTGCAGGCTCAATTGCAGTAACCTTCGCGGCAAAAGTTTCACCTTTACGCGCATCTACCGTAGCCGTTACTTTTTGACCAATATGCAATTTATCTAATTGGTTTTGAGCAATCGCAAAATCCACTTTCATAGAAGAACGATCTTCCACACGCACAATTTCAGTACCGTTTGAAACGTACTGACCAACATTCACTTTCACGATACCGGCTTTACCATCAAATGGTGCCACGATTTGGCGACGTTCAATCGCCGCTTTTAATGACTCAATATTTGCCGCTTGTGCTTCATAAGCTGCTTTTGCATTATCTAATTCTTGACGAGAAACAGCTCCGCTGCCCGCAAGGTTTGCATAACGTTGATAAGTTTGACGTAATGACACCACCTGAGCTTGCGCAGCTTGCAAACTGGCACGCTCAACTGAGCTATCTAACTCAACTAACAAATCACCTTTTTTCACACTTTGGCCATTTTGTACGAGTACTTTAGAGACGGTTCCAGCGCTTTGTGCACTTAACATTGCCCCTTGATTCGGACGAACAAGACCTGTTGTTTCAATGATCGGCGTCCATTCTGAAGGCTTGACTGTCATTGCTGTAACAGGAGAAGCTGTTTCAGGTTTATTTGCTAAGAAATCAGCTATGCCTTTTGCTTTCATATGATTAAGAAAAATCATTGCAGCAAAAATTAACACAAATACGCCTAACGCTAATTTCAAAAAGAAAATGTGTGAGCGCTTTGGTCTATTAGTTTGAGTTACACTCATTTGGAAAACTCCATTAAGACAATAAAATTACGACTTCTGAATTGCACGCCAAGAGCGTTCAATGACAGATTCTAACATCTCATCGGTCACTGCCGTACCGAGGAATTTGATATCTGAGGCTAAAACTATTGCAGTTTTAAGGCTCAACAAAAATAACATATGAGGATCTAAATCAGCCAACACATTTGCTGCTTGTCCCTTGAGACAAAACTGATCCCAACACGAATACTCCATTTCTTTGCAGGTTTCAATAAACTCCAGCAAAGATCGGTATTGGTTCATGTTTAACAGAATCGTTGGATTTTCTTGAAGAAAATGCCAAATATTCCACCACATTTTTCTATATTGCTCGAAAAAAGATTGGTTTTCATCAAAGCCTTCTTCAATCGCCACTACAAACTTATTGAACACTCGACGAGCAAATCGAGCTAATAACTCATCTTTACTCTTAAAATAAAGGTAAATTGTACCAGCGGCAATACCAGCCTCCTTGGCTAACTTATGCATAGAAAGATGATGCAATCCTTCTTTTGCCATTAGACGATCTGTTGCATCAAAGATCTGCTCACTGACATCTATCTTTGGCTTAAATTCTTCTGCTTGTCGCATAATAAAAAATAAAATTCTTAGGGTTATATATGAGAAAGGTCATTTAAGACAAACATTCAAAAATGAATGAACGTTCATTTTATGAGTTTTTACTTTTTTAGCAAGCTAAAAATAAAAAAAGTGCGGTTAAATCATTTCAACCGCACTTTTTCTTTTTAGAGGATATCGAGTAATTCGACTTCAAACACTAAGGTTGAGAATGGTGGGATAGATGCGCCCGCACCACGTTCACCGTAAGCCAGTTCGTGTGGAATAGTGAGTTTCCATTTAGAACCAACAGGCATCATTTGTAATGCTTCAACCCAACCACGAATTACGCCATTTACTGGGAATTCAGCCGGTGTTCCACGAGCAACCGAACTGTCGAATACGGTACCATCTGGTAATGTACCTGTGTAGTGAACACGTACTTTATCAGTTGCAGATGGTTTGTTACCGTTACCTTCGGTTAAAATTTCGTATTGTAAACCGCTGTCAGTGACGTTTACGCCTGCTTTTTTCGCGTTTTCTTCTAAGAATTTTTTACCTTCTTCTTCAATCGCTTTAAATTGCGCTTGTTGTGCTTCAGCAGCTTGTTGTTGAAGTGCTTGAACAGAATGCATTAAATCATTAATTTCTAATGCAGGTTGATTACGGTTCAACGCATCGAAAATGCCTTTTGCTACCGCTTCAACAGAAATATCCATTTGGCTATCAGCTAATTGCTGACCGATTTGTAAACCGATACCGTAGCTGCCTTTTTCAGAAATACTTTCTAATTTTACTTGTTCAAAAATTTGAGCTGTCATTGTTTTTCCCTTTGTTATAAAACTATTTTTTCAATGCCAAGATTTCACCCATGCGCACAGGTTCATCAACACTTAAATGATCGGCAATTTTCACTTGGCTGGCTTGGAATAAATTAATTACGGTAGAACCAAGTTGGAACCAACCCATTTCTTGACCCTTGCTTAATTTAACCGCACTTTCACCTTCATAAGTCCATACTTTCACTTCGTTATGACGTGGCGGATTAATAACGCCAGCCCAAACCGTGCCGATACTCGCAGTGATTGTTGCTCCCACTAAGATTTGTACCATGGTGCCGAATTCAGTATCAAAGACACAAATTACACGCTCATTACGAGCAAAGAGGTTCGGCACATGTTTCGCTAAAAATGGATTGACGGAGAATAAATCACCCGGCACGTAAATCATTTTGCGAAGCGTACCATCACATGGCATATGCACACGGTGATAATCACGTGGTGATAAATAAGTGGTGATGAATTCCCCATTTTTAAAGGTCTCGGTTAAATCTTGATCTTCCGCTAATAAATCATTTAAGCTGAAAAAGTGACCTTTCGCTTGTAATAGGCGGTCATCTTCAATATGTCCACATTCACTTACACGGCCATCCGCAGGGCAACAAAGTGCGGCTGGATTTTGGTTAATTGGTCGTGCATTTTCTTTTAATGGACGGATAAAGAATTCATTAAAACTGGCGTAATCACTGAATTTTTCTTTTTCAGAAATGCTCATATCAATGTTGTATTTTTTTGCAAACGCTTTAATCACAAAATGTGTCACTGCGCCCCATTTTTGTTTAGCTAACCAACCTGCTGCTTGTGTCATATAGATTTGTGGCATCACATATTGAAATGCAACTTTTAGGCGTTGCCAATAAGAAATTGGGTTCATTGATTTCTCCGATAAGATTAAAAAGTTGGGCGATTATAACAACTTATTTCACTTGTGCAATGTTAGTTGATATTTTTGCGCAAGATACAAGCAAGAAGCCAACATTTGTCGGCTTCTTTTTGTATTTATAAAATCATTTTGACCAATTTGTCTGCCTGAATCCGAGCAAACTTCTTCAATAGTTTTTGCACTGGTTCAGGATATTGCGTCAATTCTTCTAATTCAGAATAATCTTGCAATACTTTGGTATGTTGGCGGATGTGCGATAATTCTTTTTCCGCTTGTGACTGAAGTTCTTGTTTTGGATCGTGGATTAATAATCCATTTTCCGCATCTAAACGCCATGCACGAGGGTTCAGGTTGTTCCCTGTTAAAAGAATATACTGATTGTCCACCCAAACACCTTTGAGGTGATAAGTGTTATCGCCGTCTTTCCATAAACGTACCGTTAAGTGGCCATTTTTAATGTAAGCATCAAATTTCTCGCAGAAACGACGAAGATTGCTTTCATATAAATAGGGTAATGCACCTGCCATTTTAAATGGTTGCTCTGGTGGAATATAGAAATCGTTCGCGACTTTATCACCCACGATAATTTCGACACGTTTTCCTTGCTCTAATAAGCGGGCAAGTTTACTTCTTAGCGTGCGAGGAAAGTTGAAATAAGGGGTGCAAATTACCAATTTTTCCTGCACTTGTAAGAATAAATCTTCGATAACTTGGTTTAATTCATTGCCTGATGCACCTAAACCAAAAAGTGGTGAAATGGTTAAAACATCGGAAAAACCAACCGCACTTTCCAACTGATATTCAGCATGGATTGATAGGTTTTTGCGATAAGCTTTTATTGCACTACGAATTTCTTTGGTGCGAGGGCGATTAGCCACATCTAATGGGTGTACCGCACTGAAATCCAATAAATAATCATTGATGAAATTCACCATAGAATCCGCAAGTGCAGCATTGTGAATTTTTTGATAGCGGTCGTAGCGGTATTTATCTTGTTGTTGTAAATACACATTATTGATACTTGCACCGCTATAAAGGACGGTATCATCAAAGACAAATCCTTTAACATGTAATACGCCGAAGACTTCGCGGGTATTAATAGGCACACCAAAGAACATATTCGGTTCATCGGGAAGTTGATAGGTTTGGCGTTGTTCACAATACCAATCAGCGTTAGTGGCAGATTTTTCTGCACCGAGTAAATTGCGTTGTCCGCGATGCCAATCCACTAAAATTTTCACATCCAATTCTGGATGATCTTGTTTTACGCGATAAATTTCATTGAGAATTTCTTGTCCCGCTTCATCTTTTTGCCAATAAAGTGCGGTCACGTAAATGCGTTTTTTAGCTTGGCGAATTAATTCTATAATTTGTGCTTTGAATTCAAGCGGACTAAACAGAAACTCAACCTGATCTGCCTGTAAAGGAAGAAAAGGCAAATTTTTTAAATTTTGTTCTGCTCGTTTAGCTTTGTTGATTAACATAATCTATCTCTACACTAAAAATTAGTCTTCTAGTTTACAATATTTCCTTTATAGATTGATAGAAAAAAGGTTTTTTTTCGTTATAATGCTCACAAATTTTCGCATTTTTTGGCGAATTATTATCCAATTTTTCCTTCGAGAAGCAAATTATGAGCAATTCACGTAAACCATCATTCCAAACCAATTCCAGCAAATCTTTTCAAGAGCGTAGCCCAAAACGCACATTTAATGATAAAGAACGTCGCTTTGATGATCGTCGTAATAATGAAAAACATGAGGGAAATCGACCGCACTTTGATAAAAAACGGGATGATCGTAAACCTTCTCGAGGTTTCCAACAGCAAGAAGTCAGAGAGCCGAAAATTGCGGAACTTTCATTAAATAAAGCCAATGGTGAAAGTGGCTCGGTAAAAGTAACAGTAAAAAGCACTGGCGTGAGTTATAAACCGAAAGAAAAGAAAACAGGCGCATTATCACCACGCGCACCGGAGAAAATTAAAAAGAACCGCTCTGAAGAAATGAAAGTGTATGGTGAAAATGCGTGCTTGGAATTGTTTGCAGAACGTCCGGAGAGCATCGTTCGCGTATGGGCAACGGTGCAAATGGCGCATCGAATTGGCGAGATTTTCAGTTATTTAGCCGCAAATAAAAAAGTGTATCACGTGGTGGATAGTGATGAGCTAAGCTTAGTAAGCGGCACGGAGCATCACGGCGGCATTTGTATGTTAGTAAAAAAACAACGTACTTTTTCTTTACAAGGTTATTTAGATGTACCGCGTCAAGAAGACTGTTTAGTCGTGCTTGATCAAGTCAATAATGCGCAAAACCTAGGTGGCGTTGTGCGTACTTGTGCCTTCTATGGCATTAAAAATGTGGTAACAAATCAAGTTGAACAGCTTTATGCGCCCGCTGCGATGCGTGTAGCTGAAGGCGGGATGGAGCATATTCGTATTTTAGAAACAGAAAGTACTGAAATCGCGTTAGCGGCTTTACGTAAAGCTGGTTATCAGATTATTCATGTATCAACCAATAAGCAAGGCGTTGCGTTGGAACACCTCAAATTTGCAGAGAAAGTCGCGTTGGTATTGAGTGAAGGTAGTACGGATGATATTTGTGATAAACAAGATGTAAATGTGCGCCTTTCTTTAAGTAATCCATTAAAAACCGGATTAAATATTGCAGTAAATACAGGGATTTTATTAGCACATTGGTATGTGAAATAACCTTAAGTGCGGTTATTTTTAGGTTTGTTTTGGGGGCTGACATCTGTCAGCCCTTTTTCTTTTTCAAAATTGTATGGGATTCAAATTTTGATATTTCTTTTAAAAGCCTTTGGGGGGAATCAGAAAAAAGATCTATACTACTTCCATTTGTTATTTAACAGGGAGTTTTTATGCCTGAACGTTCAGCAAACATCAGTACACACGATCCTTTCGGGAGCTTATTAGGCTACGCGCCGGGTGGCATTGCGATTTATTCATCCGATTATCATACAGCAGATGAGAAAGAGTATCCCGATGATGCCGCCTTTCGCAGTTATTTGGGAAGAGAGTACATGGGCTACAAATGGCAGTGCGTGGAATTTGCGCGTCGTTATTTATATCTCAATCATGGCATGGTGTTTACAGATGTAGGAATGGCTTACGAGATCTTTTCTTTACGATTTTTACGTCAAGTGGTGAATGATGCCTTATTACCTTTACAAGCCTTTGCAAATGGTTGTAAACGTAAGCCTGAAGCAGGTGCATTGTTAATTTGGCAGGAGGGCGGTGAATTTCAACATACGGGGCATGTGGCGATCATTACCGAGGTATTAGAAGATAAAATTCGCATTGCCGAGCAAAACGTGATTCACTCTCGCTTACCAAGTGGGCAGCAATGGACTCGTGAATTACCGATGACGGTTTCCGAAAGTGGTTATTTTCTGCATGATACCTTTGATGATACAGAAATTTTAGGTTGGATGATCCAAACAGAAGATACCGAATACAGTCTGCCGCGGCCAACACCAGAAAAAGAGAAACTTGAGATTCATGCTGAACATATAGAAAACAATGGTCAGTTTGAGCATAAATGGCTGAATGAGCAAAATGAATTTGAAGCGGCATATGTGAAAGCAATGGGCGGGCATAAAGTCAGCCATTCGGATCAATATCGCTATTTTACGATATCTGAAACAGCGCAGCATGAGTTGATTCGTGCAACCAATGAATTGCATTTAATGTATTTGCATGCCACAGATAAAGTCTTAAAAGACGATAAGTTATTACAATATTTTAATATTCCTAAATTGCTTTGGCCTCGCTTACGGTTATCTTGGCAAAATCGCCGTTATCAAACCATTACGGGGCGTTTAGATTTCTGCATGGATAGTCGTGGATTGAAAGTGTATGAATACAATGCAGATTCAGCTTCTTGTCACGCTGAAGCGGGTGAATTTATGAATCGATGGGCAATTCAGGGTGGATTGAATATAGGCGATAATCCTGCCGATGGCTTACGTAATGCATTAGCGGATTGTTGGAAACATAGTGAAGCCACGCCACTTGTTCATATTATGCAAGATCACGATGATGAGGAAGATTATCACGCATTATTTATGCGCAATGCACTGGTTCAAGCAGGATTTCAAGCCAAAATTATTCATGGGACCGAGGGATTACATTGGGATAATCGTGGTCGTTTGATTGATGATGAAGATAACCAGGTAAAAACAGTATGGAAAACGTGGGCCTGGGAAACTATGTTAGAGCAACTTCGTGAAGATGCAACAGGCATGGAAGTGGCACCACCAATTCGTACAGGCTATCCGGAAGATAAAGTGCGGTTGATCGATGTGTTACTTCGTCCAGAAGTTCTAGTTTATGAACCACTTTGGACAGCGATTCCAAGTAATAAAGCGATTTTACCAGTGTTGTGGTCATTATTCCCAAATCATCGTTATCTACTCGAAGCGGGATTTGAATTGACGCCTGAGCTGATTAAAAATGGTTATGCACAAAAACCCATTGCCGGTCGTCGAGGTGATAATGTGAAATTGATTGGTGAGCGTAAATCAGTGCTTGATAGTAAAGATGGTCGTTTTGGTAAGCAGGAGAGTATTTATCAACAGCTTTGGTGTTTACCAAAAGTGGAAGACCAATATGTTCAGGTCTGTACTTTTACTGTCGGCGGGCATTATGGTGGTAGCTGTTTACGCTCAGACCCGAGTTTGGTTATTATGGGGAATAGCGATATGCAACCATTAAGGGTATTATCTGATAAAGATTTCCTTAAAAAATAAAAACAAAATCGGCACTCAAAATGAGTGCCGATTTATTATTTTACTATAAGATTATTTTGCCTCTTTGTTATCAGCAGGTTTTTCATTTGCTTTTAACATATCCGCTGGAATAAAGCTTTGTTGTACTTTTTCCATGTGTGGAAGGTTATGTGCAATACCTTTGTGACAATCGATACAGGTTTTGTTTTGTTCCTGGGCAAGTGCATGCATTTGTTGTGCCACAGTTTTTTGTTGAGTAAAGTCCATGTCATTGAAGTTATGGCAGTTACGGCACTCTTGTGAGTTATTCGCTTTCATACGCGCCCATTCGCGTTCAGCCATTTCTAAACGATGTTTTTCGAATTTTTCTTTAGTATCGACTTTACCTGTAAAGTGAGCATAAACTTCAGTCGATGCCTGCATTTTACGAACCATTTTTGGAATAAATTCATGTGGAACGTGACAGTCTGAACAAATTGCTTTCACACCTGAACGGTTACTAAAGTGGATTGACGCTTGGTACTCAGGTACAACGTCATTAGTATGACAGTCTGAACAGAATTGCTCTGTATTAGTTGTCGCCATTCCAGCATTAAACAGGTTAGTTCCAACGATAGTACCAATGATAGTTAATAAAATAACCCCACTAATTGCCATTTTGCTCGGAGAGCGTAACCAACGGCAAACTTTCTGAATGCTTGATTTAATCATGGTTTAGCTCCTTATTTACCTTGCATTTGACGAATAGTTTCAAATTTATTTTGGATAATTGGGTTCACGTTAGTTTGTTGAACGTGGCATTGTAAACAGAAATAACGACGTGGCGAAGTGCCTTCTGTTTTTTGTCCATCACGTGTTAAAAAGTGGCTTTCAGGTACGCGAGGTGCACCCGTTGTTGGAGCAACATCCGGAGAGTGACAGCCTAAACATTGGTTAGCATTCTTAGTCACTTGTAAACCACGAATGCTGTGTGGAACAAGTGGTGGTTGGTGAGGGAAGGTTACAGGAATATTACCAACATCTTTATAAGGATTCGTAAATGCTGGTGCAATACTTTCTGCTGTTTTATCAATGCTGTTTGCAACTTGCGGCGCATCGGCAAATGCCAATCCACTACATAAAGCCAGCATGAAAATAAATGATTTTTTCATGAAATCCACTCCATTCAATAATTAAATATTTTTAATTTTTATTTGTTTCTCAAAGCGAGAACCAAATGTAAATACATTTTCTGCACAAACGTCAATGCAACGTCCACAAGTAATACAATCTTTTGCCAATATGATTTGACTGTCTTCTGATCCACCGTGCAAAGGAAGTCTTAATACTTGCGGTTCTGGGCAAACATTATAACAGTCCATACAACGGTCACAGCGATCGCGATCGACTACATTAATTTTAATTAGGCTTTTAGCACCAATCACACCATACATCGCGCCAATTGGGCAAAGGTGACCACACCAACCATGTTCAGCAACAAGTAAGTCAAATAGGAAGATAACTGCTACCAACCAAAGCGTTGCACCTGTTCCAAAGACGAATATGCGTCCAAGTGCTGCAACAGGGTTTATCCATTCCCATAAGAGTGTACCCGTTATTGCACTACCAACTAATATCACGGCTAAAATCACATAGCGAAGTTGACGTGAAATTTTTAATGATTGTCGAATACCTAATTTTCTGCGTAACCAAGCTGCTGCATCAGTCACAATATTCATTGGACAAACCCAACTACAAAAGGCTTTGCTCGCAATGATGGCGTAGAATATGACAATAACCAAGGCACCAATAATCGTTGTGACTTCTGGTAGGTAACCTGTCACTAAACTTTCAGCGGTAATCAATGGATCTGTCAATGGCACAGTATCCAAAAGCATGCTTGAGCTGTAATTGCCTTTTAGAATCCAAACTTGCCAAATCGGGCCGCTTAAGAACATTAAAATAATACTTAATTGACTAATTCGACGTAGAATTAAAAAGCGATAAGCATGCCACCAACCAAGTTTTTGACGTGCTTCTAAGCCAGCATCTTTTGGCTTATTCGGGGTATATTTTTCAGCCATTATTTAACCCCCTTAATGTTTAAATCCAAATTCGGGAACTGTCCAGCTTCCGGCACTGTGGTTGGATTTGGAACATAATCCATTGTTGCACGATTCGGTGTTGCCACTTTTTGGTTTGGCTGAACCTGCATTGGTTGATAAACCGGCTCATGTAAGTCTTCTGGCGTACGAGCATCCATTGCTGGACGTAAGCCATCCGGATGTTGTTCCTCAATTAAGGATTTTCCCGCATTTTGTTTTTCTTTCCAACCTAAGCGATAGTGGCGACCGAGCAGTCCTTTGGCGATATCCATCGGTAAGACTTTGATTGCCGCTTCTTCTAACACACAAGCTTGTTCACATTTACCACATCCAGTGCAAGCATCAGAGTGAACGGTTGGAATAAGCTTTGCATGAATCCCCGTACGATCATTGTGGATGCGTTCAAGCGTAATCGCTTTATCCACTAATGGGCAAACTCGATAACAAACATCACAACGTAAACCTTGCCAGTTTAAGCAGGTTTCATGATCCAGCAAGACGGCTAAGCCCATTCTAGCATCATTGATATCTTTAAGCTCTTCACTTAATGCACCACTTGGACAAGCATTCATACATGGAATATCCGGACACATTTCGCAAGGTTTATCCCGAGCGATAAAATACGGTGTGCCCGCTTCCATTGGTGAAATTAGCGAAGCTAAATGCAACATATCATATGGACACGCTTGGACACATTGTCCGCAACGGGTACAAGCTGCCAAGAAATCCTTTTCCGGTAAAGCACCAGGTGGACGTAAGGCGATTCCTTCTTTAGCTTTAGCTTGTTGTTGCTGTAAGCCAAGAATAATACCAACCCCACACACTCCGGCAGCCGTTCTTGTCACATTTTTTAAAAACTGACGACGGTTAGGATCAAGTCTCATCTGCGTTTCCTTTTATAAGCGGCCCGATTTTGTGAAAATGTTGCAAAATTTGACCGCTCTTATTTTAAATTCCCTTCTCTTGAAAGAGAGGAGTGACTAAAAACAAAAGGAAAATCCTACGCTTTTTCTACTTTAACCGCACATTTTTTATAGTCGGTTTCACCTGAAATCGGATCGGTTGCGTCCAATGTTAATTTGTTCGCAAGTTGGCCGGCATCAAAGAAGGTTGTGTAAATTAAGCCCTGAGGACATTTGTTACGACCACGGGTATCTAAGTAAGAAACCATTTCACCACGTCGTGTAATTAATTTCACTTTATCCCCATGACGTAAGCCATATTTTTTCGCATCCGCTGGGTGCATCCAAACTAAGTTGTTCGGGAACGCACGGTGTAATTCAGGTACACGACGAGTCATGGTACCGGTATGCCAGTGTTCAAGTACACGACCAGTACATAACCATAATGGATATTCTTCATCTGGTGATTCTGCAGGGTCTTCATAAGGCACACCTAAGATAATTGCTTTTTTATCCGGATAACCGTAGAACGCAACATCTTCGCCTGCTTTAACATACGGGTCAAAGCCTTCACGGTAACGCCATAAGGTTTCTTTACCGTCAACAACCGGCCAACGTAAACCACGTACTTGGTGGTAAGTATCAAATGGTGCTAAGTCATGGCCATGACCACGACCAAAGCTTGCGTATTCTTCGAATAAGCCTTTTTGTAGGTAGTAACCAAAGTGATCTGCTTCATCATTGATGTATCCTGGAACATCCGTTGGTACTTTATATTTGTTTACTTCACCATTCTCGTAAAGTACTTCATATAAAGTCTTACCACGATATTCTGGCATTTGAGCTAATAATTCTTCGCCCCATACTTCATCTGTTTTGAAGTATTTAGAGAATTCCACAATTTGCCATAAGTCAGAACGAGACTCACCAGGACCTTTCACTTGTTGACGCCATAATTGGGTACGACGTTCTGCGTTACCATAGCCCCCTTCTTTTTCTACCCACATACAAGTAGGGAGAATTAGGTCTGCTGCAACTGCAGAAACGGATGGGTAAGGGTCTGAAACAACGATGAAGTTTTCAGGGTTACGCCAGCCTGGGAAAATTTCTTCATTAATGTTTGGACCGCCTTGCATGTTGTTGGTACAAAGTTGCCATAAGAAGTTTAATTTACCATCTTTTAATGCACGGCTTTGTTGTACAGCTGGGTATCCAGGTACAGTTGGAATGGTACCTTTTGGTAATTTCCATTTTTTCTCAGCGATTTCAACGTGTTTAGGATTGGTTACTACCATGTCCGCTGGTAAACGGTGAACGAAAGTACCCACTTCACGCGCTGTACCACAAGCTGAAGGTTGACCAGTTAATGAGAACGGACCACAACCTGGTTTAGAAATTTTACCGGTTAATAAGTGTACGTTATAGATCATGTGGTTAACCCATACACCACGAGTGTGTTGGTTAAAGCCCATTGTCCAGTAAGAAACTAAGTTCTGTTCTGGATCCGCGTACATTTTCGCGAGGGTTTCAAGCTGATCTTTTGGTACACCAGAAATACGGTGTGCTTCGTCTAATGTATAAGGTGCAACGATTTTCTTGAATTCTTCGAAGTCAGAGTCATACATTTTACCTGCAGTTTTACGGTTTTTCGCTGCAACTTCAAGCGGGTGTTCTGGACGTAGACCATAACCGATATCAGTTTCACCACGTTTGAATTTAGTATGTTTATTAACGAAGTCCCAGTTTACTTTATCGTTTTGGATAATGTAGTTTGCAATGTAGTTAAGGATTGCAAGGTCTGCATGTGGATTAAATACGATAGGCACATCAGCTAATTCAAACGAACGGTGTTCGAATGTTGACATAACTACAACTTTCACGTTATCAGAAGAAAGACGACGGTCAGAAATACGAGACCATAAAATTGGGTGCATTTCCGCCATGTTTGAACCCCAAAGCACAAATGCATCGGTTTTCTCGATATCGTTATAGCAACCCATTGGTTCATCCATACCGAATGTACGCATAAACGCAACCGCTGCAGACGCCATACAGTGACGAGCATTAGGATCGATAGTATTTGAACGAAGACCAGCTTTCCAAAGTTTTACTTTTGCGTAACCTTCGTAGATGGTTGTTTGACCTGAAGAGAACATACCAACTGAATTCGGTTCTTTTTTCTTCAAGATGTCTTTGATTTTTTCCGCCATGATAGTGAAAGCTTGATCCCAAGAAACTGGTGTAAAGTCACCTTCTTTATGGAATTTACCATCTTTCATACGTAATAATGGCGTTTTTACACGGTCTGCACCATACATGATTTTAGAAAGGAAGTAACCTTTGATACAGTTTAAACCACGGTTTACCTCTGCATCTGGGTCACCTTGAGTCGCAACAACTCGACCATCTTTGGTTCCTACCAATACGCTACATCCTGTACCACAGAAACGACATGGCGCTTTATCCCATTTGATGCCCATATCTTCTGCCGCATCAACCTGTTTAACAGGGATGGTCATACCGGCAGCCGCTGCTGCTGCAAGCGCAGCATTGGCTTTCATAAAATCTCTACGATTAAGTTCCATAGTTTTCCCCACTCGTTGTTGAATTTTTTAGAATATACAAAATGGCATGTATACCTAAATTATTTATTTTTCATCTAAGTAATTAGAAATTAAAGAAACGACAATCACTCCTGGGATATCTTTAATTTCATCCATAAGATCCGCTAATGCTAATTGACGGTTACTTTCAAGGGTGACCACCAATTTGCCTTCATCAGATTTTTCGCCATGAATTTCAGCAGTTGGAATCGCTAAAATGGCTTCTTTGACTTGGTTAAGTTTTTCTGGTCTGGCTTGCACAACAATGCTGCATACATACCAGTTCTCATTTTCGCTAAATTGACTCATCGATATTTGTTTCAATATTAAAAATTTTTATTGCTTTTGTTGGGCAAACGCTTAAACAAGCACCACAACCATTACAACTTTCTAAATCTAAAATGGGTTTTGCCACACCACCAAGCTGTAATCGAAAACGGATGGCATTCATCGGACAGCTATCTTGGCAACTTCGACATTCCACTCGATTTTCTGTGAGGCACTGCGTTGTAATCTCAACTTTATGTGCCCAAGGCTCTTCTTCTAATGAACGAAAAATCGGTTGTTCGCAGACTAAAACACATTTTTGGCAGAAAGTGCATTCGCCTTTGTCAAATTGTATTTCAGGAAAACCACCATCACCTTTTACGATAATTTGGGTTTCACATACCAGTATGCAATCACCGCATCGAGTACATTTATCTGTAAAGTCTGTTTCGTTTACCGACCAAGGTGGACGGATAGCATTTATACCTTGAATTTTAGCGTTTTCAGAATGTAACGATTGTAAAAATTGCCCACGTAATAATTGTCTGCGAGAAGGATTTTCAATCGCCATATTTTTCTTTAAAGTTCGGTATTTTCAAGGGGAGCATTATCCAGTTCTAATGACAAGATAGTAACTACCTAAAAGGAGTAATTTTCAAAAAATATACACTTTTATTGAGTTAGATCAAGGATATTTTTAAAATATGTTATTAATGTAAATAAATTGTTAAAAAATAAGTGAAAATGATTATTAAATAGGGCGAATGATCCGCCCTGAAGTGTGCTTAAAAATATTACGCGTTTTTTGTTGGGTAATCCCACCAAATATCGAATAATTCGCTGATTTCGATTTGTTGCAATTTATTCTCTTCTAACCATTTTTGTACTAATTGGCGATGGCTTTCATCACATTTGCCGATTTTCTCTAAGCAAACTAAGCCTTCCCAATGTAAATAGCCGCTACCTTCATAAGCTAAGCCGTTTGGTTGAATCACTTCAGCAATAAAACGATCAACGGTTTCATCGATAGTTTCGATGCTGGTTCCTTCAGCAAATTGCCAATTCACTAAAAAGCCTAATTCTTGGAATTCAGCTAAGTGAAGTTTTTTACGTTGACGTTGATTACGAGTTGTCATTTCAATGTTCTCCTATGTTAAGGTAATGGGTATAGTCATCATCTCGATGATTATTTTTTCTTAAAGTATAAATCCCACACACCGTGACCTAAACGATGACCGCGTGCCTCAAATTTTGTGAGAGGGCGGAAATCAGGACGTGGAATATAATCTTGTTCGGCAGTATTGACTAAATTTTCATTGGCTGAAAGCACTTCAAGCATTTGTTCTGCATAGTTCTCCCAGTCCGTTGCCATATGAATAAAGCCATTTCGTTGTAATTTTTGGACGACTTGCTCTACAAAGTGCGGTTGAACAATACGGCGTTTATGATGTTTTGCTTTATGCCAAGGGTCAGGGAAGAAAAGTTGTAAACCGCCCAATTCGCCATCTTTCACACAATCACGTAAAATTTCAGTGGCATCATGGCAAATCACGCGAAGGTTTTTCACGCCTTTTTCTACTGCATAAGCAATACAAGCACCTACACCAGGTGTGTGTACTTCAATACCGAGATAATTTTTATCAGGATTCGCTTTCGCCATATCCACTAAAGATTTCCCCATACCGAAGCCAATTTCTAATATAACGGGGTTTGTATTGCCATAAATCGCGGCAAAATCAAAAGGGGTGTTTTGATAATCTAATCCAAGATCAGCCCAGTGATCGTTCATCATGTTTTTTTGAAAATCACTTAAGCGACCCGTCCGCAACACAAAGCTACGAACTTTACGTTTATAACGACCATCTTCTGTAAATTCAGCCGTTTCAACGGTTTTACGTTTTTGATCAGCAAAGGTTTTTTGCTCTTCTGTCATGGTTTTTATTCGCTTAATTAAAATTGGCGGCGATTATACACTAAAAGGCAAGGTTGTGGGATTTTTCCACCTAATTCCCGTATAATAGCGAAAATTTTTAATTGTTTTTTGTTATGAATATTGTCCGAGTTGCATTAGCCGTACCGCTTCCCCGATTTTTTGATTATCTCTATTCGCCCGACTTGATGCCAGTCGTAGGTGGACGCGTGTTGGTGCCTTTTGGTTCGCAAAAACGAGTCGGGATCGTGGTAGATTTGCCCGCTTCTTCGGATGTAGCAAAAGAAAAGTTAAAACCGATTATTGATGTGCTTGATGCTGAATCACTTTTTAATTCCACAACTTGGGATTGGTTAGCTTGGTCGGCTAATTATTATCGTGCAGCATTAGGTGATGTGTTGTTTCAAGCCTTGCCAGTCAAACTTCGTAATGGAGAAAGTGCGGTAAAAAATGACCGCACTTTTTGGCGTATTACGGACCTTGGAAAACAAGCATTAGAATCGGGTGAATTAAAACGCGCTAAAAAACAAATTGAAGCCTTAAATTTGTTGCTCACGCAAGATCTAGAAAAAGGTAACAATGAAATTAGTTCCGCAATTTGGTCATCCCTTAAAGGCAAAGATTATGTGGAAGAGATTATTGTGCCTACAGAACAAAAAAGTTGGCAGCAGGCTTTAGGGGATAATCCTTTAGTTAATCTTGATAATCGATTGACCTTAAACAAGCAACAAGCCCTTGCATTTAGCCAGTTACTTTTCCAAGAAGGCTTTAATGTGTGGTTGTTAGAGGGCGTGACCGGTTCAGGTAAAACTGAAATTTACCTGCAATACATTGAAGAAGTTTTAAAGAAAGGCAAACAGGTTTTAGTGCTTGTTCCTGAAATTGGACTTACCCCTCAGACCGTGAGACGGTTCCAAGCTCGCTTTAATGTAGAAATTGATGTATTGCATTCCAACTTGAATGATACACAGCGCTTAAATGTTTGGGAGCGAGCAAAAACAGGACAGAGTGCGATCGTGATTGGTACGAGATCGGCGCTCTTCACCCAGTTTTCAGATCTCGGCTTAATCATTTTAGATGAGGAACATGACGGCTCGTTTAAACAGCAAGATGGTTGGCGTTATCATGCGAGAGATTTAGGCATTGTGTTAGCGCAAAAACTCAATATTCCTATTTTGTTAGGTTCTGCGACCCCAAGTTTGGAAAGTGTGAATAACGTACAAAATAGTAAATATCATCATTTGGTGCTATCAAAAAGGGCTGGAAATGCGACCGCACTTCGCCAGTTTGTGATTGATTTAAAACATCAACGAATTCAAAACGGCTTATCCGAACCGCTATTGCAACGTATGCAAGAACACTTAGAAAAAGGCAACCAAGTGTTGTTGTTCCTTAATCGACGTGGATTTGCGCCCGTGTTGTTATGTCATGAATGTGGCTGGATTGATGAATGTCATCATTGCGAAAAACCTTATACTTATCACCAACATCAGCGCGTTTTACGCTGCCATCATTGTGGTGCACAAAAAACAGTGCCGATGCAATGTGGCCATTGTGGTTCAACACATTTAGTCACAACGGGTTTAGGTACAGAACAACTGGAGGAAACCCTAAAAGCACGTTTTCCTCAATATAATATTGCACGTATCGATCGTGATAGCACAGCACGAAAAGGCAAGCTTGAAGGTTATTTAGAGGATATTCAGCAAGGTAAAAGCCAGATTTTAATTGGCACACAAATGTTAGCTAAAGGACACCATTTTCCGAATGTCACTTTGGTTGCTTTAGTGAATGTAGATAATGCCTTATTTTCCCTTGATTTCAGAGCCGAAGAACGTTTAGCGCAACTTTATGTACAAGTTGCAGGACGCTCAGGCAGAGCTGAAAAACAGGGCGAAGTGGTTTTGCAGACACATTATCCGGATCACCCGTTATTAACCACCTTGCTTGAAAAAGGCTACCAAGCCTTTGCAGAAGAAACGCTGAAGTTACGCCATAATATGGGCTTGCCTCCGTTTAGTTTCCAAGCGTTGTTTAAAGCACAATGTCGTCATTCTGAAGAGGCGGAAAATGCATTGTCACAATTAGCCTCTTTTTTCTATGAACAAAAAATTGAAGGCTTGCAAGTGTTGGGGCCGATTCCCGCACCGTTCAGCAAAAAAGCGGGGCAGTATCGCTGGCAGTTATTATTACAGCATGCTTCTCGGAAACAATTACACACGGCATTAAGTCGGTACTCGCCAGAGTTAATAAAGCCTTCTCAAGTGCGGTTGATTTTAGACGTGGATCCATTGGACTTGAGTTAGCAAAATCCCCTAGAAAAATGCACAGTTTTTCAGTAGAATTAAGTATTTTTTACACTTTAATTTTAATTAATCGAATATTTTAGGATTGTATCGTGGCTCATCGAGATTTTGCCGGTCGAAACGGCTCAAAAAATAATAAAAAGAAAGCACAGAAAAGTTTCAATCGCAATACCTTAATTGGTCTTGCATTAGTGGCGGTATTAGGTTTTGGTTTAGGGCTTTATTTCTTAAAAAGCAAAACGCCTGAACCTGTAGTGACAACAACGGTTCAACCAGAAAAACCGCAACCGAAAAGTGTGTTACCAAATCGTCCAGAAGAAGTATGGCACTATATTAAAGAATTAGAAACCCGTACTGTGCCGGTGGATAATAATCCTTCTTCTGTTGAAAAAAATATGCGTTTGACGGAAGAGCAGCGTCAAGTGCTGATTCAAATGGAAAAAGAGCAAAAGGCAGCAGAGGAAGCAAAAAAATTAGAAGCTCAACGTAAAGAGCAAGAAGCAGCGAATACAGAAAAAACCACAGCTCAAGCACAACAAGCTCAATCAGCACAAACAGCTCAAGCTCAGCCAGCTCAGCAAACAGAAAAAACAGAGGCGAAAAAGCCTGAGTCAGTTAAAAAGTCTGAACAGCCGAAAAAAGCGGATGTGGTAAAAGCAGAACCTGTAAAAACAGAACCAGCTAAAATAGAGCAACCGAAAAAAGCCGAACCGAAACCTGCTGAACAGCAAGTACAGGCTGGTGGTAAAAAATTTGGTTTGCAATGTGGCGCATTTAAAAATCGCGCACAAGCAGAAAGTTTACAAGGTCGTCTTGCGATGGCGGGTGTAAATGCACAAATTATGCGAAATGAAGAATGGAATCGTGTCCGCGTAGGACCATTTAGCAGTCGAGATGCCGCAACTGCTGTTCAAGATACAGCAAAACCTGTAGCAAGCTGTGTCGTCATAGGAATGTAATGAAAAAATAAAACATTAAAAGTGCGGTACAAATAAAAATAACCGCACTTTTTTTATTTCCTATCACCGTTGTTATTACTGCGATAGCTATAGATGAAAAAATGGTTATCATCATGCCAATATCCCGCCCCTCTTTAGTCAATAAGGAACTACACTTATACCTCCTATATATTTACCCACTAAAATTGGCTACGATATTTTCAAGAATAACCTTTGAGTAGATGATAAATCTTTAATGCTATAACACAATCATATCATCGCGATGTAACGCAACTGCACCGTATTCATAACCAAGAATTTGTTCAATTTCTTGAGATTTTTTCCCTTTGATTAATTCCAACGCATCGCTGTTATAACGCGGCATACCGAGTGCAATCACTTTACCAGAGATATTCTTAATTTTGACGACTTCACCACGTGAGAAACGCCCCTCCACAGCCGTAATCCCTGCAGGTAGCAACGATTTATTCTGTACTAACATGGCATTTTCAGCACCTTCATCAATCGTCAGCATTCCTGCTGATGGTGCAGCAAATAACCACTGTTTGCGGCTTTCGAGACGATCTGAATGATGCGCAATAAATTTAGTGCCAATTGGCTTATCGTAAGCCAAATCCACAATGACATCTGGTCGGCTGCCTGGCGCAATAATGGTTTCAATACCAGAACGCGTTGCCACATCTGCCGCAATAATTTTTGTACTCATCCCGCCAGTACCAAGATTTGTACCGCTACCGCCTGCAATCGAACGAATATGGTCGGTAATTTGCTCAACCACAGGGATTAATTTCGCATCTGGATTTTTACGAGGATCGCTTTCGTATAAGCCTTGTTGATCTGTTAATAAATAAAGTTGTTCCGCTTGCACTAAAATCGCGACTAGCGCAGATAAGTTATCGTTATCCCCTACTTTAATTTCAGCTGTCGCCACCGCATCATTCTCGTTGATCACTGGAATAATGTGATTGTCCAACAGCGCATGTAATGTATCGCGCGCATTTAAAAAACGCTCACGATCTTCAATATCGGCACGAGTTAATAAAATTTGCCCAATATGAATATCATAAATCGCAAATAATTTTTCCCAGGCTTGAATAAGCTGACTCTGCCCTACCGCAGCTAAAAGCTGTTTTGACGCTATGGTTGGAGGAAGTTGAGGATGATTTAAATAATGTCGTCCAGCGGCAATCGCACCTGATGTCACAATCACGACACGAAAACCTGCTTGATGAAGTTGTGCAATCTGGCGAACAATATCGACCATATGTGGTGCATTCAATTTTGGGGAACCATGCGTTAATGTACTGGTACCAAATTTTACGACGATTGTTTTGCGATTTACCGACATAGTTTATCCTCAGTGAAAAAATAGAAAAGTGCGGTTAAATTAGCACTAAAATTAATAAAAATCACGAAAAATCCAACCTCATATACAGATTTTGTGAATAGCTATGATATAGTGCAAAAAAAGAAAAATAGGATAGAAAATATGACATTAAGTTTGATCGTTGCGACAGCAAAAAATAACGTCATCGGAAAAGATAATCAAATGCCTTGGCACTTACCTGCCGATTTAGCCTGGTTTCGTAAAAACACTACAGGCAAACCGGTCATTATGGGCCGTAAAACCTTTGAAAGCATCGGTCGCCCATTGCCTAAACGTACCAATATTGTCCTTTCACGCACGCCTTACGAACATGAAGGTGTCATCTGGAAAGCGAATTTTGAAAGTGCGATTGATTTTGCCAAAGAATTTAATGAAATTATGTTGATTGGCGGCGGCGAGTTATTTAAACAATATTTACCTAAAGCAGATAAACTATATCTCACACAAATTCAAGCAGATATTGACGGCGATACCTTCTTCCCTGAAATTAATTGGGCTGAATGGAACATCGAGTTTGAAGAATATCGTCAAGCAGATGCAGATAATCCGTATGATTGTCGTTTTTTAATTTTGCAACGTAAAGCATAAAACACATCTAAACCATCCTAAAGCAAAGTGCGGTCAAAACCTTAAAAATTTTGACCGTACTTTGTTCTTACACCATCAAATCAACGATTCATCAAGCCATTTTTTCCTATAAATCCCCAGTTTTTTGATCTGAGTCCCCTTTTGAAAGTCGGCTTTGTAATATACTGGAATAATTTATTATTATCATTAGAGGAGAAATATTATGGGTATCTTCAGTGTACCACCGGATCTACCGGTTACGAAAAGCAAAGAGGAGATCGACAAAACTTATCGTTACTGGCGATTACATTTGATGATCACTAGCTATATCGGATATGCCGTTTTCTATTTTACTCGTAAAAGCTTTAACTTCGTTATGCCTGCCATGCTGACGGACTTAGGGCTACAAAAAGCCGATATCGGGATCATGGGTACTGCGTTTTATCTTACCTACGGTGTGTCAAAATTCTTATCGGGTGTACTTGGTGACCGTTCTAACCCTCGTTACTTCATGGGGATAGGCTTAATGATGACGGGTGTCGTCAATATTCTATTCGGTATGAGCTCATCTGTCTTTATGTTTATCACCCTTTGGATGATCAACGCCTTTTTCCAAGGTTGGGGCTGGCCTCCATGTTCAAAAATCCTGAATACTTGGTACTCACGTAATGAGCGCGGTTTATGGTGGGCTATTTGGAATACCTCACATAACTTAGGTGGTGCACTCATTCCAATTTTATCTGGTGCTGTAGCCCTTTATTGGGGATGGCGTTACGGTATGATCGTGCCGGGAATTATTGCCTGTGTCATCGGTTTTGCTCTTTGTTTCTTATTACGCGATCGCCCAACATCAATGGGACTTCCAACAGTAGGTGAATGGCGTAATGATATCGCTGAAAAGGAACATGAAAATGAAGGTTTAGGTTTATCTAACTGGGAAATTCTTAAAATTTATGTGTTCAAAAACAGCATTATCTGGGCATTAGCATTTTCTTGGTGTTTTATTTATATCATCCGCACCGGTATCAACGACTGGGGTAACTTATACTTAACAGAAACCCATGGTTATGACTTACTTAAAGCAAACTCAGCCGTTTCTTTCTTTGAAATCGGCGGTTTCTTAGGAGCTCTTTTTGCGGGTTGGGGTTCTGATAAATTCTTCAACGGAAACCGTACCCAAATGAACATCATTTATGTGTTAGGTATTATTTCAACCTCCTTAGCATTATGGTTCATCCCAAGCGATAACTATTTTGTGATGTGTGGACTATTCTTCCTAATGGGATTCTTTATCTTCGGTCCACAATTCCTTATCGCAATGGCAGCGGCAGAAAACTCCCACAAACATGCTTCAGGTTCTTCTACCGGTTTCGTTAGTCTCTTCGCCTATATTGGTGCGGCAGCAGCGGGTGCGCCATTAGCGTGGATTATTCAATCTCTCCATTGGAATGGATTCTTTGGTAGCTTGTTTATTGTATCTCTTGCCTGTGCATTATTACTTATTTTCGTGTACTTCTTGCAACGTAAGAAAAATAAACTAAAAGCCTAATCTAGGCATATAAAAATCGAGCTAAAACAACCACTGTTTTAGCTCGATCTCTTTTGTTTTAAGTAGCCTTTACAAAATTATTCTAAGCGTTTAGCCATTTCTAACCAATCTGCTTTAAATTCACGACGCATATTGTTGATTGCATCAATAATATCGTGGTGAACTAATTTTTCGTTTTGAATACCCACACAGTAGCCACCTTTGCCTTGTAGCAATATATCTACCGCATATACGCCCATACGTGAGCCCAAAATACGGTCAAAGGCACAAGGCGAACCACCACGTTGAATATGGCCTAATACGGTTGCACGAGTTTCATGACCTACGCGAGTTTCAATCTCACGAGCAAGAGAATGTACGTCTGTGATTAATTCAGTAATCGCAATGATGGCATGGCGTTTTCCGCGAATAATACTGCGTTCAATTTGGCGAATTAATTCTTCACGATTAAATTCCATTTCAGATGCCACGATATATTCACAACCACCTGCGATGCCTGCCGAAATAGTTAAGTCACTACAGTGGCGGCCCATGATTTCTACGATAGAAATACGTTGGTGAGAACTTGAGGTGTCACGCAAACGGTCAATCGCATCCACCGCTGTTTGTAACGCTGTTTCGTAACCTATTGTGTAATCAGTTCCTGCCACATCATTATCAATCGTGCCTGGAATACCTACGCAAGGGAAACCATGTTCTTCAGTAAGCAATTTTGCCCCCATGTAAGAACCGTCCCCCCCGATAACAACTAAAGCATCAATACCGTGAGAACGTAAAATTTCTGCACATTTTTCACGTACAGCAGGATCCTTAAATTCAGGGAAACGAGCAGAACCTAAGAATGTACCACCTCGGTTAATCACGTCTGAGACACTATAACGGTTTAACTGTTTGATTTTATTGTTATATAAGCCTTGATAACCATCATAAATGCCGAATACTTCAAGCCCTTCTGCAAGGGCTGCGCGAACAACACCACGAATGGCAGCATTCATACCTGGTGCATCACCACCACTGGTTAATACAGCAATTTTTTTAATCATATTTACCTACTTTGAACTCTAAGAATAATTGGCATCAAGATTACACCATCCATTATTTCCGCTCTAGAAAAATTTTTAAAATTTACGTGGAATTTGATCTAGTATAAGTTTTAATGATGGAAATAACTTTCACATTTCCAAGAAAGATCCGCTTTTTGTAATGCTTTGCTTTCTTTCGCTACCAGATACTTTTGTAAATTTTTCACAATTTTTACTTCGCTTAAACGCTGAAACTTTTTCATTTCCACTTTTTGGGAATATTGATATTGCACAAAGCCACAACGTGGAACATTTTTACCCTTAGCAATATCCACCTGCCAAGACGGATTTTGTTCTGTCGGAGCATAAATGACATAACCAGTTAACTCTGTGGCAGGATTTTTCGGATTCGTTGAATTAGCAAGGATTTTGAAATCTTTTACACCTAAATTACGGTATACCTTCTCACGCAATGCCACACGTTGTTCAATAGAACGAGTTACATCACGATCAAGCAACACTTCAATTTGAGACTGCCAATTTTCCAAGGTATCCGGCTCTGCAAGATAAACATAACGCGCAATCGTATCTAAATCTTGGCTTGCAGTAAGTTTATAGGTTTTGCCGTTGTATTCAATTTTTTCAGGTGCTTGAAGCTGACTCACTTTTGCCGCACAACTTGATAATAAAAGTGCGGTCAATATAACCAGGATTTTATTCATTGATATCTCGCTTAAATACAAATTCTTTTTCAGTTGAGGATGTCGCATCAAACCAATAACCACCAAGGTCAAACTCTTTCAGTTGTTCAACACGTTCCAAACGATTTTGAATGATAAAACGACACATTAAACCACGGGCTTTTTTCGCATAAAAGCTGACCACTTTGTATTTACCATTCTTATTATCTAAGAAAACAGGCTTAATAATTTGTGCCTCTAATTGGCTCTCTTTCACTGATTTATAATACTCGTCTGAAGCCAAATTGATCAAAACACGATCGCCTTGCTCATCAAGCGCTTGTTGTACTGATTGAGTGATGATATTTCCCCAAAAAGCATAAAGATCTTTTCCTTTTGGATTTGCTAACTTCGTGCCCATTTCCAAACGATAAGGTTGCATTAAATCAAGGGGTTTTAATAAGCCATATAGGCCGGAAAGCATACGTAAATGACGTTGCGCGAATTGCACATCTTCATCAGATAAACTATCGGCATCCAAACCAGTGTAAACATCACCTTTGAATGCCCAAATGGCTGCGCGTGAATTTTTTTCGTTGTGAGATTTTGTCCATTCTGTAAAACGAGCGGCATTTAATCCTGCAAGCTTGTCGCTGATAGACATTAAGGAAGAAAGATCTTGGGGAGATAATTGACGACAGATTTCGATCAGTTGCTCACTATAATCCGTCAAGTGAGGTTGAGAAATAGGAAGATTTCTGACCGCACTTTCAAAATCTAAGGTTTTTGCCGGGGAAATAATGGCTAACATAGGTTCTCCTTTCTAAAACTGAACCGTATCTTAGCACAGGATAGTCTCCTTACTCTACCCCGTTTATGCTATCCGCTTGTAGAGTCCATTCTCATTGACGATTAAGTCTTGCAATTCCAAATCCAATAACTGTACTAAAAGCGAATCCACCGGCAAATTCAGTGCTGCAGATAAATCATCGAGGCTTATCGGTGTATAAGTGATATGTTGATAAAGTTCAGGATGACTCGGCTCCACAGCTAGTGTTTTTGCTGTGATCGGTTTAGCTATCGACTGATTGATTGACGTATGTACTGGAGGCTGAAAAACAACACTATGGTTGAGGCTATCTAAAATATCTTTGACATTTTCCACCAACATCGCCCCTTGCTTAATCAATTTATGGCAGCCTTGACTGTATTCACTTTGAATATTCCCCGGCAGCGCAAAAATATCGCGATTTTGTTCTAAGGCATAACGTGCTGTAATGAGTGAACCGCTTTTCTCTGTGGCTTCAATGACTAATGTTCCTAATGAAAGCCCGCTGATAATGCGATTACGGCGAGGAAAGTTTTCGGCAATCGGTGCTTGCGTAGGGATAAATTCAGAAACTAATGCCCCGTTATTTCCGATAATTTGCTCGGCTAATCGGCGATGTTTCGCGGGGTAAATGTGCGCTAATCCACTGCCCAATACGGCAATGGTTTGTCCTTGAATATCCACCACCGCCTGGTGACTAAATCCATCGATACCTAATGCAAGTCCACTCGTGACCGTCAATCCCGCGAGAGAAAGTTCTGTCGCAAAATATTTTGCCCAATATTCACCATAAGCCGAACAATAGCGACTCCCCACCATGGCGATTTGTTGAGCAGAAAGTGCGGTTAAATTGCCTTTCACAAATAATAAAGGCGGAAAACCACTAATTTGTTTGAGTAAAAAAGGATACTCATCTGAAAAACAGTGAATCAAATGATGCCCTTCTTTTTCTGTCCAACTCAAAGCGGGCTCAATGAATTTCATTTCAGGCTGAAACCAACGACGAATCTGCAAAGCATTCCAACCCATTTGTTGAAATATCTCTTCATCATAATTTAATAAGTCTTCTATACTTACATGTGCCAAAATTTGTTGAATCCGCAAACTGCCCAATTTGGGTACTTGTGCCAATCTCAACAAAATCGATGAAAAATCTCTCATCTATCTCTCCTTTAAAAAGAGAATTATGGTGAGATTTTTCTCAAAAAATGAAAAACTTGTCTTAATTCTGCGATTCAGATCGCAAAAAGAGAAAAAATTTTAGAAAAAATCGGCACACCAGAAACAAGGAATAAAACAGGACAAAAATAGCTTCTTAAAAGCCATTTTTAGAGATTAATTTTGAATAATGGTTTATATTCAGAGAAATAAACTTTTAAGATTATGTTGAGATATTCATTTTAGATATAAATCACTGATAAATGATTTGACAGCAAAATTTTTATCCGTAATATGGACAGCGTTTTACAGAATTTTTACAGGATTATCTTTTTATGTACCAAGCTGTGTCTTTATCTCTCAACCTCCTGCTCTCACATTCTTTGTGCGGCTAAGTTGTGGATAAAAAACACCTTTATGTAAAAAATCTATTATCAACCCGCACTTTTAAGATTGCGGGTTTTTTCGTTTTAAAATCACGGTAAAAATGACCGCACTTTGAGTGATAAAAGAAGGAAAATACTATGACAGATCGCGTTATTATTTTTGATACCACCTTGCGTGATGGCGAACAAGCGTTAAAAGCAAGCTTAACCGTTAAAGAAAAATTACAGATTGCTTTAGCGCTTGAACGTCTAGGCGTGGATGTGATGGAAGTCGGTTTTCCGGTTTCCTCGCAAGGGGATTTTGAATCCGTGCAAACGATCGCACGCCATATCAAAAATAGTCGTGTCGCGGCACTTTCCCGTGCGGTAATTAAAGATATTGATGCGGCAGCTGAAGCCTTAAAAGTGGCAGAAGCGTTTCGTATCCATACATTTATTGCAGTTTCAGCATTACACGTTGAAGCCAAATTAAAACGTACCTTTGACGATGTGGTTGAAATGGCTGTAGCCGCAGTAAAACATGCACGTAATTATACTGACGATGTAGAATTTTCTTGCGAAGATGCAGGCCGTACAGGTATCGACAATATTTGTCGTATTGTTGAAGCGGCAATTAATGCAGGTGCAACCACCGTAAACATTCCAGATACCGTTGGTTTCTGCTTACCTAATCAATTCGGCAATATTATTGCTGAAGTACGTAACCGCGTACCAAATATCGATAAAGCTGTGATTTCCGTACATTGTCACAATGACTTGGGTATGGCAACGGCTAACTCCTTAACCGCTGTACAAAATGGTGCACGCCAAATTGAATGTACTATCAACGGCATTGGTGAACGTGCGGGTAATACCTCACTTGAAGAAGTGGTAATGGCAATGAAAGTGCGTCAAGAATTCATGGGCGTGGATACACGTATCAACACACAAGAAATTCATCGTGTCAGCCAAATGGTGAGCCAACTTTGTAATATGCCAATCCAACCGAATAAAGCGATTGTAGGTTCAAATGCTTTCGCACATTCATCCGGTATTCACCAAGATGGTATGTTAAAAAACCAAAATACCTACGAAATCATGTCACCAGAAACTATCGGCTTGAAGAAAGAGAAATTAAACTTAACCGCGCGTTCTGGTCGTGCAGCAGTAAAAGGCCACATGGCGGATATGGGTTACACCGAACAAGATTACGATTTAGACAAATTGTATGAAGCCTTCTTAAAATTGGCGGATAAAAAAGGTCAAGTGTTCGATTATGACTTGGAAGCCTTAGCCTTTATTGATATGCAACAAGGTGATGAAGATCGTTTAGTGTTAGATAAACTTTCTGCACACTCCACTAAAGAATATCCAGCAACTGCTTTTGTTCAAGTAGAATTGGATGGTAAAAAATTAAGTACCTCTTCTATCGGTGGTAATGGTCCGGTTGATGCTGTCTACAATGCGATCTTGAATTTAACCGGCTTAGATATCAAAATGTCCCACTATAACTTAACTGCAAAAGGCGAAGGTGCTGAAGCGTTAGGTCAGGTAGATATCGTGATTGAACACGAAGGCCGTAAATTCCATGGTGTTGGTTTAGCGACAGACATCGTTGAATCTTCCGCACTTGCTTTAGTGCACGCCATCAATGCAATTTATCGGGCGCATAAGGTGGCAGATATTAAAAATCACAAAAATCACTAACCCAATCCCCCTCTTTAGCAAAGAGGGGTTAGGGGAGATTTGGCAGAAGTAACATCAACCTCAGTGGTGAATTTTATATCGTTAAAATCTCCCCCCAGCCCCTCTTTACAAAAGAGGGGAGAAAATATGAAGAAAATTAACCGCACTTTAGTGTGAAAGAAATAGGAAAAATAATATGCAATCATACAACATCGCTGTTCTACCGGGAGACGGTATCGGTCCGGAAGTCATGGCTGAAGCCATCAAAGTATTAAACAAAGTCCAAGAAAAATTCGGTTTCAAACTTAACTTCAACGAGTTTTATGTCGGCGGTGCAGCAATCGATAATTGCGGTTGCCCACTACCAGCCGAAACCTTAAAAGGTTGTGATGATGCGGATGCAATTTTGTTTGGCTCTGTAGGCGGCCCTAAATGGACAAATTTACCACCAGATCAACAACCAGAACGCGGTGCATTGTTGCCATTGCGTAAACATTTCAAATTATTCTGCAATCTTCGTCCTGCTACCCTTTATAAAGGCTTAGAAAAATTCTGTCCATTACGTGCAGATATTGCAGCGAAAGGATTTGATATGGTGGTTGTTCGTGAATTAACCGGCGGGATTTATTTCGGTCAGCCTAAAGGCCGTGAAGGTGAAGGTGCTCAAACCAAAGCATTTGATACCGAAGTTTATTACAAGTATGAAATCGAACGTATTGCACGTGCGGCTTTTGATGCAGCAATGAAACGTCGTAAACATGTGACTTCAGTAGATAAGGCGAACGTATTACAAGCTTCAATCTTATGGCGTGAAACTGTGACAGAAGTGGCGAAAGACTACCCTGAAGTCACCTTAGATCATATTTATATCGACAACGCGACCATGCAGTTAATCAAAGCGCCTGAATCTTTCGATGTACTCCTCTGCTCTAACATTTTCGGCGATATTATTTCTGATGAAGCCGCGATGATCACAGGGTCTATGGGGATGTTGCCATCTGCTAGCTTAAACGAAGAAGGTTTCGGCTTATATGAGCCTGCTGGCGGTTCTGCACCAGATATCGCAGGCAAAGGCATTGCCAATCCAATCGCACAAATTCTTTCTGCGGCAATGATGTTGCGTTATAGCTTCAACTTAAATGATGCCGCTGATGCGATTGAAAATGCCGTGCAAAAAGTCTTAGCAAATGGTCACCGTACCGGTGATTTAGCCGATGACTCTGCCCCTGTTTCAACTGCGGAAATGGGTACGTTAATCGCTAATGCAATCTAATAAAAACAATTAAAGTGCGGTTTAAAAACACCCACAAAAAGCAACGCTTTTTGAACGTTGGCTCTGCCAACGGCTCCGAAGGAGCGAGTAAATCTTCAGGATTTACGAGTAATAATTTAACCGCACTTACTACTCTAACAAAAGCCTCTAACGAATTGAGAAAAATTATGGCAAAAACTCTTTACGAAAAATTATTCGATGCCCACGTGGTGTACGAAGCTGAAGGCGAAACGCCGATTTTGTATATTAACCGTCATTTAATCCATGAAGTGACCAGCCCACAAGCCTTTGACGGTTTGCGTGTTGCAGGCCGCCGAATACGTCAAGTCAGTAAAACTTTCGGTACCATGGATCACAGTATTTCTACCCAAATACGTGATGTGAACAAACTTGAAGGCCAAGCAAAAATTCAAGTACTGGAGCTTGCAAAAAACACGAAAGCGACCGGTATTCAATTATTCGACATGACCACCAAAGAACAAGGTATTGTGCATGTGATGGGACCGGAACAAGGCTTAACTTTGCCAGGTATGACGATCGTCTGCGGTGACTCCCATACCGCCACTCACGGTGCATTCGGTGCTTTGGCATTTGGTATTGGTACATCTGAAGTAGAACACGTATTAGCTACCCAAACCTTAAAACAAGCTCGTGCAAAAAATATGAAAATTGAAGTGCGCGGCAAAGTCGCGCCAGGCATTACCGCAAAAGACATTATTCTTGCCATTATCGGTAAAACAACCATGGCGGGCGGTACAGGCCATGTAGTGGAATTCTGCGGTGAAGCGATTCGTGAGCTTTCTATGGAAGGTCGTATGACCGTTTGTAATATGGCGATTGAAATGGGCGCGAAAGCGGGTTTAATCGCACCGGATGAAACCACTTTCGACTATTTAAAAGGCCGTCCACATACACCGAAAGGTAAAGATTGGGAGGATGCAGTCGCTTATTGGAAAACCTTAAAATCTGATGATGACGCGCAATTTGATTCCGTCATTACATTAGAAGCCAAAGATATCGCACCGCAAGTCACTTGGGGCACCAACCCAGGCCAAGTAATCGGTATCGATCAACGAGTGCCTAATCCAACGGAAATGACCGATCCCGTGACTCGTGCTTCAGCAGAAAAAGCATTGAATTATATTGGCTTAGACGCTAACACTGATTTAAAAGATATCCCTGTAGATCAAGTATTTATCGGTTCTTGTACTAATGCTCGTATCGAAGATTTACGTGCGGCAGCGGCTGTCATGAAAGGCCGCAAAAAAGCCGATAATGTAAAACGTATTTTAGTGGTACCAGGTTCCGGTTTAGTGAAAGAACAAGCGGAAAAAGAAGGCTTGGATAAAATCTTTATCGAAGCGGGTGCTGAATGGCGTAATCCGGGCTGCTCAATGTGCTTAGGGATGAACGATGACCGTTTAGGTGAATGGGAACGTTGTGCTTCCACTTCAAACCGTAACTTTGAAGGTCGCCAAGGTCGTAACGGTCGTACTCACTTGGTGAGTCCTGCCATGGCTGCCGCAGCGGGAATGTTCGGTAAATTCGTTGATATTCGTGACGTCACATTAAACTAAGGAGCAGAAAATGGCAGGATTTAAACAACTTTCAGGCTTAGTAGTGCCATTGAATGCAGCAAACGTGGATACGGATGCGATTATTCCAAAACAATTTTTACAAGCGATTACGCGCGTAGGTTTCGGCAAACACTTATTCCATGAATGGCGTTATTTGGATGTAGAAGGCACTAAACCAAATCCAGATTTCGTGCTGAATTATCCACAATATCAAGGCGCGACCATTTTATTAGCACGTAAAAACCTAGGTTGCGGTTCTTCTCGTGAACATGCACCTTGGGCATTAGCCGATTACGGTTTCAAAGTGATGATCGCACCAAGTTTTGCAGATATTTTCTACAACAACAGCTTAAATAACCACATGTTACCGATTCGTTTAAGCGAAGAAGAAGTGGAAGAAATCTTCCAATGGGTCTGGGCAAATGAAGGCAAACAAATCCATGTGGATTTGGAAGCGATGACCGTCACTGTAGGTGACAAAGTTTATCACTTTGAACTGGATGAATTCCGCCGTCATTGTTTATTAAATGGCTTGGATAACATCGGTTTGACATTACAACACGAAGATGCCATCAGTGAATACGAAAAAAATATTCCGGCATTTTTACGTTAATCTGTTTTTTTACTCGGACAGCAAATATTGCTAACCATTCGGCGGACAATTTGTCCGCCTTTCTTTTTGAAAACATTCTATTTTTTTACCGCGCTTTCTCCCCTTTTATTTGACAGTATCCACGCTTATCCCTATTATTTCGAGCAATATTGATTGATTTTAAAAAGAGCTGTCTATGTCACATAATCAAACCGAATTACTGAAAAAATCCCTCGCTGAACGCATCCTCATTTTAGATGGTGCAATGGGGACGATGATCCAAAAATATAAACTCACCGAGGCTGATTTTAGAGGCGAGCGTTTTAAAGAAAGTGCGGTTGATTTACGTGGTAATAATGACTTGCTCACTCTCACCCAGCCCCTGTTAATTTCTGCGATTCACGAGAAATATTTAGCCGCGGGTGCAGATATTATTGAAACCAATACCTTCAGTTCTACCACCATTGCACAAGCAGATTATGACTTACAAGCAGTCGCTTTTGAGTTGAATTTTGCAGGAGCAAAATTAGCACGTTTAGCTGCAGATAAATACAGCACACCAGAAAAACCTCGCTTTGTTGCTGGCGTGTTAGGGCCAACTAACCGCACTGCCTCGATTTCCCCTGATGTAAACGACCCAGGGTTCCGTAATGTCACTTTTATGGAATTGGTCGATGCCTATGCTGAAGCGACCAAAGGCTTAATTGAAGGCGGTGCTGATTTAATCATGATCGAAACTATTTTCGATACGCTTAACGCTAAAGCGGCCGTTTTCGCCATTGAAACCGTATTTGAAGAATTAGGTGTGGAATTGCCGATCATGATCTCCGGCACCATTACCGACGCTTCTGGCCGTACGCTTTCAGGGCAAACCACTGAAGCGTTCTACAACTCGCTTCGCCATGCCAAACCGCTAACGTTCGGTTTGAACTGTGCACTAGGCCCGAAAGAACTTCGCCAGTATGTTGAACAACTGTCTAAAATCAGCGAAACCTATGTTTCCGTCCACCCAAATGCAGGCTTACCAAATGCCTTTGGTGGCTACGATTTAGGTGCAGAAGAAATGGCCGCACACCTTAAGGAATGGGCTGAAAGTGGCTTTGTAAACATTGTCGGTGGTTGTTGTGGTACAACACCAGAGCATATCAAAGCCTTTGCGGATGCCATGCAAGGTATTGCGCCACGTAAATTACCGGAAATTAAAACCGCGATGCGTTTATCAGGTTTAGAGCCGCTCAACATTGATGATGAAAGCCTATTCGTGAACGTGGGTGAACGTAATAACGTGACGGGTTCGGCGAAATTTAAGCGTTTAATTAAAGAAGATAAATTTGCCGAAGCCATTGAAATTGCTATCGACCAAGTAGAAAACGGCGCGCAAGTGATTGACGTCAATATGGATGAAGCATTATTAGACGGCAAAAAATGCATGACCCGTTTCCTTAATATTATGGCGACCGAACCGGATGCAGCTAAAGTGCCAGTCATGATCGACTCGTCTAAATGGGAAGTGATTGAGGCAGGTTTACAGTCGGTGCAAGGTAAGCCGATTGTGAACTCTATCTCGTTGAAAGAGGGCGAGGAAAAATTTATTCATCAGGCTAAATTGGTGCGTAAATACGGTGCTGCCGTTGTGGTGATGGCATTTGATGAAGTGGGGCAGGCTGATACCGAAGAGCGTAAAGTTGAAATTTGTAGCCGTGCTTATGACATTTTGGTCAACCAAGTGGGTTTCCCACCAGAAGACATTATTTTCGACCCGAATATTTTTGCTATCGGTACAGGGATTGAAGAACACAACAACTACGGTGTCGATTTTATCAACGCTACAGGTCGTATCAAACGTGCCCTACCGCATTCGAAAATCTCAGGCGGGGTGTCGAATGTCTCTTTCTCATTCCGTGGTAACAACGTGATGCGTGAAGCCATTCACGCCGTCTTCCTCTATCACGCCATCAAACAAGGCATGGATATGGGGATTGTGAATGCAGGACAGCTTGCGATTTATGACGATCTCGATCCTGAATTGCGTGAAATCGTGGAAGATGCAGTATTAAACCGCAGCCCTGATGCCACCGAAAAACTACTCGATATTGCAGAAAAATATCGTAACCAAGGCAACGATGAAAGTGCGGTCGATTCTGTGGCAGAATGGCGCACTTGGCCAGTGGAAGAACGTTTAAAACACGCGCTGGTGAAAGGGATTACCACTTACATTGTGGAAGATACTGAAGAAGCTCGCCAAACATTACCAACTCCATTAGATGTGATTGAAGGCCCGTTGATGGCGGGCATGGACGTAGTCGGCGATTTATTCGGTGACGGTAAAATGTTCCTGCCACAAGTGGTGAAATCCGCACGCGTGATGAAACAATCCGTGGCGTATTTAGAGCCGTTTATCAATGCCACCAAACAAAAAGGTTCAAGCAACGGTAAAGTGGTGATTGCAACCGTAAAAGGCGATGTGCACGACATCGGTAAAAACATCGTAAGCGTAGTGATGCAATGTAATAACTTTGAAGTGATTGACTTAGGCGTAATGGTGCCTGCGGACAAGATCATTCAAACCGCCATTGATGAAAAAGCGGACATCATCGCGTTAAGTGGTTTGATTACCCCTTCTCTAGATGAGATGGAATACTTCTTAGGTGAAATGACTCGTTTAGGCTTAAATCTGCCAGTGATGATTGGCGGTGCGACCACCTCTAAAGAACATACGGCCATTAAACTTTATCCAAAATATAAAGAACACGGCGTATTTTATACTTCTAACGCCTCCCGTGCGGTAACTGTATGCGCGACCTTGATGAACCCAGAAAGCCGTGCGGCATTATGGGAACAATTCAAGAAAGATTACGAGAAAATTCAGCAATCTTTCTCTAACCGAAAACCACTGCGTAAGCAATTGAGCATTGAAGATGCACGTGCAAACCGCTTTGATGGCTTTGGTGGAGAATGGGCAGATTATGTGCCACCAAAACCAAATCAAACTGGCATTGTGGAATTTAAAAACGTGCCGATTGCTGAGCTGCGTAAATTTATCGACTGGTCGCCATTCTTCCGCATTTGGGGCTTGATGGGCGGCTATCCTGATGCCTTTGATTATCCAGAAGGCGGCGAAGAAGCACGCAAAGTTTGGAATGATGCGCAAGTGGTTTTAGATGAATTAGAGCAAAACCACAAACTCAACCCAAGCGGTATTTTAGGTATCTTCCCTGCAGAACGTGTAGGCGATGATGTGGTGCTTTTCGCTGATGAAGAACGCACGCAAACCATTGGCACGGCTTACGGCTTACGCCAACAAACCGAACGTGGCAAAAACAGCAAAAGCCCATTTAACTTCTGCTTAAGCGACTTTATCGCCGATCGCGAAAGCGGTAAAAAAGACTGGTTCGGCATGTTCGCCGTCTGTGCGGGTATTGAAGAAATGGAGCTAGTGGAAGGCTATAAAGCGGCAGGCGATGACTACAACGCCATCTTGCTACAAGCCGTAGGCGACCGCTTAGCCGAAGCTATGGCAGAATACCTGCACTTTGAGCTTCGCACCCGCATTTGGGGCTACACGCAAGAAGAATTCGACAATCAAGGTTTAATCAATGAAAACTATGTCGGCATCCGCCCTGCACCTGGTTACCCAAGCTGCCCAGAACACACGGAAAAAGCCTTGATTTGGGATTTATTAGAAGTTGAACAACGCATCGGCATGAAACTCACCGAAAGCTATGCCATGTGGCCGGCAGCTTCCGTCTGCGGTTGGTACTTCACCCACCCTGCAAGCAACTATTTTACTTTAGGTCGCATTGATGAAGACCAGGCTCAAGATTATGCCAAACGTAAAGGTTGGGATGAGAGAGAGATGATGAAGTGGTTGGGTGTGGCGATGAAGTAAATATGCCTTATTAAAGTAAGAAGACCACCTAAAATTAGGTGGTCTTTCATATGTATTGATAAAAACTATTTTGGAATCCCCTTTCTGTTTGGATTATTAATCCATTGTGATATTTTTCCTATAAAATCCCAAACATCATTATGAGTTGGTCTAATATAGTGATCAGAACTAGGATCATCTCCCATCTTTTCAAAAATATTTCTTAGCCAACCGTTTTTATTTCTATCAATATCAAGATCACTTAACCAATTCTCAACTTCTCCTATTGGAACAACAAAACTCCCATATTCCATTAAATTATCAAAGAAATTTGAACAGAATTCTTGATCTTCTTTTGTTAATAAATTAATTCCACCACTACGTTTAAAATCTTTTCCATCAAATGCGTTTACTAGATTTTCCCTATTTGTTCTGAAGGAGCTTTTATTTCGCTCAGGAATATATATACCATCTAAAACTTTATTCCAATTAACGCCCCCTTCTTTAATAACATCAATATCAACAATCCCAACCGCAGGAATACCTAAATCTCTTAATGGCTTAACAATATCCCAAACAGTCTGTTTATTTTGAGCATTTAGAAACAAACATCCTTCAATCCCTCTTGGATCTTTTTCCTTTAATAAACGTTCATTAATTTCTTGATAAAAAGCTCTATCAGCATCGGCTTCAGTAACTACAACCGCATTATAGAAGAGCGCATTAAAAACACCTATTGAACGTAATAATGGATTTTGCATCAAAGGTTTCAACTTATCTTGCGTTAAAATTCTCGCTGTTGCCCCCTGAGTCCCATAAGTAAGTCTCACGATATTAATACCAACATTACTTTGTACACACCCCATCAAGAAATCAGCACTATTGGTTGCAACAAATAGTCTTTTATCATTATTTAATATGGATGTGATCTCTTTACCTAATTTATAGGATAGTGTTGGATGTAAGAATGCCTCTGGTTCATCAACTAATATGAAATCAGACTCTCCGGCAATTAAAGCTATTATAATTCCTATAAATGCTTTAACACCATCACTAGCATTCTCCACTAAAATTGCATTCTTATGAAAAGCGATTGCCTCCTCAGTAAGACTTTTATCTAAACTATCTTTAGGTTCTTCTTCAGACAATCTCAATCTAAGATTGCCTAAACTAGTAGGATCAATTACTAAATACTTTCTAAAAGCACCATAAATAACATCTCTAACTTTAGACATTAATACCTGATCCTTAAATAATTTAGAAAAACTGTCTATAGGATCTCCTTGCAAATCACCCGCATTTTGTGAATTAACTAAAGATAATCTACTATATCCATCAAGCCTTGTTGTAAAATAAGATAAAACTTTTGCTAATTGTGAATTTTTGAAGTTCTCCTTATTTGGAGATAGCGCAGTATTGATTAAATCAGGCAAATAAATCTGATTATTCTTACCATACTTTCCAATCAAGAAATAATCGTTACTATAGGGAGTAAAACCCTTTGAAGGAGCAATTTTTATTCTATCTAACATTTTTTCATAAACTTGCTCGCGGGTTAAACGTTCAAACTCTAAGTTACTAATTACATTTAATAATTCTGTTTCTCCATTAGCTATCCATCCTTCTATTTCAATTAAGGCCTGAGATTTACCACTATTATTTGGTCCAATAAAAACAGTCACAGGGCTAAGTTCTATTTCCAAGTTTTCATCTGAGCTAGGATATGTCCCTGCCTGTAATTTAAGTTTTTTAAGCATTGAATACTCCATATAAATAATTTATTATCTAGTCACATAATAGAAATATTAAGAGTATAATTCTACTTATATTTTATAAATATAAAACAAATAAAATTTACTAAAAAACTAACTGTACTTTAATCAAAACCAATCATAGACATTCAATATCTTGCACAATCCCCAATTTCCGCTATCATATTCCCTTTCTCATTCACTCTACTCTCGGAACTTTATCGATGAATAAATTGAAAATAGCATTACTCACGGCTGCATTCGTAGGTTTGTTTGCTTGTACCACAACACAACAACCAAAGAAAACCGTTAAGACCCGATTCCTTAAAAATAACATTAGCCAAGCGGAATTAAACAATCCGAAAGATTACAAACGTTATTACTATTCTTGCCGTAATTCAGAAACGGGCTCGAATTCTTATTTAACGACTTACTTCCCGCTTTCAAGAGAAAGCCGCATGAAAGATAATTTTGGTATTTATTTCCAATTAGACGGTGGAAAAGCGGTGCCGTTTGATCATGTGGAAAATCGCACCTTAAATGCACGCGGAAATCGCTTTGAAGTGATTTATCGCTCTTATGAGCCAATTGATGGAAGCCATGTGGATCTGATTGCGCGTGAGCATAATTCGGTGTATTACAAAAACAATCAAGGCATGAGAACAGCTTGGTTAAATTGTCGAGAAGGCTAATTCTCACTGAAAGTGCGGTCGTTTTTAGACGCATTTTTCCAAACAAAAAAGCACGAGGTTAAACTCGTGCTTTTTCTTTTTTATTTCGATTATGCTTTTGCTTGTGCACGTTTCACGAAAATGACTGAAAGCGTGAATGCCACCACAAATGAAATCACCATACCAATGCTGTACATTGCAAGGCTATCCGGTTTGATCGATGGAATACCTAAGAAACCTGCTGCGCCTAATGCAATGGCTTTTACATTGAAGAATGCGATAAAGGCACTTGCTAAGCCTGAACCAATCATCGCTGCAAAGAAAGCCTGACGATAACGTAAGTTCACCCCGAACATTGCCGGTTCAGTAATCCCTAATAATGCAGAAATTCCTGATGGTACCGCTAAACCGCGTACTTTTGGATCTTTTAATGCGACTGCCACACCTAAACAGGCCGCACCTTGTGCGATATTTGACATCGCGGCGATTGGGAAAATAAAGGTACCTCCTGTATTTGCCATTTCAGCTAATAATTGTGTTTCAACCGCAATGAAGGTTTGGTGCATACCTGTGATAACGATTGGTGCATAGAATGCCCCGAAGATCGCGCCGCCCACGAAACCTAAGGTGTCATATAACCAAGTTAAGCCTGATGCAATTAATGAACCTGCTTCACGACCGATTGGACCAATTACGGTGAATGCTAAGAAGCCCGCAATAAAGAGCGAGAATAATGGGGTAATGAGGTTATCTAAATAAGAAGGTACAAACTTACGGAAGGTTTTTTCTAAGGTTGCTAACACCCAAGCAGAAACTAATGTTGGGATAACCGTGCCTTGATAGCCGACTTTTTCAATTTCAAGACCGAATACATTCCAGTATTGGATTTTGCCTTGAGCAAGGGTTAATGCGTAGTTCCAACCATCTGCTAATGCAGGGTGAACTAATAACATCCCAAGTGCTGCCCCTAAGAACGGGTTACCGCCGAATTTACGGGTTGCAGAGAAACCAAGTAATACAGGTAAGAACACAAACGGTGCGTTCGCGATGGTATTAATGAAGTCCACCAAATCCGCTAGACCTGGGTGCATATCAATCACGCTTAATTCATCAACGAAGAAACCTTTCGCTGTAAGCATGGAGTGAATACCCATTAACAAACCGCCTGCGACGATTGCTGGAATGATTGGCACGAAAATATCCGCTAAGCCTTTCACCAAACGTTGCAATAAGTTTTGGTTGCCTGATGCTGCTTCAGCCACTTCGGCTTTACTCACATCGCCGATACCAAGTAATTTAGTAAGTTCAGCATGGACTTTATTCACCGTACCTGAACCAAAGATTATTTGATATTGACCCGCGACAGCAAACTGCCCTTTCACGCCTTCAATATTATCAATGCCTTCTTTGTCCACTTTGCTTTCATCGTTTAACACAATACGTAAACGCGTTGCGCAATGTGCTGCTGTGGCGATGTTTTCTTTGCCGCCAAGTTTATCAATCACTTGTTGGGCGATTTGAGGGAAGTTCATAATGCTCTCCTAATGGGTTTCTAAAGAAAAAGAAATTGACCGATTGTAACTAAAACAGGGGATAATAACTAGCGGTCTAAACAAATTTTAGGCGAAAAAAAACCGACTTAATTAAGTCGGTTTATAGTTGGTGCTCTGAGCGAGACTTGAACTCGCACGGCCTGCGGCCACTACCCCCTCAAGATAGCGTGTCTACCAATTCCACCACCAGAGCGTTTATTCTGTTTTTATTCCTTATTGCGGAATATCATTATTTTTGTTTTCAACCGCTGGAGCAACTTGTTGTTGCTGTTGTTGAACTTGTTCAGCAGTTTGAGATAAATCGTCAAACGAACCTTTTTGTACGTTGCCACGGTGAGAGTTAATGTTACCTAACACTAAAGCAATCACAAAAAAGCCAGTTGCTAAGATTGCACTGGTACGGGTTAAGAAGTTACCTGCACCTGCAGAACCAAACATCGTACCTGATGCACCGCCGCCAAATGACGCACCTGCGTTCGCACCTTTACCTTGTTGAACAAGGATAAAGCCGATTAAGGCGATACAAATTAATACATAAACAAATAATAAAATATTGTACATTATTCTTTCTTCTTATAAATTGCAATTTCGCAGGAAAACTGGTGGTGAATGTTATATAAAATTCTTGCTTTTCGCAAGCGCTTTCCCATTTTTTTTGCTTAATTGTATTAAGTTTAATCACTTTTCAGCATGTAAATCTTCCGATTTTTGACCGCTCTTTTTCGTTTTGTTGCTGGTGTGCTTAAACCTTTTGAAATCTGACTTAAACGACGTAATGCGGTGAAATCAACAAAACGCACTAAATCCGGCAGCATTTGATTAAGCGTAAACATAAATTGCTGATAACTCGCCTGTTTTTGGCTGATATCGGTTAATTGCGCTTCCCAATGTGCCGTCATGTCAGGTTGCGTAGCAATATCCGGCAAAGCTGAAATGAGGATCCGCCCTGTTTCTGTGCTGTGAATATTGCGTCCTTTTTTCGTCAAAAAACCGCGTTTAAACAGCAATTCAATAATACCTGCACGGGTGGCTTCTGTGCCAAGCCCATCCGTTTCACGCAGAATTTTTTTCAATTCTTTATCTTGCACAAAACGTGCAATCCCTGTCATGGCGGAAAGCAATGTCGCATCGGTAAATGGTTTTGGCGGTTGCGTTTTTTTGCTCACCACTTCGCCTCGTTCACAATACAGGATCTGCCCCTTCTTCACGATCGGCAATAACGGCTCTTGATTTTCATCTTCGTCTTCTTTGCCAAGCAACGCTTTCCAACCTGCTGTTTGCAAGTTACGAGCTTGCGCCACAAAAGTACCACCCGCAATACTTAAGGTAATTTTGCTTTTACGATATTCCGCATCGGGACAGAACTGCAATAAATACTGGCGTGCAATCAATTCATAAATACGTTGTTCATCAATGCTTAAATTGCTCGAGCGTGTGTTAGCCGTCGGAATAATCGCATGGTGCGCTTCCACTTTTTTATCATTCCAGCAACGATTACGCTGCTCGCTATCCACCACCGATGGCAAGGTTTGATAAGTCTGACAATGCAGTGAAATGGCATTCATCACTTTATGTCGCTCAGCAAAATGCTCTTCCGGCAAATAGCGACAATCAGAACGAGGATAGGTAATCAAACGATGGGTTTCATATAAACGCTGACAGGTATCTAACACGCTTTGCGCTGACATACCAAAACGTTTTGCTGCATCAATCTGCAATGCTGACAATGAATAAGGCAAAGGGGCAGTTTCTTTCTCGCGCTTATCTACATATTCGGTCACTTCGGCAGGTTGATCGGTAATGCGTTTCATCACATTTTCGGCTAAGCCTAAAGACAGCACACGACCATCTTCATCTTGGTAGTCTTCGCAAGCTTTACTTGGTTGCCAAAGTGCAGAAAAAAGTGCGGTCGGATTTTCAGATGTTTTTTCGTCTTTTATCCATGCCAACACTTCATAGAAATCTTTTGGTTGGAAATGTTCAATTTCCAAATCGCGTCGAACAATCAAACCTAATACGGGGGTCTGCACTCGCCCAACAGAAAGCACACCATCATAACCCGCTTGGCGACCGCGAATGGTATAAGCGCGAGTCATATTAATACCATAAAGCCAATCCGCACGAGCACGCGCCAGTGCAGAGGTGGCTAATGGAATAAAATGACGATTCGGTTGGAGTTTTTGTACCGCTTTTTCGACCGCGCTTGGGTTAAGATCGCTAATCAGACAACGTAAAATGCCATCACGTTTTTCCGCTGATAAATTGGCATAACTAAACACTTCATCCACCAGCAACTGCCCTTCTCTATCCGGGTCACCTGCGTTAACTAAAACATCAGCTTGATGAATCAGTTTTTCCACCACAGAAAGTTGTTTTTTGACTTCTTTTCGCGGTAACAGAATCCATTTTTCAGGAATGATGGGTAAATGTTCTAAACGCCATTGTTTGAATTTCGGATCGTAGGCATCCGGCTCTGCCTGTTCGAGCAAATGCCCCACGCACCAAGTCACAACATCATCATTGCCGCATTTAATAAAACCATCACCACGTTGATGAGGTTTTGGCAATACATCGGCAATAGCTCGCCCAAGACTGGGTTTCTCGGCAATAAACAGGCGCATAAGATTAGTCGATCTGACGACGACCTAAGAAAGAGTGGGTTAAGGTTGTGCCGTCCACAGTTTCTAATTCCCCACCGACAGGGATCCCGTGAGCAATACGGCTTACTTTAATATTATGTTGATGGCAAATTTCAGCAATATAATTGGCTGTGGCATCGCCTTCTACCGTTGGATTGGTCGCTAAAATCACTTCATGGAAAGATTCTTCTACCAGACGTTTTTGCAATAAATCCAAACCAATCTCTTTTGGCCCAATACCATCTAAAGGCGATAAATGCCCCATTAAGACAAAATAACGTCCAGAAAACTGGCCTGTTTGCTCAATTGCTTGGATATCAGCCGGCATTTCCACCACGCAAAGCAAACCTGAATTTTGACGGCGAGGATTGTTACAAATATTGCATGTTTCCTCTTCGGTAAAATCACGACACTGTGAACAATGTCCAATTTTAGACATCGCTTCCGTTAATGCACGTGCCAAATTCATCCCACCGCTACGATTACGCTGTAAAAGATGATAAGCCATACGCTGCGCTGATTTAGGGCCAACACCCGGCAAGCAACGGAGATTTTCAATAAGATGTTCTAAAAGTGGACTGCTTTGCATAATATTTATGATGGGAGAAAATGGATGGTGTGTGAACCGATAAACTCACACACCCAATGAATTAAAATGGAAGTTTCATTCCTGGAGGTAATGGCATGCCTGCGGTCACAGACGCCATTTTTTCTTTTTGCAATTCTTCTGCACGACGGACTGCATCGTTGAATGCGGCAGCGATTAAATCTTCCAACATTTCTTTGTCGTCTTCCATTAAAGAAGGATCGATCTCAATACGACGGCAGTTGTGCGCACCATTAATCGTGATTTTTACTAAACCCGCACCGCTTTCGCCTGTTACTTCTAATTGGGCAATTTCTTCCTGCATTTTTTGCATTTTTTCTTGCATTTGTTGGGCTTGTTTCATTAAGCCGCCTAAACCGCCTTTTCCAAACATTGGATTTTCCTTCTTAAATTAACTAAAACGAGCCGCATTTTAGCGAAAAAATTTGCCTTTGGGAACAGAGAAATTTATTATTCCACACTCCAAAACTTGGTTAAAAATGACCGCACTTTTATTTAGGAATCGCTAATGGAAACTCGTTATTACTTTATATTTACGGCAGCTATTATTTTGTTACAACTGCTGATTTATATTTTTAATAAAACGCTGATTTGGTGGCTGAACAAACCACTCACCCAAAAGACAAGACGAGCGATTACCTTCACCTGTTTTTTGCTTCCTAATGCCTTGGTTATTTGCCATTTTTTAAAGCTTTTTACGGTATTTCGACTTATTGCTTTAATGCTCGCGCTACTCCTTTTTTCAGCCTTTGCGAGTATCGCCGTCGGATGTATTCATTTTCTTTTCCGAAAATCCAAATCCATTACCAAAATCGACCGCACTTTGCGTATTGCTTACCCAATTTTATTTATTGGTATCATTGTCTTAAGTGTGTATAACGCCTATGTAACCCGTGTTATTCATTATGAAATTACACTAGATAAACCGATTAAACCATTACGAATTGGCATGGCAAGCGACCTCCACTTAGGCAAATTATTTGGCGGAAAAGAATTGGATAAACTGGCTGATATTATGCAGCAGGAAAAGGTCGATATCATTTTACTGCCTGGCGATATTATGGACGATAACGTTAATGCCTATTTAGCGGAAAAAATGCAACCTCATCTGGCAAAACTCAAGGCCCCGATGGGCGTTTATGCCACATTAGGCAATCACGATTTATTTGGAGACCAAGATCGAATTGATCAGGAAATTCGCAAAGCAGGTATCACCATGTTAAAAGATGAAACATTAACGTTAAATAATGAATTGGTGCTTATTGGACGAAACGATAATCTGACTCGTAATAGACCGAGTACCGAAACATTATTAAAACAAGTGAACACTGACTTACCGACTATTCTCTTAGATCACCGCCCAACAGATATCGAAAAACATGCTTCACTTCCGCTTGATATTCAAGTTTCAGGACATGCACATAAAGGGCAAATATTCCCCGCCAGTATAATCACAAAAATGATGTATCGTTTGGATTATGGCTATGAAAAGATTGGTAATCCACATGTATTTGTCACTTCAGGTTACGGCTTCTGGGGCATTCCAATGCGCTTAGGATCTCAATCAGAAGTAGTGATTATTGATGTGAAAGGAAAATAAAAAAGAGCGGTCAAACTGATCTGACCGCTCTTTTATTATCAATGACATCTTAAGAACACACCACTTTCACCGCTAAGCCACCTTTCGATGTTTCGCGATATTTGGCATTCATGTCTTTACCTGTTTCATACATGGTTTCGATCACTTTATCCAAGGTTACACGAGGATTTGTGGTCCGGCGTAATGCCATACGACTAGCGTTAATCGCTTTCACTGAAGCAATCGCGTTACGTTCAATACAAGGTACTTGTACTTGTCCACCAACAGGGTCGCAAGTTAAGCCCAGATTATGTTCCATCGCAATTTCAGCTGCAATACACACTTGTACTGGCGTACCGCCTAGGATTTCAGTTAAACCCGCTGCAGCCATTGAACATGCTACACCCACTTCACCTTGGCAGCCAACTTCTGCACCAGAAATAGACGCATTCATCTTATAAAGTGAACCAATCATACCTGCAGCTAATAAGTAGCGCTCAATCACATCCTGTGTTAAAGGGCCTACAAATTTTTCATAATAAGAAAGTACAGCCGGCACAATACCACAGGCACCATTTGTTGGTGCGGTCACAACTCGTCCACCCGCAGCATTTTCTTCATTTACGGCAAGGGCAAACATATTTACCCAGTCGATGACATGCATTGGATCATTTGCAAGACGATTACTATTAGCTTGCAAGAGACGATAAAGTGACGGTGCACGACGTGCCACTTTTAATGGTCCTGGTAACACGCCTTCTGTATTGACACCATGCTCAATACAATCCTTCATGGTTTTCCAAACATTATGTAAATGCGCTTCAACCTCTTTTTTATCACGTAATGCTAACTCATTTCTCATCATCACTGTAGAAAGCATTAAGCCATTTTCCTGACAATGTTTCAAAATATCTTCAGCATATTGATAAGGATATGGCACGGCTACAGGATTCTCTTCCTCTTGACCAAAATGCGCTTCATCTACGATAAAACCACCACCGATAGAATAATAGGTTTGACGGTAAAGCACATTACGTTCAGCATCCAATGCGGTAATTGTCATGCCATTTTCATGCAATGATAAAAAGGAATTATGGAATACCATATTGGCATCCCAATCGAAATTAACCGTTTTTTTACCCTGTGCAATCGACAGTTTTTTGGTTTGTTTAACCTGTTCGATAAATGTTGGGATTAAATCAATGTCTACATCGTGTGGTAGATAATCAGCTAATCCCATAATGATCGCAATATCTGTATTATGACCAAGCCCCGTCATTGAAAGAGACCCATACACATCCACATGCAAGGTTGCGACTGCATCAAATTTACCTTGCTCGATTAAATCGTCAATAAACTGTTTACCCGCTTTCATCGGGCCTACAGTATGGGAGCTGGATGGCCCAACCCCCACTTTAAACATATCAAATACACTAATCATATTATTTTCAATCCTAAGCTAACCTAAAAAGTCGCTTATAATAATCCATATACGACCGCAGAGATAGCAATTAATCCCATTACTGTTACAAATACATTGCTAAAACGACCTTGATAGCGTTTCATCGCAGGTACATTGCGGATAGCATACATTGGCATAATGAAAAGGATCATCGCAATAATTGGGCCGCCAAGGGATTCAATCAAACCTAAAATACTTGGGTTAATGATTGCTACGCCCCATAATGTTAATAAGAAGAATACTGCAGTACCATAATTTAATTTTTTACGATTTACACTTTCACCTTTCATTTTGAGGTATAAACCTTCTAAACCTTCACGAGCCCCTAAATAATGGCCAAAGAATGAACTCGTAATCGCTAAGAAAGCCACTAATGGTGCAAAATAAGAAATGTATGGATTATCAAATTTATTCGCAAGATAAGACAAGATACTGATATTTTGTGCTTTTGCCTCTAATAACTCTACCGGTGTTAACGTTAATACACAGCTAAACACAAAGAACATCACGAAGAAAAGTAATATAGTTGAAGCCCCTTTCTCTGTATGACCAATGTGATATTCCGTTGTATCAAAATCTTTATATTCACGTTGTTGAGAAAGCGTGAAAGAAGAAATTGCCGGAGAATGGTTAAAAGAGAAGACTAATACTGGGATAGTTAACCACAATGTAGTGATAAAACCACCAGTAGTAGGAAGCTCATAAAGCATTGATGCATTCCATTGAGGAATGAGATAGATTGATAATGCAAAGAGAATCAATACCAATGGATAAACTAATAATTCAGTGATTTTCAACATTACTTTTTCACTGAACAGCATTACCGAAATTAATACCGCAATTAATACAAAAGAAAGAATTACACGGTTTGGTGAAGCCATACCTAATTGGTTTACGATAAAAGAATCAACCGTATTAGTAATACCGTTTCCATAAATTAATAAAATAGGAAAGATCGCAAAAAAATACAAGAGTGTAATTAATTTTCCTGCTGTTGGACCAAAATGTTCTTCAACTACTTCAGTAATATCACTGCCAGGTTTAGAAGAAGATAATACGAAATAAGCCAAGCCTCGATGAGCAAAATAAGTCATTGGCCCCACTAGAATCGCCATTATAATTAATGGCCAAAAACCACCCATCCCCGCATTAATAGGTAAAAATAACACACCGGCACCAACGGCAGTACCAAATAAATTTAATACCCATGCGACATCAAATTTATTCCACTTTTTATTAGTTATTGTATTCATATTGAATCCTTATAGAGTTAGTTATAAACTGTTCATTTAATAAGCACTTATTGAATGACGGCGATATTATGAAAGGGATTAAAAAGGAATGCAAAGTATAAAAGATAAAAATGTGATCTACATAACAAATTTATTTGAATTATTTTTATAAATATTTATCTAGATCAAAAAAATACTAAGAAAAAATTTATTTTTTTATTTGGAAAGAAATGAAGAAATTATATTTTGCAAAGAGAAAAGCAAAAGCCGCTAATTAAATAGCGGCTTCTTAAAATTTGGCTCCTCCTGCGGGACTCGAACCTGCGACATATGGATTAACAGTCCACCGTTCTACCTACTGAACTAAGGAGGAAATGGTGCCTCGAGGCGGAATCGAACCACCGACACGGGGATTTTCAATCCCCTGCTCTACCGACTGAGCTATCGAGGCGTTATCGTTATTGGCTACTGCCTGACAACGGAGCGTATTAAACTATTTTTTTGAGTATTGGTCAACAACTAAATTCAAAAAAAGTGAAAAAATTAGTTTGTTTGAATGGTTAATAACCAAAACGTCTATAAAAAGAACGTTTTTTGAAAACTCAATTAAAAATAACCGCTCTTTCTAAAAAAATAATGCCCGAAAATTCTTTCGAGCATTGTATTTAATCACCGAAATTATCGTCTTACACGGAATTTCTTTTGTGCTGAATCTACTTTCAACAAGTAATTTCTCGCTTGTGAAGATGGATGTGCCGTAGTGAGAATACGATATACCTGTTCAGGATACATTTGATTGATTTTATAAATAGCTTCATATTTATCACTGTCAAATACCCGCAACACTGCTCCAGCTCCACTATTATAAGCAGAAATCATTGCAAAACGTTTAGAAGTTGGATTCGTAATACCATCTAAATATTGATTTTGTAGAATCCATAAATAAGATACACCCGCATCAATATTATTTGCAGGATCATACAGATAACGAGCTGATGGTTGTCCACCTTTACCTTTCATGGCAAACACATCACGACCAGCCGTACTTGGCACCACTTGCATTAAGCCAATCGCATTCGCATAACTGATTGCGTAGGGGTTGAAGCTAGATTCTGTTTGCATAATACCTAAGATCAAGCTTTCATCAATACCATAGCGCTCTGCGGCTTTACGTACCAATGGAAGATATTTTTGTGCACGCACTTCAACGTGATTCGCAATCATTGAGATCACCACAAATTGCACGGTGTTACCATTTTGCAGGCGGCGAGTTTGTAATTTATTTTGGATTAAATAGGTGGCGAAGTTGCTTGCGATAACTTGGTTAGCAATTTGTTGGCCATTATTGTCCACTACCTGACCTAATAAGAAAGGACGCGTACTGATCGGTACATCACCAGAAGCGAATAAGTCGATACCTTTCGCATCCGAGCCCATCAATAAAGTATGGACAATCGCATTATGTAAGCGATTAAGATCTTTTTGTGTTTCAATGATGATTGAACCTTCATCAAAGCTTACGTGGCTACGTGTGTAGAAAGAGTCTGTATATTTCACATAGTCTTTACGGCTCGCCACTAAAAGTTCATTTACTCCCCAAATACGATCGATATTGTGAGAGAATTGACCCGTTAAAATATCTAAACCTTGCGTGTCTTTTGCAAACACTTCGTCATAATTAATGCCACGTCGATGGCTTGGCGAGTCGCTACAAGCATATAAAAGCGGAAGTAGCGCCAATAATAAATACTTTTTCATAATCTTTTGTTATTTAGATGGGGGAACGTAACCTTCAATATGCACTTCCTTGCCTTCAAATAAGAAATTCACCATTTCTTCTTCTAATAATTTTCGATGTTCGGCATTCATCATATTGAGCTTTTTCTCATTCACTAACATGGTTTGCTTTTTGATCCATTCGCCCCATGCTTGTTTACTAATTGAATTAAAAATACGTTTACCTAATTCACCGGGATACAGTTGAAAATCCAACCCTTCTGCATCTTGTTTCAAATATTCGCAAAAAACGGTTCTAGCCATAATAATTCCTTACAAATTGCGTTAATAAATTTTTCACAGGCTGAGCTAACCCGATCTGTTCTGGTGACGTTGGATCATACCAATATTTGACCGCACTTAATAGACCAGATCGAGATTCTTTTCCTTTTTCTGACAATTTTTTCCAATCTGAACGATCGCCATCTTCAGATTTTCGATCGACTTCAACATAAATAGGATGAATGTCTAGATGAAAATGACTAAACGTATGACGGAAAGTCACCCATTCTTGATATTCGGTAATTCCTTGTTCGTTCAGAAAATTCAGCAATGTTTGTTTATCATCAAACTGAGGGAAACAATACAATCCACCCCATAAGCCTTTGCTTTCACGCTGTTCTAACCAGACTTTTCCTTGATGAGATAAAATCAAAAAATAGCTCTGCTTTTCCGGCAACGATTTTTGGGGTTTCTTTCCAGGAAACGCTGTCCACTTTTCGAGTTTATTGGCTAAACAATCGTTACTTAGAGGACAAAGATCACATTTAGGTTTTGTTCGGGTGCAAATAGCCGAACCGATATCCATCATCGCTTGATTAAATTCAGCGACTCTCGTTGTTGGTGTAACCTGTTCGCTCAACTGCCATAATTGATTTTCGACTTTCTTCTCACCAGGCCAACCTTCTACAGCAAAATAACGAGAAAGGACGCGTTTTACATTACCGTCTAAAATCGGATAAGGTTGATTTTGTACAGAAGATAAAATTGCTCCTGCCGTCGATCGCCCCACGCCTGTTAATGCCCAAACTTGCTCAAATTGTGTAGGAAATTCACCTTGATATTCATCTCTAATGGTTTGAGCGGCTTTATGTAAATTTCTTGCACGGGCGTAATAACCGAGTCCCGTCCACAGATGTAACACTTCGTCTTGTGATGCATTAGCAAGTGCGGTCACATTAGGAAAGGTTTTGATAAATCGCTCAAAATAAGGAATAACAGTAGAAACTTGGGTTTGTTGTAACATTACTTCGGAAAGCCAAACACCATAAAGGGTTTTATTTTGTTGCCAAGGCAAATTTTTACGCCCAAACTTTTCATACCATTGTAAAACTGAGTGGGCAAAAGGGACATCAACAGAGGATTGGGCTAACATAACTTTCCTAAAATGCAGTCAAAATAAGTAAGAACTTGGCGATGATTCTATCACTAAAGCGCACCTCTTGATCAATTTGATTTTTTCAGTATAATTCGCAGTCTATTTGGTGCCGGATTATCGGCGATTATTAACTCACGCGGTGTAAGTGGAAAGCATTTATAGCGGCGTGGCTTCAGTTTGAGGTTTTCTATGAAACAAGGTATTCATCCAGAATATAAAGAGATCACTGCAACTTGTTCTTGCGGTAACGTGATCAAAACTCGTTCAACTTTAGGCAAAGATATCAACCTTGATGTGTGCGGTAGCTGCCACCCATTCTACACTGGTAAACAACGTGTTGTTGATACTGGTGGTCGTGTTGAACGCTTTAACAGCCGTTTCAAAATCCCAGGTACAAAATAATTTGAATCTGTGTGAAGAACCCTGCTTAGGCAGGGTTTTTTATTATCCAATAACTCACAATATTTCAAATACAACCTACTAAAAGAACAATTTGATAGTATCATATCATCTGGAATATGATTGTATACTCGAACAGAAATTAGCAATCCGCCGTTGCTTATCATGGTCTGTCTTAAGTAAATAAGTCTAGATTTTGGGAGCCAAATAACTTTGATTGTGCTATTTAACTATACTTTTTTATTTCTTACACAAGTTGATTATTATGTTCATAAGCATAAAGTGTATTAAACATCAGCATAGCAACCGTCATAGGTCCCACTCCTCCCGGTACTGGCGTAATATAAGACGCTTTTTGTATCGCTACATCATATTCCACATCACCGACCAATTTACCATCAATACGGTTAATGCCTACATCAATTACGGTTGCCCCTTCTTTAATCCAATCGCCAGGAATAAAACGAGGTTTCCCCACAGCGACGACTAACACATCCGCCTGACGAATATGATGCTCTAAATCTTTGGTGAAACGGTGCGTTACCGTAACAGTAGCGCCTGCTAATAATAATTCAAGCGACATCGGACGTCCCACAATATTTGATGCACCAACGATCACGGCATGTTTACCGTGTAAATCAATACCTGTGGTTTCCAATAATTTCATTACGCCATAAGGGGTACAAGCCCGTAAAGTTGGAATACGTTGGCATAAACGTCCAACATTATAAGGGTGAAAGCCATCTACATCTTTTTCAGGGCTAATTCGTTCAATAACGAATGCGCTATTAATCTGTTCGGGTAATGGAAGCTGAACCAAAATACCATCAATGGTTTCATCTGCATTTAATTGATCTATAAGTTGAAGTAGTTCTGCTTCTGTTGTTGTTTCAGGCAAGTCATAAGATTTCGAGACCATTCCAATCTCTTCGCAACTTTTACGTTTACTGCCCACATAGACTTGAGAAGCAGGATCTGCACCCACTAAAATTACTGCAAGTCCTGGTGCACGTTTACCTTGAGCATGATAATGTTCAATTTTACTGGCAACATCAGATTTGATTTTTTTTGATAGTTCAGTACCTGAAATAATTTGGGCGGTCATGCGTTTTTCCTCTAGGTGGAATTAAGTAAACGTTTGCTATTTTAACTGAGAACGCCTTATTTTACAAAGACAACAAAAGTGCGGTTGAAAAAACTGGAATAATTTTGAGCAGTTGAAAGATAAATCTAAAAAAATTAATTGACTGAAAAGAAAAGCTCACTATAATTATGCTCAATCGTCGGCGAGTAGCGCAGCTTGGTAGCGCAACTGGTTTGGGACCAGTGGGTCGTAGGTTCAAATCCTATCTCGCCGACCACTTCTTTTATATTTCCCTCGAAATGCCATACAAAAGATGTAACCCTTGAAATGCGCCCTTAGCTCAGCTGGATAGAGCAACGCCCTTCTAAGGCGTGGGTCAAAGGTTCGAATCCTTTAGGGCGTGCCATAACTCATCTCCATCTGTCATTATTTCTCTAATGTGCTTTTTATCGAAAGTAATCAATTCAACGCATATTTTGTGCAAGACAAAATAGCGTAAATTCCAGATCTCAACAATGATTAGTTAAAAAATGATTTTAAATTTAGAAAAGAAAATATTTGAATGGCGGTGAGAGGGAACAACGATTTTTTCTTCTTAAGCCTTGTGTAGTCTAAAACTTTGATATTCTGCATAGCCCGTTAGGGAGTTATACAGGGAGTTAAAAATAAATTTTCCTGTTATTTGTCCTTGTTCAAAGGGCGATTATGGGAAAAAGAGCTTTAACGGTCAATCTTTAAATTTCGTTTAATTTTGTTTTATGCGTTCATTTTTTTGACAATGCGTTTACATGAGATATAGCGGTGATCAGATTCAGATTTACTAGAAAATTAAGATTGAATATTTAGATGTCAAATTTTATTCTTGAGAAGATTAATAACCACTGTATAGAAATTTTGTTGTATTTTTCTTACTTGTATTTTTTTGGCGGCTCCCTATTTTTCGGGGGAAAGTGGGAAAAGTGGGAAAAAGTTTATAACTTGTTGATAACAATAATAAAAAAAACATGGAATTTTCCCCCATTTTCCCCTTTTTGAAAAAAATTCCCCTTTTTTCATCCCTTCCAATTTCAAGAAAGGGGGAAAAGTGGGAAACGGGGGGAAAAATTAAACACTATAAACAACAATATAATATATTGATTTAATTATAAAAATTATGAATTGATTATTGTATTTTCCCACTTTCCCACTTTTCCCCCGTTATTTTTGGTTTGCTTTAGAAAAAATTAAAAAGGTTAATAATCACTATGTATTATGTTAAATACACTACTGTATAAAAAGGCGATTCAATCGAACCGCCTTTATTTATTCCTCCAATGGTAGGGTGATTTTTAACCCTCTTTTTGTTGGTGTTGTAATATTTTTATCCTGCAAGGTTGGATAGGTTGATTCATTGCGCCATGTATCCTTATCTTTTCGTTCCGTTCTGATTAATCGCTTTTCTTTGAGCAAAGATTCAATGATTTTTTTCTCTGGAAAAGCTCCCATTTCTAAAAGTAGATTCCGCTTGTCTAATATTAGATAGGAATTTTCCCGCGTATCTTCTTCAAAATAAAACCCTACAAATTTTTTGCTTAATGCTTGCCGCTTGTTGTGTCAAAATTTGGTGAATTGCCATACTTCCCCCTATTTTTTTGAGTGGCTATTTCTTGTTATATTAGCACTCAAAAAAGACTTTTAAAAGCTCTCTTTGGGTAATAAAAAGCCCCGATTATACTACCGGGGCGTTATAAGGATTAGAAAGTGAATATTCGGCTTTCTCGTGGTTCGTTTGGTAAAGTGCGGTTGAATTCTTGTTTAAATTCTTGCGCTTCTTCTGCCATGAGTGCCATAAAAGCCAACATTAAATGTTCTTCATCGTCCTTTTGCACTTTGCCGCTTTCGATTAATCCTTTTACGCTGTGATTAATAAAAAATTGCGTGGCAGTCAGCAGTTGTTTAGCAGATTCTTCGATAGTTTGCATTATTCAGGAACCTCAAGCCCATCAATATAAACGGCGTGGCGGTGATTCTCTAACAAGAAATCAAGGCTTGTTGAAAAATACACTTCTTCTACATTTCGTTCCGGGCGGTTGATGAAAAATAGGCGTGAGGTGTTTTTCGTGAAATAAAGGGCTAAATTGGCAAGTGGCGTGATTAAAATGCCGTTGCGAGGGAAATGGCTTACATTGACCGCTTTCAGCCCGCCTATCTCGCCATTTCTCTGCCATTTCTGAAAAGGTGAGTTGCTTTTCTTCTACTGGGTTTTGTAATGTTTTACGATAAGCAAGCGGATCAATATTTCTATAAATAAGCCCTTTGTATTCTTTCACCATTTCTCGGGCAAAAGTTAAAGAAAGTGTTGGATATTCTCCTAAGCTCATTTTCTTATATTTACCAGTAAAAGAATAAACAAAGTAAAAGGTTTTCGTTTTATTTGGTTTTACCCTAATCATTAAGCCTGATTCTTTGCCATCGTGCTTTGTGTATTCTTTCGCTTTGGGTTTTAGGGACTGTAAAAAAGTGTCGGTGAATGGTTTATTTAATTTCATGATAAAAAGCCTTTGTTTGATTAAAACTTAGCCGTTTTAACTCCCTCGAAAAACGCCCAAAAAGTGAGGGAGTAAATTAGGGAGTTAAAAACGGAAACAAAGACAAACATAGACCAACGAAAGAAACAGATTAAAGAAAACTAAATCATTGTTTTTACGTTGTTTTTTGACAAGAAAGACATTATTTGACAAGGCTCGTGGCGGTGAGAGGGGGATTCGAACCCCCGATGCACTTTCGCACATACACGCTTTCCAGGCGTGCTCCTTCAACCACTCGGACATCTCACCGTTTTGAAGTGCGTGGAATATAAAGATTTATCTAAGATTAGTCAAGTTTTTTGAGCTAGAACATAAAAAATCCTATTCCTTTTAGCTAAAATATAAACTTATCTCTTTTCCATCGTCGTATTTTTATGCAAATCAAATCTCTCTTTTCTAAAAATGTGTTTCTGGCTGTAAAACCATTTAGCGCATTGAAAGAATCTTTCCGTGAAGGTTACGGAAAACAAAAATTGATTAAAGATATTATTGCGGGACTCACAGTAGGAGTCATTGCAATTCCCCTCTCCATGGCCTTAGCGATCGCTAGCGGTGTTCCACCACAACATGGTCTTTATACGGCTATCGTAGCGGGTATTGTGATTGCATTAACTGGTGGATCGCGTTTCAATATTTCTGGACCAACCGCGGCATTTGTTGTGATTTTATATCCCGTTACTCAACAATTTGGACTCAGTGGCTTGCTCATGGCAACGCTACTTTCGGGGATTATTTTAATCATCATGGCGTTGTCTCGATTGGGTCGGTTAATTGAGTATATACCTCTCCCCGTTACACTTGGCTTTACCTGCGGGATTGGCATTACTATCGGTACATTGCAAATCAAAGATTTCTTAGGTTTAGATATTGCCCAAATGCCATCTCACTATATTGAAAAAGTACAGGCTATTTTGACCGCACTTCCGACGATTAGCTGGGCTGATACCGCTGTTGGTGTGGTCACCTTATTTGTTCTCACACAATGGCACAAACTTCGTTTACCTGTGCCTGGTCATTTACCAGCTGTGATTATTGGTACACTGATGGCATTAGCTTTAGGACAATTTGGTTTCTCGGTTGAAACCATTGGCACAGCATTCCACTACACCTTAGCCGATGGTACAACGGGAAACGGTATTCCAAATGTCTTGCCTGAATTTACCTTACCTTGGAATATTCCAAATGCGCAGGGGGAAATCATTAATTGGAATTTTGATCGCATACAGACTCTCTTACCTGCAGCCTTTTCAATGGCAGTATTAGGTGCGATTGAGTCACTACTTTGTGCGGTCATTTTAGATAACATGACTGACACAAAACATCACTCCAATAATGAATTACTCGCTCAAGGTTTAGGTAATATTATTTCACCATTCTTAGGCGGAATTACGGCAACTGCAGCAATTGCACGTTCTGCAGCCAACGTTAAATCTGGGGCTGTATCACCAATAGCCAGTGTAATTCATGCACTCTTAGTTTTATTCTCGCTATTATTCTTTGCGAATGCCCTGTCTTATTTGCCACTCTCTTCTATGGCTGCATTGCTATTAATGGTAGCTTGGCATATGGCGAATGTACCTGAAATCATTCGTTTAGCACGTCGGTCAACAAAAAATGAAATTGCGGTGTTGTTCACTTGCTTAATTCTCACCGTATTATTCGATATGGTGATTGCCATCTCAGTTGGCGTATTATTGGCGAGCCTCTTATTTATCCGCACCATTGCAGAAATGACAAAAGCTATTGAACAACCTGCACCAGAAGATCTGAATGATGTGTTAGCTTATCGTATCAGTGGCCCATTGTTCTTTGCCGCGGCAGATAAACTCTTTGCGGATTTGCATGATAAAACCGTACATACGGATCACGAAATCAAACATATCGTATTACAATGCGATGCCGTGACCGTACTCGATACGGGGGGCATCCATGCACTCACTCACTTTGTACAACATATGTTGCCACATCAACAAATCTACTTGTGCAATATGCAATTTCAACCACTAAGAATGTTAGTGAAATCAAACTCTGTTCCTGAATTGCAAAAAATCAACTACGGCTCAGATTTACAAGATGTCTTTAATAAAATTCGTGAGTTTGAGCAAGCAAATCCATAAAACAGTGAAAAGCGTGCTAAAATAGACACGCTTTTTTATCAATAAAAATAAAGGAATTCAGAATGCGTCCAAATAATCGTGAAAATCATCAATCTCGTCCAATTAAAATCACCCGTAATTACACAAAACATGCTGAAGGCTCAGTATTAGTGGAATTTGGTGATACTAAAGTATTGTGTACGGCGAGTGTTGATGAAAGCGTACCGCGTTTCTTAAAAGGACAAAATCAAGGTTGGGTGACAGCAGAATATGGCATGTTGCCACGCTCGACACACAGCCGTATGCAACGTGAAGCAGCAAAAGGCAAACAAGGTGGACGCACCATGGAAATTCAACGCTTAATCGCACGTTCATTACGTGCAATGGTTGATTTAGAAGCCCTTGGCGAACGTTCTATTACCTTAGACTGCGATGTGATTCAAGCGGATGGCGGTACAAGAACAGCGTCTATCACGGGTGCAGCGGTGGCTTTATGTGATGCTATCAATGGTTTAATCGCTAACGGCACATTAAAAACCAATCCAATCAAAGGTCTGGTTGCGGCAATTTCGGTTGGGATTGTTGAAGGTGAAGCTGTGTGTGATTTAGAATATGTGGAAGATTCAGCCGCTGAAACAGACATGAACGTTGTGATGATGGAAGATGGCCGCATGATTGAAGTGCAAGGTACGGCAGAAGGCGAACCATTCAGCCACGAAGAATTACTCACCTTATTGGGCTTAGCAAAACAAGGCTGCGAACAAATCTTCGCAGCACAACGTCAAGCATTAGGTTTATAGGAACAAAAAATGGAAAGCTACAAAATCGAATTTATTAAATTTGCGTTGAGCCACCAAGTGCTCAAATTTGGTGAATTTACCCTAAAATCAGGTCGAAAAAGCCCTTATTTTTTCAATGCTGGATTATTTAGCACGGGCGCAGATCTTGCTCGCTTAGGTGAATACTATGCGAAGGCAATTCAATCAAGTGCGGTCGATTTTGATGTTATTTTTGGACCTGCCTATAAAGGTATTCCGATTGCGACGAGCGTTTCCATTGCACTATTCAATCAATTTAACCGAGATACACCTGTTTGTTTTAACCGCAAAGAAGCGAAAGATCACGGTGAAGGTGGTAATTTAATCGGCAGCCCATTAACTGGCAATGTGTTATTAGTCGATGATGTCATCACCGCCGGCACGGCTATTCGTGAATCCATGGCGCTTCTTGAAGCCAACAATGCCAAATTAGCCGCCGTATTTATTGCATTAAATCGCAAAGAAAAAGGCAAAGGCGAACTTTCCGCCATTCAAGAAGTGGAACGCGACTACCAGTGCCAAGTCCTTTCCATTATTGATTTTGATGATTTAATGCAATTCATTGAAAACGAAGTCGATTATCAGCAATATTTGCCGGCAATGCGGGCTTATCGTGAAAGTTATGGTGTGTAATTTGCTACTTGAAAAATAAGAAAAATGCCATATTAATGTAAGGGCAGACATTTACGTCTGCCCATTATTGTCAAAAAGACTTATTTTTTGACCGCACTTTAGGGGAAGAGAATGTATTTTTTTGGAAAGATTATCGGGGTTATTTTAGGTTTCAAATGGGGTGGTTTTTTCGGTGCCATCGCTGGACTCATTTTAGGCTCAATCGCAGATAAAAAACTTTATGAGATGGGTTCTGTTAACTCAAGCTTTTTTAAGAAAAAAACGACCCGACAAGCGCTTTTCATGCAAACTACTTTTGCGGTACTTGGGCATTTGAGTAAATCCAAAGGTCGTGTGACGGAAGAAGATATCCAACTGGCAAATCAGCTGATGAACCAGATGCAATTAGATGAGAGTCATCGCAAACTTGCTCAAGAGGCATTTAGTCGAGGTAAAGCAACCGATTTTCCACTACGTCAGGTGATTCGCGAATTCCGCATTGGATGTGGACAACGGGCTGATTTACTAAGAATGTTCTTGCACGTACAAGTGCAAGCCGCATTTGCTGATTCTCAATTACATGACTCAGAAAAAGAAGTCCTTTATGTGGTGGCTGAAGAGCTTGGTCTTTCCCGTATGCAGTTTGAGCAAATGCTGGCAATGGAAATTGCAGCTCGTCAATTTACTCAAGGTGGATTCTATCGCCAATACCAACAAGGTGGCAATCAACAGCAAGGTGGCTATCAGTACCAAAAACAAGGCGGATACCAACAATCTTCAGGTCCAACATTAAGTGATGCTTATAAAGTACTGGGTGTGAGTGAAAGCGATGACCGTAATGCTGTAAAACGTGCATATCGTCGTTTAATGAATGAACATCATCCGGATAAATTAGTGGCTAAAGGCTTACCGCCAGAAATGATGGAAATGGCTAAAGAAAAGGCACAACAAATCCAAGCTGCTTACGATTTAATTTGTAAAGTGAAAGGCTGGAAATAGTGCGTGTTATCCTCGCTCCCATGCAAGGGGTACTTGATCCTTTCGTTCGCCAGCTTTTAACCGAAGTGAATGAATACGATCTCTGCATCACCGAATTTGTCCGCGTAGTAGATCAACTCTTACCTGAAAAGCTCTTTTATCGTCTTTGCCCTGAACTCAAAAATCAGGGTTTTACACCTTCTAGAACACCTGTTCGCGTCCAACTTTTAGGTCAACATCCGAACTGTCTTGCTGAAAATGCCCATCGTGCCATTGAACTTGGCTCACATGGTATTGATTTAAATTGTGGCTGTCCTTCTAAGACCGTTAATGGCAGTAACGGAGGTGCAGCCCTACTCAAACAACCTGAATTAATTTATCAAGCGACTCTAGCCTTACGACAAACTGTACCTAGCCACTTGCCTGTTAGCGTTAAAGTACGATTAGGGTGGGATTGTACTTCACAAGCGTTTGAAATTGCCGATGCAGTACAACAAGGTGGCGCGACTGAAATTACCATTCACGGTCGAACCAAAGCCGATGGCTATCGTGCCGATCGCATTAATTGGGAAAAAATCGGTGAAGTGAGATCTCGCTTAGCGATCCCTGTAATTGCTAATGGTGAAATTTGGCGTTGGGAAGATGGTCAAGCATGTTTAAAAGCGACCGAGTGTAAAGATCTAATGGTCGGACGTGGTGCATTAAATATCCCAAACTTAAGCCTTGTACTCAAACAAAATTGCGAAAAAATGCCTTGGGCGGATATTCAAAAGATCTTGCAAAAATATGCGGAAATGGAAAATTTCCATGATTCCGGTTTTTATCATGTTGCCCGCATCAAACAATGGCTACGCTATCTCAATAAAGAATATCCTGAAGCGGGCATCGTTTTTGAGCGAATTAAAACCAGCAAAACAGCAGAAGATCTGAGAGAAAGACTCTGTCAAGGCTAAAAAAGTGCGGTCAGAATAGACGGCTTTTTTAGCATTATCCCCACTCGTACGATGAGTTCAACACTCAAACAAAACTTGACCAAAATCAAAAGTTATCATACAGAACCAGTAGAATCGATGAGGCATATACCACAAAAAAGGAGAGGTGCCTAATGAAGACTCGTCTAGGCGAGATTAAAGGTGAATGTTTCCATCATAGATATGAGTCGCATCACCCGTCATATAAAGTGGAGAGCCAACGCCTTCCCATTCAATAAGCAAGCTACCACCAGGTAGATCAACTTGCACTTTATTATCAAGCAAACCTTGCATAATCCCAACAGCCGCCGCCGCGCACGCCCCACTGCCACAAGCTTGTGTTTCACCTGCACCACGCTCATATACACGCAACTTAATATGGTTACGATTGACGACTTGCATAAATCCAGCATTTACCCTTTCAGGAAAACGTTCGTGGCTTTCTAAGAGTGGACCTAATTCTGCTATATTAACCGTTTCAATATCCTCCACTTGAACAACACAATGTGGATTGCCCATTGATACTGCACCACAAAGCACCGTTTGAACATCGGTACGTAGAATATAGTTTTTTTCAAATTTATTGGCAGCAAAAGGAATTTTATTCGGTTCCCAAATCGGCTCGCCCATATTGACGCAAATTTGCCCATCTTCTTTTACCGTTAAAACCATTTTTCCTTTTTGCGTGCTTACTGCAATATCCTTTTTATTAGTCAGCCCTTTTAAGGTGACAAAACGCGCAAAACATCTTGCCCCATTTCCACATTGCGACACTTCACTACCATCTGCATTAAAAATACGATAATGGAAATCTAAATCTGGATCATAAGGTGGCTCAACAATTAAAAGCTGATCAAAACCAATACCACGATGACGATCGGCTAAACGTTTAATGGTTTCAGGGGTAAAATAGGCATTTTGCGTCACAGCATCAACAACGACAAAGTCATTGCCAAGGCCATGCATTTTGGAAAACTGCATGTTTCCTTCCTTGATTTGAAAATTTTTTGGCATTATAGAGAGCAATAAGCCGAATGGCAAATAGCCAGAATAGACAAAGTGCGGTCAAAAAACACTTTATTTTCTCACCGCACTTTCATCATTACATCCAAGCGTTATTACGAATGATCCCTACTGCAATCCCTTCAATTTCAAAACGAGGTTGTTCTTCAAGATTAACGACAATCGGCTGAAACTCTTCATTTTCTGCATGCAGATAAATAACAGAACCTTTGCGTTCTAAGCGTTTTACTGTCACTTCATCTTCAATTCGTGCAACAACAATCTGTCCATTTCGCACATCTTTTGTGCTATGAACAGCAAGAAGATCGCCATCTAAAATGCCGATATCTTTCATGGATTGGCCATATACTTTTAATAAGAAATCAGCTTGAGGCTTAAACATATTAGCATCAACACGATAAGTACCTTCAATATGTTGCTCAGCCAGAATTGGCTCCCCTGCGGCCACACGACCGATGAGCGGTAAGCCTTCTTCTTCCTCATCATTTGCACTGTCATCAATAATGCGAATACCGCGAGAAGCCCCCGCAACAATTTCAATTGCACCTTTACGAGCAAGTGCTTTTAAATGTTCTTCCGCCGCATTAGGGGATTTAAAGCCTAATTCACGAGAAATTTCTGCACGAGTTGGCGGCATACCCGTAGTTTCTAAATGGCGCTTTAAGAGTTCCAGCACTTCTTGTTGTCTGGCAGTTAATGGTCTCATATACACTCCTGTTACTTTATACAGAATAACTGTTAGTATATACAGAAAGATGATGATTGCAACAACTATTTTCTAGCGATAAAAGTGCGGTCAATTTTTTTCATATTTTTGAGTGTTCATCACAAATCTCAAATGTAAATTTTTAGAATTTGACTGGTCGAATGTGTTAAAATGCCTGACAATACCTAGAAATGTCTAACAAAAAGAGAACGTTAATTATGTCTGGCATCGTAAGTACTTATCGTAAATTATTAGAATTACCGCTTTCGGTTTTAGTAAAAAATAATCCAATCCCCGCTCAACCAATTGAAGAGCTTCAACTCAATATCAATCAACCTATTCTTTATGTTTTGCCTTACACCTCTCAAACTGACTTCGTCATTTTCCGTCGTAACTGTCTGAGCGTAGGTTTGCCTGATCCGGCTGAAAAGAATGTAATTGATGGCGTAGCATTACCACGTTATGTCTATTTAGACGAAGGTCGTCGCTTTTTTAAATCAAAAGGCGCAAAAGATGAAACCACCAAAGTCTTCAATAAATACTTAGAACTGCACCTTGATACAGCTGATTTAGATGTACAACTCATTCCTGTTTCTGTACTTTGGGGACGTTCACCAGGTAAAGAAGATAAAGCAAGCTTACCGAATCTGCGTTTATTGAATGGCATTCAAAAAACCTTTGCAGCGATTTGGTTTGGACGTGACACTTTTGTGCGTTTTTCTCAAGCGCTTTCTTTGCGTTACATGGTAAATGAGCACGGTTCAGATGAAAAAATTGCGCAAAAACTGGCTCGCGTGGCTAAAATACACTTTGCTAAACAACGCATTTCCGCGACAGGGCCTCGTTTGCCAAACCGCGAAGCCATGTTTAATAAGCTATTAAATTCTCAAGCAATTCAAAATGCCATTGAAGATGAGGCAAAATCAAAAAATATCAGCTGCGAGAAAGCCTATGCTGAAGCCGAAAAAATGCTTCATGAAATCGCGGCTAATGTAAGCCATTCCAGCCTTCGTGCGGCGGATCGTTTCTTACGTTGGTTATGGAACAAACTTTATTCAGGGATTGATGTACAAAATGCGGACCGTGTGCGTAAATTAGCATTAGAAGGACATGAGATTGTTTATGTGCCTTGTCACCGTAGCCACATTGACTATTTATTGCTTTCTTATGTGCTCTATCATCAAGGTCTTGTACCACCACATATTGCAGCGGGGATCAACTTAAACTTCTGGCCAGCGGGTCCTTTATTCCGCAGCTGGGGCGCATTCTTTATTCGCCGTACGTTTAAAGGTAACCGCCTTTACTCTGCAATTTTCCGTGAGTATTTAGGGGAATTATTCCACCGCGGTTATTCCGTCGAATACTTCATTGAAGGTGGGCGTTCTCGTACAGGTCGCTTGCTTGCACCGAAAACAGGTATGATGTCAATGACGCTACAAGCACTACAACATAACCAGACTCGTCCTATTTCTGTGGTGCCTGTGTATATCGGTTATGAGCACGTATTAGAAGTAGATACTTACGCGAAAGAATTACGTGGTGCAGCGAAAGAAAAAGAAAATGCAGGCTTAGTTTTACGTGTGATTAAAAAATTACGTAATTTAGGTCAAGGTTTTGTGAATTTCGGTGAGCCAATCACGCTTTCCAATTACCTCAATCACCATTATCCAGAATGGAAAGAACAACATCATGAAGATAAACCTCACTGGTTTAACCATGCGGTTGGGTCTGTTTCTAATCAAGTGATGGTGAATATTAATAAAGCTGCAGCCGTCAATGCGATGAATTTAGTGGGGACCGCTCTACTCTCTTCTCGTCAGCGTGCGCTTTCTCATGAACAGTTATTAGAACAACTCTCTAGTTATCAAGAAATGTTAAAGAATGTACCGTATTCTACTGATGTGGTACTGCCAACTGATACACCAAAAGCGATGCTTGACCACGTATTAAGCTTAGATCGTGTTGGCGTGTTAGTTGAAAAAGATAACTTTGGGGAAATTATTCGTTTAGAACGTAATTCCGCTGTTCTCATGACGTATTACCGCAATAATATTCAACACTTATTTGTGTTGCCTTCACTTGTTGCGAGTATCGTTTTACATTATGAAGCAATCCAAAAAGATTTATTATTGGATGCGGTACGTAAAATTTATCCATTCTTAAAAGGCGAACTCTTCCTTCATTTCACTGAAGAAGAATTAGATACACAAATTAAAGCCATTATTGATGAATTTGCGCGTCAAGAGGTTATTCAAGCCAATGATAATTTCTTATCTATCCACCGCTCTAAAGTTCGTATTTTGCAACTTTGGTCTGCGGGTATACGTGAAATCCTACAACGCTACTATATTACAGTGAGTATTTTACGTAGAGACCCTGAAATTGCTCGTGGTTTACTAGAAAAAGAAAGCCAATTGGTGGCACAGCGTCTTTCCGTATTACATGGTATTAATGCACCGGAATTCTTCGATAAAGCCGTCTTTTCCACCTTTATTGCTAATTTGAAAGAAGAGGGTTATTTCGAGGATAATAAAGAAAAATTAGATGAGCTCGCAACAATCTTAGAGCATTTGATTTCTAGTGAGATTTGCTTAACGATCAACAGTGCTGCAAATAAAGCAGATGAAGTTGAGATTGAAGTAGAAGAAGAGGACAAATCAAATAAAGATGAATAATCTTTATTGACATAATAAAAGGGCGCGTTGGATATCCAACACGCCCTTTTCTTTATTTGATTAGTTCAACCAGAAATAATATCCAATTGTCGCGATAACAAATATACACACAATATTTAAGATAAATCCAGCTTTGATCATGTCACTTTGACGAACTTCACCAGTACCAAACACGATTGCATTTGGCGGTGTTGCCACTGGTAACATAAAGGCACAAGATGCACCTAAACCGATGATTAAAGCAAGACCAATTTCCGGCATACCGAGGGATTGCGCAATAGAAATAAAAATTGGTACTAATAATGCCGCACTCGCCGTATTTGACGTAAATTCGGTTAAGAAGATAATGAATGCTGCAACCAGCAGGCCTATCAGATAATAATGTTGCCCTTGAACTAAGAATACTATGCCATCAGCTAACACTTTACTTGCACCAGAATCTTTTAATACCGCACTCAAGGTTAAACCACCACCGAAAAGCATCAATACACCCCAGTCAGTGCTTTCTTGAATTTGTTTCCAATTTGCCACACCCGTTGAGCAAATAATGACAGCTGCAAGTAATGCGACCACACTATCAAAACTACCGATATTTTTAGCAAGGCCTAATACACCTGAAATCATTGGATTAATATAGCTACTGAATACCCAGCAAAGCGCAATCACAGCAAAAATCACAAGCGTTAAAACCCGTTGGCCATTCATTTCAATACGTTCAAAATTTTGCTCAAAACGTAAGTTAAGTTTTGGTTTAAATACAATGAAAAGCGTACCAACCATTAATGGCATCAAAATAATCATAATTGGCAAGCCATACCATAACCAATCAGAGAAGGTTAAATGTAAGTTACTTGCGACAATAGCATTTGGTGGACTACCCACTAATGTACCCATCCCACCAATACTCGCACTATATGCAATACCCAATAATACGAAGACATAAGTATTATGTTCTTTTTCTTTATCAAGCTTACTTAAGATCCCCATGGCTAAAGGTAGCATCATGGCTGCTGTTGCTGTATTACTCATCCACATAGAAAGGAACGCGGTAATTAAGAAAAGATACATGATAGCTACAAATAAATTACCACGCGCCATCGCCATGATTTTATTAGCAATCATCTTATCAAGCTTTTGCATATGCAAAGCCGTCGCTAACGCAAATCCACCAAAGAATAAGAAAATGGTTGGATCGGCAAAAGCCACTAAAGCTTGTTTAGTTGTCACCAAATCAAGTGCAATCGCAAGTAAAGGCACTAATAGCGCAGTAACCGTTACATGTAATGCTTCAGTTAACCAAAGGATCGCAACAAAGGCTAATAATGCTAAACCAGCATTTTCCTTAGGCGCAAAAGGTAAGGTTTTTAACAAAATAAAAAAACAGGCTATCGCCAGAAGAAAGATAATCCCACTTTTATAATTTTTTGTTGTGTTTGTTTCGTTCATGAGTCCCTCCAAACTGATTACAGATGAACTATTTACGATGTTAAATGAATGTTACAAACTTTCAACTAACAAATGTTTAGAATGTGATCTTGTTCAAAAAAATTTTAACAAAAAAAGTGCGGTTATTTCTAACCACACTATAAAACGATCATAAATTTTAAAATTATTCTTCGAAATCTTCTAAATCTAACGCTTCTTGTGAAAGAATAATGCCGGTTAAATCCGCGTAAATATAATCTTCAGGGAAGAATGTCACACCACCAAAATTCACTGGAAGATCACTTTCACCATGATTATTATCTTCTGCACCAACAGGAATTGGTGCGAGCGCATGAATTCCAACATCAATATTTTCAAGCTGTTGAATTTGACGTACTGCACCGTAAACAATAATACCCGCCCAGTCATTATCTGCGGCAAGTTGTGCAAGCTCAGCATCAATTAAAGCACGGCGTACTGCACCACCACCATCGACGACAAGCACTCTGCCATTACCATTTTCTTCGAGAATTTCGGCAATTAATCCATTATTTTCAAAACATTTTACTGTCGTCACTTTGCCGTAGAAATTGCTGACACCACCAAAGCTCGAAAAAATGGGCTCAACCACATCTACTTGATCAGCATAAATATCACAAAGTTCTGAAGTATCAATATACATAATGTTCCCCTTGTCGGTAAAATTTTTTCTCTAGTATAAGCCGATCTAGCCGATAAGCAAGCCTAAACTAAACAAGATATTGATCAATAAAGAAATCATTGACATCTGAGCCAACATCGGACGTAATACTGTAGGCTCTTTGCTGCGATAAACAAATAATGCGTGTTTTAATAACAATGGAAATGCCAATAAAAATAAGAAATGCCAAGGACTCAATGCTGTTGATGCCGCAAATAGCACATAACATAAAGCTGCAACGCTTAATAAAATACAATGATAAATACGTCCTTTCTTCGGGCCAATACGCACAACTAGGGTATTTTTTCCTACTTTCGCATCTTGCTCTATATCACGTAAATTATTGATATTTAAAACGGCTGTCGCTAATAAACCTGAGCCTAACGCAGGTAAAGTAATTAAGCTATCAATACTGTGAGTTTGTAGATAATAGGTTCCACCTACACCTAATAGTCCAAAAAAGAGCAACACTGACAGATCACCTAAACCTAAATAACCATAAGGTTTAGCCCCTACGGTATAAGTAATGGCAGCAATAATGGCAAGAATACCCAACCCAGCAAAGGCCAATAAATCAGTAAGACTTTTATATGCGATACCAATTAAAAATGCACCTGAGAAAAATGCTCCCACCGCCATTAAAATTAAGCCCCATTTAAGCTCATTCGCAGAAATTGCACCTTGCTGAATACCACGTAAAGGCCCAATACGTTCTTCGGTATCTGACCCTTTTTGATGATCGCCGTAATCGTTAGCAAAGTTGGAAAGGACTTGCAATAAAATGGTGGTAAGCAAGCAAAGTAACATCACGGTGAGATTAAAACTTTCTTTATCCGCCCAATATGCCAATGCTGAGCCAGTAAAAATAGAAGCTAATGCCAAAGGCAAGGTTTTTGGGCGAGCAGTTTCCCACCACATTTTCAATTTACGATTTGTCATTTTTTTTGACCGCACTTTTGATTACAATAAAGGGCGTATTCTACACGGAAATTGCCTTTTTATGAATGATTTAACACTGACGCTTCACCCAATTGCGGTGATTCACACGCCTTACAAAGAAAAATTCTCGGTGCCACGCCAGCCTGATTTAGTACAAGATGGCATTGGTATTGTGGAACTGCTCCCTCCGTATAATTCACCAGAGGCTGTGCGAGGATTAGAGCAATTTAGCCATCTTTGGCTTATTTTCCAATTCGACAAAATATCTCATGGGAAATGGCAATCCACTGTTCGCCCCCCTCGTTTAGGCGGCAATCAACGTGTCGGTGTATTTGCCTCACGCGCCACACACCGCCCTAATCCGCTAGGCTTATCCAAAGTTGAATTACGCCAAGTGGAATGTATTCATGGGCGTGTTTTTCTGCATTTGGGTTCCGTAGATCTTGTCGATGGCACACCTATTTTTGATATTAAGCCTTATATTGCCTATGCTGATAGTGAACCTGAGGCAAAGTCAAGTTTTGCGCAAGAAAAACCACCTGCCAAATTAAATATAGCATTTACAGAAATCGCCCAAAGTGCGGTTGAAAAATATCACAAAAACCGACCGCACTTAGTAAGATTCATTACAGAAGTGATCGCACAAGATCCCCGCCCTGCTTATCAACAAGGTAAAGAAACCGATCGTATTTACGGTATTAGTCTGTACGAATTTAATATTAAATGGCGTATTAAAGCAGGAACAACAGATTGTGTCGAAATTCTGGATATCCAAAAATTAAAAGAACAAAAAAGCTGACTTTCGTCAACTTTCTTTTTATCGCTTTAATTCTGTCTAATCCGGCAATGCATTCAGCACAGCTTTGACGAGCGTTGCCAATGGAATAGCGAAAAATACGCCCCAGAACCCCCATAATCCACCGAAAATCAGCACCGAAATAATGATTACTAAAGGATGTAAATTAACAACTTCAGAGAATAAATACGGTACTAACAGGTTTCCATCTAGAAGTTGACTTACCGCAAAGGCTACAATCAAATACCAAAACGTTGGGGAAATGCCAAACTGGAACATGGCGACTAAAGCAACAGGAATCGTCACTAATACCGCACCAATATAAGGAACTAACACAGAAAGACCAACGGCAACAGAAAGTAACAGCGGATAATTTAAACCAAAGCTTAAAAAGATAATATAAGTCACCACGCCAACAATCAAAATCTCCAACAACTTGCCATGAATATAATTCGCAATTTGTTGCTGCATTTCATTCCATACTTTAGAGGCCAAAAGACGGTTTTTAGGTAAAAAGCGACTCACTCCAGCAAGAAGCTCAGTTTTATCTTTCAGCATAAAGAACATCATTAATGGCACTAAAAATGCATAGATACCCAGTGATACAAGGTTCATTAATGAAGTAATCGACAATTTCACTGCGGATTCACCAAAGCCCAAAATCTTCGCACGAGCCGCACTAAAAAAGGTGTCAATCATGGTGTAATCAATGAGTTCAGGATAATGCTCAGGAAGGGCCAACAACCATTCATGTAACTTATTAAACATGGCCGGCAAATCGCTTAATAAGGAAATCGTTTGATTCCATAATGTTGGTACAAGCCCGAAGAAAATTAATAACGCTAAGGTTAGAAAGCCACCAAAAATAATTAACGTGGCAAGCATTCGAGGAAATTTTAATTTTTTCGTTAAAAAATTAATCGGCATTTCCAATAAATATGCTAATACAATGGCAATCAGCAACGGAGCGATTAAATCACTAAAGAAATAAATCGCAATAAAGCCAAATAACAAAATGGCAAGTAGTCCCATCGCATGCGGATCGCTTAAGCGACGACTATACCAATTTTTTAGCATTTCTAACATAAAGTTTTCCTAAACAAGTATTTTTTGTCATTATAAGTTAAAATTTAAATCAATCCTATATCCACTCATTCAACATAAAATAGAAGGAAACGTTATGTCTGTTAAGATTTACCATAATCCGCGCTGTTCAAAAAGCCGTGAAACCTTAGCTTTATTAGAAGAAAAAGGTATCCAACCAACTATCGAACTTTATTTGCAACAACACTACTCTGTTGAAACATTGCAGCAACTGGCTAATAAATTAGGATTAGATGATGTCAGAAAAATGATGCGTACCAAGGATGAACTTTATCAATCATTAGAGTTAGCGAATCCTGCATTAACGAATGATGATTTATTAAAAGCCATCAGTGAAAATTCAGCCTTATTAGAGCGCCCGATTGTGGTAAAAGGTGAAAAAGCCAAAATTGGACGACCACCTGAAAGCGTACTCGCCATTTTGTAATTTTATTCATTTTCGCTATAATGACTTGCCGTGAAACACTTCACGGCAATTTTTTAGAGGTAAATATGACAAAAAAAACAAAAAGTGCGGTTGAAAATCAGCCCATTTATCAACACGCCAAAGGAGTCGTGAAAGATAATGCTGTGATGGCACTATTACACGACAAATTATTCCGCCAACGCGTTGAGAAAAAACGTAAAGGCAAAGGCAGTTACCAACGAAAAGCAAAATATGTGAGCAATTGGTTTGAAAAGCCCGATGATAAAGTTTTTGATTTCAGAAATTTTATCATCGGGTTTTTCGTTTCAATTTCAGTATAAAAAATAACAAACAGAGGAAGTCTATATGTCAATCAAAACAGAAGTTTTATTTAACAATACTTGGAATGTCCGTATCAGTGACCCAGGTGAAGAAGGTGCTCAAAGCCACTTTTTTGAAACCATTTATCTCACGCTCACGGCTTATTTTGAAGGCGAAAATGTGCGTTATGAATTTGTGCGTAAAGTAGAAGATCAAGTAAAAATCAAACGCTCATTTACAGAATTAAGTGAGTTATTCAAATTCTTAGGGGATTATTTGGACCCAGTTTCACTCGGTAACCTCGGCGTAAAAATGGGTAACTTAGGCGTGAAAGCTGAATAAATCTGTTTCCAATAAAAAAGTGCGGTCAAATTAAACCGCACTTTTTATTTATCAACTTATTATATTATTGCGCAAGTAACACACCTAGCGCGGAATAGAGCGATTGCGCCGCTTCATTTGGTAATGCCTTGCCATCTTCATCAGTGATCACGACCGCACTTTGTTTACCCACTGCGGAGATTTGCATTTGGTAAACCCCTTTTTCTAGATTAGGCGGATTCACACCTAAACGTAACCACTCTTGTTTATCCAATGGTTTATATTTCAATTCACGATGACCACGGCCTGCAGATTCAGATGTTGCTTTAAAGCCTAATTTCGGTAGGGCCGAACCTAAACGTTGCCATGCTTGACCAAAGCTTGCATCCATACCCAATGCCATTCTGCCATTCGTATCAGTAATTAAACCAGATTGGAAAGGTCCTACAGAAGCACTACTTAAATCTTGTTGTTGCTTGTTATAAGCGCTAGTGAGCGCCGAAACAAAACGATTTAAACGATCAGATGCATAGCGCTGCTTATCAGCTTGATTTGGCGTATAAATCACACCATCACGACGCATTTGTTCGACAGAAACCGCTAACGCACTTGCATCTTGCGCCGTAACTTGTTCAATTTTATAACGGATCTCTGTATTGGCTTTATCATCTGCACGACCCGTTGGCGCCCAATCGCTAATTAATACCGCACCATTTAAAGTTGAATTCGTGCCTTCTTCTTTCAATAAACGCTCAATTTGTTTGAGGTTATAAAGCTCTGCTTGTGCATCCGTATAAACAATCAATGCACGTTCGCCATCAAATTGTGTTAAAGAATTTTTAATAATCGCTAATGGGGTTGAAGGCGGACGAATATCCACGCGTTCTTTTTTCGCATTAAGCTGAGGAAGTTCATAAGTCGGATCAGCTTGCGGCAATGTTACCCCACCACTTGCTAAAGGAGAAAAGCTCGGTATTTCACGATCAGAATTTTGATAAGTGTCATTAGCCGTCTGCATTTTTTCTACGCTGTTTGAACATGCCGATAACAATGCTGCTGCGACTAAACTCAGTACGATTTTTTTCATTCCTTCAATCCTTTCAATAAAAAATAATTAGAATAATGACCGCTCTTTGACAAATAAAAGAGCTGAAAGTTTAAAGGGCTGTAAAAACAACCCTTTAATTCATTAAATTAATCCTGCAACTTTTAATGCTTCTTCTACTTTGACTTGCGCGCCTTCGCTTAACACGGTAAGTGGTAAACGTAAGTATGGAGTCTTAATTAAGCCTAAACGATATGCTGCCCATTTGACAGGGATTGGATTTGATTCAATAAATAAATTCTTATGTAAAGGCATTAAACGGGCATTAATTTCTTCTGCTTTCGCAAAATCGCCCGCTAAAGCATAACGACACATTGCCGCCATATCTTTTGCTGCGAGGTTATTCGTCACCGAAATAACACCTTCACCGCCTAATTTCATGGCTTCTAAACCTGTTGCATCATCACCGCTTAACACGATGAAATCTTTACCTGCTAATTCTTTAATAGCAGTAACACGTGAAACATCACCCGTCGCTTCTTTAATGCCCACAATGTTATCAATTTGAGCCAAACGCGCCACGGTTTCAGGTTTCATATCACTACCGGTACGACCTGGTACGTTATAAAGAAGTTGTGGTAGGTCCGTGCATTCTGCAATCGCTTTAAAATGTTGGAACATGCCTTCTTGAGTTGGCTTATTGTAGTAAGGCACAACAGATAAGCAACCCGCTACTCCGCTATCTCGTAGCAATTTTGTCATGACGATGGCTTCACTGGTTGCATTTGCACCTGCGCCGGCAATAATTGGAATGCGCCCTTTTGCAAATTCAACCGTCTTCTCAATTACTCGAACATTTTCATCAATGCTTAAAGTGGCTGCTTCACCCGTTGTTCCCACAGAAACAATCGCATCGGTGCCAGAATTGATATGAAACTCAACAAGTTTTTCTAGCGTTTCAAAATCGATGTGTCCATGATTATCCATTGGTGTCACTAAGGCAACGATACTGCCCGAAAATAAAGGATTTTGCGTAGTCATAAGCACTCCATTTACATCTATTCTATTTTTTAATCATAACATTTGAAAATGCCTAGTTATAATGGCTAAAATAACCCAAATTTACAAATTATTTTTGATATTTTTAAGGATTTTTTATGAAAACATTACAAGTGGGTGACTTAGCACCGCAATTCACCCTTTTAAATCAAGACAATCAGCCAATTTCACTTAGCGACTTTAAAGGTAAAAAAGTACTCGTGTATTTTTATCCAAAAGCCTTAACACCAGGCTGTACAACTCAAGCCTGTGGTTTGCGTGATGCTAAACGTGAGTTAGAAAAATTAGGCGTAGTTATTTTAGGCATCAGTACAGATGCACCCAAAAAACTCGCTCAATTTGTAGAGAAAAAAGCACTCAATTTCACCTTACTTTCCGATGCAGATCACCAGGTTGCCGAGAAATTTGGTGTATGGGGCGAAAAGAAATTCATGGGCCGTGTTTATGATGGTATTCACCGCATTAGCTTTCTCATTGATGAACAAGGCAAAATCCAGCACGTTTTTGATAAATTCAAAACGGGCGAACATCATCAAGTTGTCTTAGATTACCTACAATCCCGTTAAAATACCTCTCAAAAACAACCGCACTTTTCTGATTTATCTCAAAGTGCGGTTAAAAAAACACTCATTTTTTTAATTTATATTTACGCTCTATTTTCCATTTGATAGAATTCACATCTAATTGAAATTCATTCTCAATTCAATTTGTGTTTTTTTTATTACCCATATAAGGACTATCAAATGCTACAACTTTTTGAGTTTTTAGAACAATATAGCGATTACGTGATTATTGGAATTCTACTTCTGATGAGTGTGATCATGCTCACTGCCGTAATTGAGCGTTTTCTCTTTTTAAAGAGTGTGAACGTAGCGAAATATTCCAATATTCACGCACTTGAAATTGATTTAAATCGTAATATGACCGTAATCTCCACTGTTGGTGCTAATGCGCCTTATGTTGGTTTACTCGGTACAGTAATTGGGATTTTATTAACTTTCTACCAAATTGGCCATGGCGATGGTGAAGTCGATGCCGGTGCTATTATGATGCACCTCTCTCTTGCATTAAAAGCAACCGCATTAGGTATTTTAGTCGCGATTCCTTCCATGATGCTCTATAACGGCTTAGGTCGTAAAGTAGAAGTTAACCTATTGAAATGGAAAGTATTAAACACTCAAAAAGATAAGGAATAATCGTGAAAAAATTTGATGAAATCAACATTATTCCTTTCATCGACATTATGTTGGTGTTATTAGCGATAGTGTTGGTCACCGCATCCTTTATTTCCCAAGGGAAAATTAAGGTAAATGTTCCAAAAGCCAGCTCTACGGTCGCATTCAAATCAGATGAATTAGCCAAATTATTAACCGTGACAGCAGATAAACAGCTTTATTTTAATGATAAACTGATCTCGCAAGAAGCGCTTGAAAAAGAGATCGCTGGTTGGAATAAAGATCAGAAAGTTACATTAAAAATTGATGCAGAAGCATCTTTCCAAGATTTCGTGACTATTACCGATATGTTATCGAAAAACGAAATAAAAAATGTCGCTATTGTTTCGATGAAAGATAAAGGCGTTTCAAGCAAAAATACGCCAGCAGTGGGAGGCATGGGAGTAGGGAATAAACAATGAACAGCCAACAAGCTAAACGATCACTATTAAGCTTGCTTATTTCTCTATTAATTCATGGTGCAATTATAGGCGGATTGCTTTGGAATTGGCATACGCCACATGAAGCGGCGAGTAATGTTCCAGGTGAAATATCCACGACAATTTCGATGGAAATGATTCAAGGAATGCGAGTGGAAGAACCCGCTCCTGAGCCGAAACCCGAACCTCAACAGGCAGAACCGGAACCTGAAAAACAGGAAGTCGTCGCGGATCCAACGAAGAAACCAGAGCCTGAGAAGAAAAAAGAACCTGAGAAAAAACCAGAAAAACCAATAGAAAAACCGAAACCAAAACCGAAAGAGAAGCCAAAAGAAAAACCTAAAAATGAGGTAAAAGCAGAGAAAGCAGTGGAAATGCCGAAGAATTTACCGATTAGCGATAAGAATATTAATTCAACGGCTACGGCAAATTCTAAAGCGACAACTACGGGTCAACCTGGCACAAATGGTATTCAAGGTGGTTCTGGTGCCAATACTGATGAACATAATGCCTATCGTGCGGCTATTCGACGTGAAATTGAACGGCATAAACGCTATCCTGCACGCGCAAAAATGATGCGTAAACAAGGTATTGTTAGCGTCAGTTTTAGTGTTGGAGCAGATGGTTCTCTGTCTGGAGAGCGTGTCACTAAATCTTCTGGCGATGAAAGCTTAGATAATGCAGCACTTGAGGCAGTAAGAAGCGCGAGACCTGTCGGTCCAAAACCTGCTGGATTTGCGTCTTCAGTAAACGTGCCAATTAGTTTCACCATTCAATAAATAAAAAGGCGAACATCATGTTCGCCTTTCTTTTTGCTAATTTTAATTAGCCCATACCGTATTTTTTCAATTTCTTACGCAATGTACCACGGTTGATACCGAGCATATTAGCTGCACGGGTTTGGTTACCGCGGGTGTATTGCATAATCATATCTAACATCGGGTGTTCAACTTCCGCTAATACTAATTCGTAAAGATCATTCACATCTTGACCATCTAATTGTGATAAGTAATTGCGTAAAGCTTGTTTTACTGAATCACGTAATGGTTTGTTTGTTACTTGTGATTGAGAGTTTAAAACTGAAACGGTTAACGCTTCAGACGGACTACGTTGTTGTTCTAACATTTTTCTTTATCCAAAATTGAATTTAAAAAATCTTCCAGCACAATTAACTGCTCTTTCGGTTCATTAATTGCGTTAAAAGTCTGTCTAAAAACGGAATCGGGTTGAATTCCCTGTAAATACCAAGCAACGTGTTTGCGGGCTATTCGATAGCCTTTTTGCTCGCCATAGAACTGATGGAGTTCCTGAATATGACGCAAAATATGACCGCACTTTTCACGCAAACTTGGTGTTTGAATTATCGAATCATGTTCCACTAAAGCCTCAACGGCTTGAAAAAGCCATGGATTGCCTAGTGCGGCACGACCGATCATTATTGCATCAGCACCTGTATACTCAAGTACCTTTTTCGCTTTCGAGGCAGAATCAATATCACCATTCGCAATGACTGGAATTGAAATTGATTGTTTCACTGCTCGAATATTGTCGTATTCCGCTTCACCTTCAAATAAGCATTCTTTCGTCCGCCCGTGAATGGTTAAAGCCTGAATACCAGATTGTTCTGCAATTTTGCCGATTTGCACACAGTTTCGATTTGCTTTATCCCAACCAGTGCGAATTTTTAACGTCACAGGCACATCAACGGCATTCACGACTTCTTTTAAAATTTTTTCCACTAAATCGGGAAATTGAAGAAGTGCAGAGCCCGCCAGCTTTCGATTCACTTTCTTTGCGGGACAGCCCATATTGATGTCGATAATTTCAGCGCCATAGGCTACATTAATTGCTGCAGCTTGGGCCATTTCTAAAGGATCAGAACCTGCGATTTGCACCGCATTTAATCCTAGCTCTTCACTATGTGCTAAACGAAGTTTCGATTTCTCTGTATGCCAAACTTGTGGATTAGTAGACATCATCTCTGAAAACGTTAATCCCGCGCCGTAATGGGCACATAAACGTCGAAAAGGTTGATCCGTAATACCTGCCATTGGCGCCAATAAAATACGATTTTTTAATTCGTAAGAACCAATTCGCATTTATATTATCCTCAATGACAAATTCTAATCTCTCGTAAATCTGGCAACAACAGTCACCGACAAGGGCGGCTATATTACGCAAATTTGCTTTTTTTTGCAAAGGGAAATTTGTTCAAAAAACGCACTTTTTTAATTGACAAAATTCGATCTGCATAGTATCACGCCTATAAAACCTTTTTTAATACGATATTTTTTATATTGAAAAAAGTTGTTGAAAGCATCCTTTCTATAAACTCAATTACTATTGCGCTTAAATATGAAACAATCAATAAATTAATTAAAATAAATATTGAATATTTAGGTGAATAAATAAACTCTCCAGCAAAATGATAGCAATAAAATGAATGAACAAGCCAAATTATTAAACATTTCCTACCTATATCAGCTATAATCTTACGAAAAATTAATGGCGTAATTCTGTAAAGCGTTTTTATTAAAAAAATCATTAATGGTATAAGAAACACCATACTTTCAAATCCAAAATTATTCATTCCATAGTTCATAATAAGATAGAACACTATAGATAACAGTAAGGAAAAAATAATGTTAGAGTTAAATTTACTTAAATTAGTGGATAATACACCAAAAATAAATCCAATAATATAGGCAATAGCCCACCAGAAGAAGTGGCCAATTATCCCATTACCAGACATATTGTGGATAATAATCGCCATTGCAAATAGTGAGACTAAATGATGACGAAGTTTATGTAATAGCGGTGTAATTAATACTAATAAGATATAAGGAAATAGAAACCACCACTCTTCATTATAATTGGAATGAAATCCTATTGCATTCATTAATATAGATTTTGAATTTAGATCCGATATTACATTTTCAACATGGAAATAAATATCAATAGGAATATAAATTAAAAAAACAATAAAAACTTTTCGATATATTGAAACTATTTTAGTTGTATAATATTGCATAGGTTTATCCTTTAAAAAAGAATAACCATAGCCGCTTATAAATAAAAATATAGCAACACAATATTTTCCCCACCAACCTAACGACACCTCAAATTGATTATCACCAAAGAGCCAGATAATTTCAGCCGATTTAGGGATACGATCAGCAAATGGGAAAAGATGATGAATTAACATCAGAATAACGGCGCAGCCTTTTATATACAAAGACTCATCTTTTGTTATAAATTCCCGTGTTATATTATTCAAAATATTCTCCCAATAAAGAACTAGTTCGAAGAATTTGACGTTATGGCTAACTTACCTGTAATACGACACCATTCTTCTTTTACGGCAACAGGATCTAAATCAAACGATTGCGCATAAGCATCGCATACCGATTGCGCTTGCGTTTCTAAAATGCCTGATAATCCAAGATCACCACCCTCTTTCACTAATTGAGATATAATCGGGTAAAGTTCTTTTAATGGTCCAGCCAGAATATTTGCCACAACAACATCTGCTTTTAAATCAGCAAGTTTATCATCGGATAAGAAAAGTTGCAGACGATCTACAACACCATTCTGTTCCGCATTATTACGACTGGCAAGAATCGCTTGTGGATCGATATCAATACCAATTGCATTTTTAGCCCCTAATTTAAGGGCTGCAATGGCAAGAATTCCTGAGCCACAGCCAAAATCGATGACGGTTTTGTCTGTTAAATCCAAGCCATCTAACCACTCTAAACAAAGTGCAGTTGTCGGGTGGGTCCCTGTCCCGAAAGCTAAACCAGGATCAAGCATCACATTAACCGCATTTTGATCCGGCACTTCACGCCAGCTTGGGCAAATCCATAAACGTTGACCAAATTGCATTGGGTGGAAGTTATCCATCCATTCACGTTCCCAGTCTTTATCCTCGATTTGCTCAATTTTGTAAGCAGTATGTTCATCTAAATGATGTGCTTGTTTAAGCAAACTCACAATTTCATTCATATCGGTTTCAGCATCAAACAATGCAATCACATCCGTATTTCCCCACAAACGTGTTTCGCCTGGAAGTGGTTCAAAAATCGGCGTATCTTGGCTATCCATAAATGTGACCGAAATTGAGCCAATTTCTTCTAAAAAGTCGCTAATTTTCTCGGCTTTTTCATTTGTACTATTTAAGCGAATTTGAATCCACGCCATCTTCTTTTCCTTTTAATTAATTTCTTTGTGTAACCATCTGGGTAATAAACTTACGCCCAGGGCTGAAACCACAATAATGATAATCCCAAGCGCTGAAACAAGTGAAACCTCTTCGTTGAGTAATAATACTGCCAAAAAGACACCAAAAATCGGCTCAAGTGCGGTCAAAATTCCCGAGATTTTTGCATCCACTGAATTTAAGCCTTTATTCCATAACCAAAAAGCAAACCAACTACATGCTACGCCGAGATAAATCAAACCGAAGAAACCAAGCCAGTTAAAATGGATATCCCAGTTTTCCGTCAGCAATAAAGTAAATGGCAGCATGGTGATGCTTGCTAACACAATCGAAATGGATGTATAGGCTTGTGCTGAAACCGTTACCACCACTTTTTTCGTCCAACGCAAGCAACAAGCAAACACAATACTTGCCGCCACCACTAAGGAGCAACCCAATAAGCTAATTTCACTTACGCCTTCATTGCCCTGCCCGCCTAGAATTAAAATGGCCACGCCTAAAAAAGCAAAAGCCCCACACACCCAATGATACCATTTGGCACGATCTTGAAAGAAAAAATGTCCTACAAAAATCACACATAATGGCTCTAATCCAATCATGGTCGTTGCGCTCGCCGCGCTCGTATATTTTAAACCAATAAATTGCAGCAAAAAGGTCGCGGTATAATTGAAAAAACCTAGCCACCAAAGCTGTTTTCGTATCGGTTTAGACACGCCTTTCCAACGACGAAAAAAAAGTGGCATCACAATAATCGCCGCCATTAATAAACGAGCTTGGATCATCAAAATGGTGTCCATCATTGTAAAGGTGTATTTAGCGGCAACAAAGGCACTACTCCAAATAAACAATGCTAGGATTTGATAAACCATAAAGTGCGGTCCATTTTTACTGTTTTTTTTGCGCCGAATTGGTTACCCAAGATGAAAGCAATCAAGCCAAATACAAGTGCAGGCACAATCGCATTAAACCCCAATAATTTGATGCCAAATTGAGTCAGCAGCACATAACTGCTTAATCCCACCACCATTGAGCTTATTGCCCCTGCTGCATTTGCTTTATCCCAATAAATGCCTAATACAATCACCCAAAGGAATGCCGCTTCTAATCCCCCGAAAGCAAATAAATTCAACCAAATAATCATATCAGGTGGATTGAGAGCAGCGAGAATTAACAACGCCGATAAAATCAGTGTAATGACCGATGAAATACGGCTAATTCGTTTTTCATTCTTCGCGGCTTCAGGTTTGCTTGCAAGATATAAGTCTTTCACAAAAATTGAGGAGGATTGAATGAGTTGCGCATCAACTGTGGACATAATCGCCGACATCGGCGCGGCTAAGAAAATCCCTGCAACAATAGGAGGAAGCACTTCCAACATTAAGGTTGGAATGACTTTATCTGACACCGTTAAATCTGGCACAACGGCACGCCCTAAAGCGCCCGCCAAATGCATCCCTAACATAATGACTGAAAGGACAATCGTACCAATGAGCATGCCTCGATGTAAGGCTTTACTATCTTTGAAAGCCATACAACGCACGGCTGTATGTGGTAAACCAACCACACCGAAACAGACTAGGATCCAAAACGATGCCATAAATTGAAAATCGAGCATCTCATTCGGGCCGTAAGGACTCACTAAACTCGGATCAATTTCAGTTAATTTATTGACCGCACTTTCTACGCCACCAAGATGGTAAATAACGCCCACTAATAGCACGATTGTGCCAAAAATCATTACCGTACCTTGAATCGTATCAGTTAATACGACGGCTCGGAAACCACCAATAAACGTATAAATGCCAACCGTTAAGGCAAAAATAAGTAAGGCGTGAGTATAAGGAATCCCTATCGTGGTTTCGAGCAATCTTGCTCCACCAATAAATTGCACAACCATAGCAGCAAAGAAGGCAAGCAACAATGCTAGACTGGAAATCCAAACGAGATATTTATTTTTATAACGATAGAGAAATAAATCATTGATAGTAAGCGCATTGGTTTCGCGAGAAAGTAATGCAAACTTTTTGCCCAATGCACCTAAGGCTAACCACACAGCCGGCACTTGGATCATGGCGAGTAATACCCAACCCAGCCCGTATTTATAGGCAGCCCCTGGTCCACCAACAAAAGAACTGGCACTGGCATAAGTGGAAGCCGTTGTCATCGCAAGGACAAAGCCCGTCATTGAGCGATTTCCCACATAATATTCAGTCAAAAAATCACCTTTTACGCGTTTGGTATAAGCAAATAATGCGGCGCCGAAAATAAAAGCTAAATAGATAATTAATGGAAGAATAATACCTAAATTCATTATTTATTCTCCTTTGGCTCAACATCTAGTGGAATATCTAAAAAGACAATTTTGACAATCCAATACCCAATGACGACAAACAAAATAGGTAAATAAATGCAGGATAATTCAAACCACAACGGAAAACCTATTGGCCCAGGCGAGTCCTTAGGTAAATAAGCACAAACACACCATCCTATGACATAAAGAATAGCTAAACCTAATGCCCAACGCGCCTCCTTAGCGGCTTGTTTATAACGTTGTGATAAATCCATAATTACCTCCAGTTAGAAAGTCTTACCCATTTCTAAGAAAATACGATTTTTATCATAGCGATAAAATAGGTGATTACTTGACACTTTTTGATAAGACCATGTAATTTTAGGCGTGATTCCTAAAAAGTAAAGATCACGATGCCATAATGTTACTGCTGATTGATATTCATTATTTTTCTGACGAATATTAAATAAATCAGCACCTTTATAAATTCTACGTGCATACGCAAGGGAAACTCGGGTTGAAATCCCCCATCCCCACTCTTGCCCCCAACCTAAACGGAGGTTTTTACGTTGATAAGCATTGTCTTCATCTCGTGTATTTTCACGATTATAATCAGTGCCTACGAACCAAAATTGACCACTCTTAGGAAAATAAGATAACGTATTCGACCAAAGATAATTATTGCCATTCAAATGCTTACGAGTGTTGTAACGCTGTTCACCATACTCAAGTGCGGTTGAAATTTGCCACTTTTCATTCAGCCAATAAGTTAAATCTAAACGAGCACCTGAATTCTTCGAATACTGCTTCATTGACTCACTCCCTGATGAGCCTCCTGCATACCATCTTCTTTCTGTAAATGGCATTAATGACATCTCGAAACGCGCTGTTTGGTAGCCTAATCCAGCGCCGATTCTAGCATTCAATTCATTATATTTTTTGTTATCCCAGTAATATTTTCCATAGCTCTCAATAGCAAATTTAACGAAATAACTGCGTGGTAGTGACCATTTTTTCTCTGCATCCGCAAAATAAGAAAAACCTGTGGCACTTTCGCGCGCCCAGGCATTCCAATTTCCAATGCGAGTGCCTGCTTTTGGTGCATTGTTAATATTACTTTCGTTTAAGAAACTCAGACCACCCTGAAACTTCCACTGATCTCGGCGATTAAGCGCCGAAAGATATTGGTCGATCATGACGATAGACTAAGGTGAAACTTGTTCAGCTCTCAGTTTTTGGAATTGATCTTTGGCCGCCTCATTATCATTGTTTAAAAAGAGTGCCTGTGCTAACTGATAACGCAATGGCAGAATGGTCGAATCTTGAGAAAATAGAGTACGATAACGAGTTACCGCCTCCGAAAAACGACCATTTTCACGAGCATTAATTGCATTTGCCCACTCAAGTAAAAATGGATCTTGTTTTGGCAAATTTTGATACAACGGCAGTAATAGTTGAACGACGTCACCGTTATTTTGCAACACTGCAGGAATCAATCCACGTACGATCAAATCAGGGTGTTTTGCTAATTCTTCTTTCGTCATAGAAAGTGTATGTTTATCATCACGTTTTTCTGGAATTTGTGGCTTTTGAGTGGATAAGTCAGGTTTCGCAAGCTGAAGCTGATCATCAAACCGCTCATCCCGAGGTTGAGGAGACTTCTCTAGTGCAAAAGAGAATGAACTAAGCAATAATGAAGAGCTTAAAAATAAAATAAGTTTAGATTGTGAAGTCATTTTTTATTCCTATAAAGAAAAATAAAGCAAGCCAAAGGCTTGCTTTAAAATTTACAAAAATTTTCTAATTTTTTCTAGCACCAAAAACACCAAATTTATCATTTCCTTGATAAGTTCCAGCCACTTCGTCTGCATCTTTTCCATAGAAGCCACCTTCAACCTGAACACCTTGGCTATTTATTCCACTAAATTGATTGCCTTGAATTTTGGCAGATAAGGAAACATCATCAAAATGTAGATGAGGAGGAAGAGCGCCTCCAGCAATATCATTTGATACGAGGACATCATTAAAACCTGTTTTCGCTAAAGAAATTGTTCCATTTAGTGTTTTATCTGCAAAATTTGCAGTAAGTCTGGCTGATGATAAGAAATATCCCTCTTTTTTAGCTGCCTCTAAATGACTACCATATCCAGTATAATTGACTATACCTGATTGAGGCATTTCTGTTGTTGGATTTACACCGAATGCAACATGATAATAAGAGTTCAGCGAAGGATCTGTAAATGTACCCCAACGAATGTTCTTATAGTTTTTACCGCTAACACTACGTTGCGATTTAGGAGAAAACTCCTCTAGCAGTTCTTTTGCATTAATTCCAATGAATCCGGGACGTTCATAATACCCTGATGGAATAATTTCAATTTCTTGACCTTCAACATTAACGAGATTCACATTATTGTCATCATGTATTTGTCTTTCAATTGTAGTAATTACTCCATTCTCTTTGTTAACTTCAAATCCTACTCGACTAAGCACAATTTGTTCTTCATTTTTTGGTTGTTCAGCTGGTTTTACTAGCTCACTTGGTTTTACTAGCTCAGCTGGCTTTACTGGCTCAGCTGGTTTTACTGGCTCAGCTGGTTTTACTGGCTCAGCTGGTTTTACTGTCTCAACTGGTTTCACTTGCTCAGCTGGTTTCACTGTCTCAGCTGGTTTCACTGTCTCAGCGGATTTCACTGTCTCAGCGGATTTCACTGTCTCAGCGGGTTTCACTGTCTCAGCTGGTTTTACTAGCTCAGCTGATTTTACTAGCTCAGCTGGTTTTACTGGCTCAGCTGTTTTTACTGGCTCAACTGGTTTTACTGACTCAGCCGGTTTTACTAGCTCAGCTGGTTTTACCGACTCAGCTGGTTTTACTTGCTCAGTTGGTTTTACTTGCTCAGTTGGTTTTACTAGCTCAGCTGGTTTTACTGGCTCAGGTGTTTTTGCTTGATCAGCTGGTTGAGTATTGCTACCACCACTACTTCCACAGGCAGCTAACGTTACAGTTGCAAGAATTATTAAACTTAATTTAGAGAGATTAAATTTCATTGTTTTTCCTTAGGTAAAAATAAATAGGTACACATTATAAAGAGATTTAAAATATCTTTTCAAAGAAAATATATTAATTATCAAAAGATATAAAAATGGCTAACTTACGTTAGCCGTTTCATGTTAATCATACATCCCTAATTTCTTCTCTAAATAGTGGATATTCGCACCACCTTTTTGGAAGTTTTCATCTTCAAGAATGAGTTCATGAAGTGGGATATTTGTTTTGATACCATCAATGATCGTCTCAGATAATGCATTTTGCATACGACGGATTGCGACATCACGCGTATCACCGTATGTGATTAATTTTGCGATCATAGAATCGTAGTGTGGTGGAACGGTATAACCAGCATATACATGAGAATCCCAACGAACCCCTAAACCACCTGGTGAGTGCAAGTGAGCAACTTTACCTGGAGATGGTAAGAATGTTTTTGGATCTTCTGCATTGATACGACATTCAATTGCATGACCTTTCACTTTGATATCTTCTTGTTTATAAGAAAGTGGTAAACCAGCTGCAATGCGCAATTGTTCTTTCACTAAATCTACACCGGTAATCATTTCTGTTACTGGGTGCTCTACTTGAATACGGGTATTCATTTCAATGAAATAGAATTCACCATTTTCATACAAGAATTCAAACGTACCTGCACCGCGATAGCCAATTTCAACACAAGCATTCGCACAACGAGTGCCGATGTCACGACGAACTTCTTCTGTAATACCCGGCGCAGGTGCTTCTTCCACGACTTTTTGGTGACGACGTTGCATAGAACAATCCCGTTCTGCAAGATAGATTGCATTACCGTGTGTATCCGCTAAAACTTGAATTTCAATATGGCGTGGATTTTCTAAATATTTTTCCATGTAAACCATATCATTGTTAAACGCGGCTTTTGCTTCAGCTTTTGTCATCGCAATAGATTCTTCAAGTGCATCTTCGCTACGAACGACACGCATACCACGACCACCGCCGCCGCCAGATGCTTTGATAATAATTGGATAACCAATACGTTTTGCAATTTCTTTATTTTTCGCGATATCGCTACCTACAGGCCCATCTGAACCCGGTACACAAGGCACGCCAGCTTTTTTCATTGCTTTAATTGCAGAAACTTTATCCCCCATCAAACGAATGACGTCTGCAGTTGGGCCAATAAAAATAAAACCAGAACGCTCAACTTGCTCTGCAAAATCTGCGTTTTCAGAAAGGAAACCATAACCAGGGTGAATCGCATCCGCACCGGTTACTTCTGCTGCGGCAATAATGGCAGGAATATTTAAATAACTTTTTACAGATGGCGCAGGTCCGATACAAACTGTTTCATCTGCAAGTAATACGTGTTTTAAATCACGATCGGCGGTAGAGTGAACCGCCACAGTTTTAATGCCTAATTCTTTACAGGCACGCAAAATACGCAGTGCAATTTCACCACGGTTAGCAATCACAACTTTTTCTAACATAACAATTTCCACTTGGGTGAAAAAATGGCGAGAAAGCTCGCCATTTCAGATTGATAGGGATTATTCGATAACGATTAATGGTTGGTCAAATTCAACCGCTTCGCCATCATTCACTAAGATTGCTTTAACCACACCAGCTTTGTCTGCTTCGATACGATTCATCATTTTCATTGCTTCAACGATACAAAGTGCATCGCCTACTTTGACTGTTTGTCCCACTTCAACGAAAGCTTTCGCTTCTGGGCTTGGGCTACGGTAGAATGTCCCTACCATTGGTGAACGCACTTGGTGGCCAGAAATTTCAGCCACTGGCGCTTCAGCAGGTGCAGCTGCCGCTGGAGCAGCTGCAGGAGCCGTAACTGGTGCGACAGGCGCCGCTGCATATTGAATTGCAGCAGGTACAACAGCTGGTGCCGCACGACTAATACGTACTGTACCTTCTTCTTCTTGCACTTCTAATTCAGTGATACCCGATTCTTCTACTAATTCAATCAGTTTTTTGATTTTACGAATGTCCATACGCTCTTCCTAAAAATAATAATGAATTGTTAACCGCACTTTCAGAATTGATTTCTAAAGTACGGTCATTTTGAAACCTGTTTTTGTATCGGCAAGATTACCGCAAAATCACGCACTTTGCGATAAATTTCTGCGAAAATCTGTAAATTTTGTGAAATTTTATGCTTTTTTATTTAAAAAATCTAACGCAAATTGAAGAGCAAACTCATAACCTTTCGCACCTAAGCCACAAACCACCCCTTCAGCCACATCACTAAAGTAAGAATGGTGACGGAATGGCTCGCGCTTATGTACATTAGACAAATGGATTTCAACAAATGGAATTGACACAGCAAGCAAGGCATCACGCAATGCAACACTGGTATGCGTATAAGCCGCAGGGTTAATTAAAATAAAATCCACTTTCTGAAAACTTTGATGAATCTTATCGATTAACTTTTCTTCGCTATTTGCTTGAAAGCACGCCAAATTCACATCATACTGCGCCGCAAGTTTTACCATATTTTCTTCAATGGCAGATAACGAAAGCGAACCATAATGTTTCGGTTCCCTTGCCCCCAACATATTTAAGTTTGGGCCATTTAACAGCAAAATATTAAATTTTTTTGACATTTTCACATCCTTTAACTTGTGCGAATTATAGCGATTTTTTGTGTAATGGTGGTCGTATCTCTAGACGATTTTGGTAATAAATTCTGAATTTAAATCAATTAGCGGTAAATCTGAGCCTGGCCACGCACGTAATACTTGATGTTGCATTAAATTTAACGTATCTAATCCTGGCGTCACATTGGGTGTATATTGTGCCGCGATACGAGCGAGTTGCGTTAATCCAAGGCTACTTTCAATGCTCGAGCTAATCACTGCTTTTATGCCTAAATAATGTGCTTGTGCGATCAGCTTTTGACAATCTTGTAGCGAACCAACCAGTGTTGGTTTAATCACAATGGCACTTAAGTGTGGTTCTTTTTCTAAAAGGAAGCCTGGCTCACGCACACTTTCATCCCAAGCAATATTAATGCCTGTTTGAGCTGCAAACTGACGGCTTTCTTCACGAGTTTTACAAGGTTCTTCCAGAAATTGAATACGAGAACGATGTTGCAGTTTTACTTTCTCCGCAAATTTTAAGGCTTTTTCTAAAGTCCATTGACGATTCGCATCTAGACGTAATTGCAAATCAGGAATGGCTTCCAAAAACATGTCGGCAATTAAACCATCACGATTCGTTTCATACATGCCGACTTTGATTTTAGCGACTTTGTCACCTGGCATTTGATTCAATTCTGAATATAACTCATCAGGATCACCATAGCACAAAGGTGCAGTGTGATAGTTACCTTCCTCATTTAAATAACGTTTCATCTCATCCATCGCCGTGCTAATACCGAAGGCAACAGAAGGATAACAACCGTCAAGGGGGACTCTTGGTGCTTCGCAGCTTGCATGACACCAATTCGTCAGCCATTCAATGGCTTGCTCTTGCGCTTGTTCGATGGTTTCTTCGCTAAACCCAGGCAAAGGTGCAATTTCGCCCCAGCCATCACGGCTGCAAGCAACACGTACAATCAAACCTTCTCGACGTTTCAAAAAGCGTCCACGTAAAATTAATTGGCTGTCGACGGGAATAGAATAACGATAAAGATTAAATGATTTGGTTTTCATCTTGTTCTCCTTGATAGCAAAAGTGCGGTTAAAAATAATTTTTTAACCGCACTTCCCTTATTTAAAAGGCACGTGTTTCATAAATAATTTACGCTTTAATCTTATAATTTCTTTTCTTATTCTTTCAACCACTGAAAATTTTGTCTGATTTTCATGAACTAAATCTCTACCTTTTTGCAAGCTGCTTTCAAAAGGTTTATCTGGATTCACAACAAAATCTTGTACACAAATACCGGGTGAAAGCTGTACCACGTTGTAATCCTTTAAATTTAAAAAATCCTCAAAGATAAGAGAATCAATTGCAATTTCAAGCGGTTTATTTTTTACCTGTTTGAGAAGGTATTTCGCACCTTTTGCCATGACTGTATAACCTGCAGTTCCTGACTGCTTAAATGTGATAGGGTAAATCTTTCTATGACACTTTACTACTTTAGGCCTACGAAATACCATTTTTCCATTAGCCTCAAGCTTTAGCACATCAACATCATCAGGCAAATAATCAATCTCTAATAACTTCTTCGCATTCTCACCTAAGTGAATATCATCTTCAAAAATATTGATATAATCTAAATTATTTTCTACTGCCAGATCCCATAACGCAATATGACTTAATGCACAACCAATTTCACCATCCGATAATTTGGCGTTTGGTGACCTATCTAAAGTAATATTAAATTTCTTTGCAACATCCTCAATACGATCTGGTGTGACCGCATCAAAAAATGAAAAAGGGATTTTTTGCTGACCAAATTCTTGTTCAATATGTTTGCGACGTTTAGTTTCTTTGATTAAACTAATCACATAATTATATTGTTTTTCGCAACCCATAAAAATATTTTCCAAATAGCAATAAAGATTTCAATATATTTTCAAAAGTGCAGTTAAAAACACACTGATTTTGAACCGCACTTTTTATGTTCAAATTAAGGATTACGTCTGAATTTGCTGAAGTCTGGTGCGCGTTTTTCGTTAAATGCGTTACGCCCTTCTTGACCTTCTTCAGTCATATAGAACAACATGGTTGCATTACCCGCGAGTTCTTGTAAACCTGATTGACCATCACAGTCCGCATTCAATGCAGCTTTCAAGCAACGTAACGCAATTGGGCTGTTACGTAACATTTCACGGCACCAACGCACGGTTTCTTTTTCTAAATCAGCATAAGGCACGACAGTATTCACTAAGCCCATATCTAATGCTTCTTGCGCATTATATTGACGGCATAAGAACCAAATTTCGCGTGCTTTTTTCTGACCCACTAAACGCGCCATATAGCTTGCACCCCAGCCACCGTCAAATGAACCTACTTTAGGACCAGTTTGACCAAAGATTGCATTGTCTGCTGCAATGGTTAGATCACATAACATATGAAGTACGTGGCCACCACCAATTGCGTAACCTGCCACCATTGCTACAACTGGTTTTGGACAAGTACGAATATCGCGTTGGAAATCCAATACATTTAAATGATGCACACCGCTTTCATCTTTATAGCCGCCGTAGTCACCACGAATTTTTTGGTCACCACCAGAACAGAATGCTTTTTCGCCTTCACCGGTTAATACAATCACGCCAATTTTTTCATCGAAACGAGCGTTAGAAAAAGCATGGATCATTTCTTTAACTGTTTGCGGTCGAAATGCGTTACGCACTTCTGGACGGTTAATAGTAATTTTTGCAATACCATCAGTCGATTTGTGGAAACGAATATCAGTGTAACCTTCGCTATGATCAACCCACTCAACTGGTGCATATAAAACATCATCTTTTGGATTTTGCATTGTTCTTTCCTTTATAAGTGTAAAAAGTGCGGTCATTATAACGGAAGTTTTTTACTTCGGGAAAGAAAATCACGTCGCTATTAGATAATCACTTTACAATCAGATTGTTGTTGCTAAAATTTTGGCAATCTAGATATTATAAGGAAATTTAAGTGAGAAAATTTATTATTTTCGGCGCAACTGTACTCTTAAGTGCTTGTGGTTTATTTGGCCCATCACAATCGCCGATCCCCGCAGAATTTGCACAAGCGGATTACCTCCTTTCAGATGTGAATGCGAAAACATGGGCAACGTCAAGTAAACAAGCTGAACAATGTATCTATCCGAATTTGACCCGAATTCAACAACAACACTTCGCTAAAGAAGATAGCTACATTCATTCCCAATATGTCTTTTTCTATCCGTTAGAAAAAATCATCGGGGAAAACTATGTGAAAATGATTCAAAAAGATGAAAAATCAATGAATTACGCAACTTATCAATTTAAGAAATTCCGTACAGAAGTCGGGGATGTTGACTCGTTAGATCCTAAAGCATGTCAAATCTTACGAACTCAAGCCAAAGAAGATTTAGATGTCGTAAAAGGTCAATATATAAATGGCATGGTAGATGAAACCAAAAATGACGATGGTACATTGAAGAAAACGGGTGATGGTATTGCCACCAATCAAAACAAATTCTTCTTTGATATTATTAAATGGGGTTCAGCTCTCCTCCTTTAGTAATTTCACTCTTCACGATCAAAATCAATTAAATGCACGATTCGGATGGAAAATCGTGCATTTTTTATTGCCCAATTACAAATCTTCAAAAACTAATACCTTTATTAATGAATTTAACTTACAATGGAAGATAATAATTATCATTAATAATGAGGTAAATATGATTATTTCATCCGCAAACGATTATCGTCAAGTTGCTAAACGTAAGGTTCCTCCATTTATGTTTCATTATGCTGATGGTGGCTCTTATTCCGAACATACACTTACACGTAATGTAAGTGATCTATCTAACATAGCATTACGGCAACGTGTGCTCAATGATATGTCTCAATTAAATACTGAAATTGAATTATTCGGTGAAAAGCTTTCTATGCCGTTAGTATTGGCTCCTGTAGGTGCATGTGGTATGTACGCAAGTCGTGGTGAAGTTCAAGCTGCAAAAGCTGCCGATAATAAAGGTATTCCATTTACGCTTTCAACTGTGTCAATTTGTCCAATTGAAGAAGTAGCTCCAACACTCAAACGTTCCATGTGGTTCCAACTTTATGTTCTAAAAGATCGAGGCTTTATGAAAAATGCGCTCGAACGAGCAAAAGCAGCAGGTTGTAAGACATTGGTCTTTACTGTAGATATGCCAACCCCTGGTGCACGTTATCGTGATATGCATTCAGGCATGAGTGGCGAATATAAATGGCTTCGTCGAACATTACAAGGTTTCACTCATCCATTATGGTCTTACGATATGCTCATGAAGGGGCGTCCATTTACATTAGGTAATGTTTCTCAATATATGGGTAAACCGGTAGGGTTAGATGATTACATTGGTTGGTTAACTGACAACTTCGACCCTTCTATTTCGTGGAAAGATTTAGAATGGATACGTGATTATTGGGATGGTGCTATGGTTATCAAAGGTATTTTAGATGCTGAAGATGCTAAAGATGCTGTTCGCTTTGGTGCTGATGGGATCGTGGTATCCAACCATGGAGGTAGACAACTAGATGGTACGCCATCAACAGCTCAAGCTTTACCTTATGTCGCTGATGCAGTCAAAGGTAATATAAAAATTCTTGCAGATAGTGGTATTCGTAATGGATTAGATGTAGTACGTATGATCGCATTAGGTGCTGATGCTACTATGATTGGTCGTTCTTTTGTATATGCTCTTGGAGCAGATGGTCAACGTGGCGTAGAGAATATGCTCGATATATTTCATAAAGAAATGCGTGTAGCAATGACACTAACAAGCAATAAGAATATCACAGATATTACTCGTGATGCTTTGGTGGATTTCAGCAAATAAATTTTAAATTTCATAATCTAAAATCATTTAACAGCGTGAATATTTTACGCTGTTTTTATTTTATTAGAAAACGATTGCGATCAAAAAAAGCTTATCTTTTCAGGAAAAAAGAAAAATAGTCGTTTTAATCCGATCCATTTTCCGTTAGTCTATCCAGAATTACTTTTTACAAGGAGAAAACATCATGACAACGCTTTTTGATATTGCACAAAACTGGTTAAACCAAGATCCTGATGCAGAAACTCATGCAGAATTAACCGCACTTTTAACCGCTGCGAAAAATGGTGATAAAAAAGCACAATCTGAATTACAAGCTCGCTTTAGTAGCCGTTTACAATTTGGTACTGCAGGGCTTCGTGGACCATTACAAGCAGGCCCTATGGGGATGAACCGTGTTTTAGTAGCACAAGCAGCAGGTGGTTTAGCGGATTATTTAAAAGATTACGACAAACAACCTTCTATCGTGATTGGTTACGACGGTCGTAAAAACTCTGATGTTTTCGCACGTGATACCGCTGAAATCATGGCGGGGGCAGGCGTTAAAGCTTATTTACTTCCACGTAAATTACCCACTCCAGTATTAGCTTACGCAATTCAATATTTTGATACCACAGCAGGTGTTATGGTGACAGCAAGTCACAACCCACCAGAAGATAACGGTTATAAAGTGTATTTAGGCAAAGCGAACGGCGGTGGCCAAATCGTTTCGCCTGCAGATAAAGATATCGCTGCATTAATCGACAAAGTCGCAGTGGGTAATGTAAAAGATTTACCTCGTAGCCAAGATTATGTGGTGTTAGATGATGAAGTAGTTAACGCTTATATTGAAAAAACGGCTTCTCTTGCTAAAGAACCTAAAGCAGACATTAACTACGTTTATACCGCAATGCACGGTGTAGGCTATGAAGTATTAAGCAAAACCTTAACCAAAGCAGGTCTTCCACAACCTCATATTGTGGCAGAACAAGTATGGCCAGATGGCACATTCCCAACAGTAAACTTCCCTAACCCAGAAGAAAAAGGTGCATTAGATTTAGCCATTAAAGTGGCAAAAGAACACAATGCGGAATTCATTATTGCCAATGACCCTGATGCAGACCGTTTAGCAGTAGCTGTTCCAGATGCACAAGGTAACTGGAAACCTTTACACGGCAACGTAGTAGGTTGTTTCTTAGGTTGGTATTTAGCAAAACAATATCATGCAAAAGGTGAGAAAGGCGTATTAGCGTGTTCTTTAGTGTCCTCTCCAGCGCTTGCTGAAATTGCGAAAAAATACGGCTTCCAATCAGAAGAAACCTTAACCGGTTTCAAATACATCGGTAAAGTTCAAGGCTTATTATTCGGTTTCGAAGAAGCGCTTGGTTACTTAGTTGACCCAGATAAAGTACGCGATAAAGACGGTATTTCAGCGGCGATCGTATTCTTAGATTTAGTGCGTCACTTAAAAGCACAAGGTAAAACCTTAGCGGATTATGCCAATGACTTCACACAAGAATTCGGTGCTTATGTAAGTGGTCAAATTTCTATCCGTGTAAGCGATTTATCTGAAATCGGTAAATTAATGACCGCACTTCGTAACACGCCTCCAGCTGAAGTAGGTGGTGTTAAAGTGGCACAATTCATCGACCACACTAAAACTGATCGCCAAAGCGACATCCTTGTATTCGTATTAGAAAACGGTAGCCGCTTAATCGCTCGTCCATCTGGTACTGAGCCGAAAATCAAGTTCTACCTTGATGCTCGCGGTAAAGATCCAAAAGACGCGGATCAAGTTTTAGCACAATTTGATGAAGGCGTTCGTCAAATCCTTCGTCAAGATGCTTACGGCAAACAGGATTGCTAATTGAGCAAACTATTAAATAATAAAAAACGCTAGGTTTGATGCCTAGCGTTTTATTTTTGCTTATTTCAATGCAAGTTGTAGCTTGCCCTGATGTTTTTCTAATAAAGCCTCTGCTTGAGCACGATCTAATCCACTCAGAATCATCATAATCGCTAATTTCGCATTTTGATCAGCCTGCTTTAATGTCTCTTCTGCGAGAGCCTTATCGCAATCCGTGGCTTGCATGACGATACGAATGGCACGAGCTTTCAGTTTTTTATTACTTGCCTGCACATCCACCATTAAGTTTTGATAGCATTTACCCATTAAAATCATAGAAGCCGTAGTCAGCATATTCAGTACTAATTTTTGTGCTGTGCCTGATTTCAAGCGGCTCGAGCCAGTTAGCACTTCTGGTCCCACGACAGTATCAATGGCAATATCCACAATATTCGCCATCGCTGAATTCGTATTACTTGCAATCGAAACCGTCACTGAACCTAAACGTTTCGCATATTCCAATGCACCGATCACATAAGGGGTTCGTCCACTTGCAGCAATACCCACCAACACATCTTTTGAGGAAAAGTGAATTGTTTGTAAGTCCACCACGGCTTGTGCTTTACTATCTTCCGCCCCTTCAATTGGATGACGTAATGCGCGCTCGCCGCCTGCAATAATACCTTTCACCATTTCAGGTGACACACCAAATGTTGGCGGGCATTCAGACGCATCGAGTACGCCTAATCGACCACTGGTTCCTGCGCCAATATAGACTAATCGACCGCCTTGTTGAAATGCAGCAACGATACGTTCAACCGCTTGGGCAATTTGAGGTAAACATTTTTCAATTGCCAAAGGCACTTGCTTATCTTCCTGATTCATTAACTGCGCAATTTCCAATGCAGATAAGCTATCTATATGCATGGAATTGGGATTTCGTTGTTCAGTAATTAGAGTTGAAAGGGTTTGTAATAAATTCTCTGCCATGGTTTATTCCTTTGGAAAAATCGCCCCTAAACTGACCGCACTTGTGGCGCCCGTCACACTCGGCAAATTAGCGGGTAAATTATGCATACGACGATAAGCCAACCAAGCAAAAGCTGCCGCTTCTACATAATCGATATCAAGCTCTAATTCCGTCGTCAGTTGAATACGCCAAGTTGGCAACGCCTGTTTTAAACCATTCATGATCGCCTGATTTTTAGCCCCCCCGCCACAAACAAGTAATCGACATGGTAATGTCGTCTGAATATTATTAAGGGCTAAAACAATGCTTTGCACGGTAAATTCAGCCAAAGTAGCTTGCACATCTTGTGGTAAAAGTGCGGTCGTTTTGCCTGCTATTTTTTGAATTTTCCTCTCTAGCCAAGCCAAATTAAATAATTCACGCCCCGTGCTTTTCGGTGGTGGAAGCTGAAAGAAATCTTCATCTAATAATGCCGCTAACAAATCTGGATTCACTTGACCTGAAACCGCCCATTCACCATTTTGGTCGTAAGCTTTGCTTTGATGTTTTTCGATCCATTGGTCAAGCAAGGTATTACCTGTTCCCGTATCAAAGCCAATGACAGGCTGTTCGGGTATCAATAACGATACATTACTTATACCACCAATATTCAGCACCACCGTTGTCCAATGAGGATCAAAAAATACCGCTTGATGAAAAGCGGGTACTAAAGGCGCCCCTTGTCCACCAAACGCCATATCTTTACGGCGCAAATCGCCAACGACCGTAATGCCTGTTTTTGCAGCTAATAAGTTCATATCGCCAATTTGCATGGTAAACGGAAATTGACCTTTTGGGGAATGCCACACTGTTTGGCCATGGCAGCCAATGGCTTCAATCTGTTCTGGCTTTAACTGGTGTTTACGTAAAAAATCATTTACGCAATCGGCATAAAGCAAACCAAATTGATGATCGAGTTCACCCAATGCTTGTAACGACGTTTCGCCCGATTGAATAAGTGCGGTCACTTTTTCGCGTAAATTTGCCGGCATCGGCGTAAAACCTGCCGCAATTAATTTGGTTTGATTAGATTGGATGTCAGTAAGGGCAATATCCACCCCATCAAGGCTGGTGCCAGACATAATGCCAAGATAATAAGTCATAGTGTTCAATTCATGAGTTTTTCAGAATTATAGCGGATTTCAAAAAAATAAAAAAAGAGAGAACATTATAGTTCTCTCTTTTCATCATGGATGATTCTTATAAGTCATCAATGACTAAATAGATTTTTGCTACTGGACCATGTACGCCAATCACTTTAATCAATTCAATATCTGCGGTTGAACTTGGACCTGAGATAATATTGATACAAGATGGCATACGCTCGCCTTGTTGTGCTTTATCATGTAATACTTTCGCCACTTGTGCAACACGTGGTAGTACTTGGCTTTTACGTACAACAACAATCGATTTTTCAGGTAATAAACTCACTGAACGTCCATGATCTGCGTCAGAGAATAAGACGATTCCGCCCGTTTCCGCCAAACCATATTCTGCATAAACCACACCAAGATTAGCTTTTTCAGAAAAACTAATATTATCTTGTGCCGTTTCTGGTGACCATGTATGGCAAGTATATTTCGCTTCAAGCGCTGCAGGAATACCAAGTGCAGTCAATCTTTCATCGGAATTAAGCACAACATCACCGCCACCATATTTTTCACAGAGAGCAAGTAAGGTTTGTACTGCATCAGACTCTTTACACACATTTACGTCCACCATCATGGTTTTAGCAGAATTGGTAAATTCATTCGCTAAATCAACCGCACTTAAATGGGTTAAACGCTCAGTTGGGTATGTATTGACTGGTGCTTCCATCGGTTCAGGTACGATAGCACGGGCTTTACCCATTTTCGCCGCTAATTTATTAAGAAAATTTTCGCGATTTTGTAAATCCATGCTTATTACCCTCTCTCTCTATTATTAAACCATTGACGGAAACTTTCGCCATCTGCTTGTGGTAAATCTCGTGCTTTTGTCCATTCACCCAATGCACCAAATGTAATTGGTGCTTTCCCATTTTTGATCAGCTTACCCGCTAATTTCGCACCAATATTCACACCTGTTTTCCATAGTATTGGGTTGGCATTGGCTGTGGTGAAACCAAAAATAGATAAACGTTCCATCGCAGGCGTTTTACCTAACTCTACCATTTTCTCACGGTGTTTTAAGATTAACTGTGCTAATGGAATACGCACCGGGCAGACAGAGTTACATGCGTTACATAATGAACAAGCATACGGCAATTCTTTAAACTCATCGTAGCCGCCTAGTAACGGAGAAATCACGGCACCAATTGGCCCTGGGTAAATAGAACCATATCCATGACCACCGATTTGACGATATGCCGGACAGGTATTCAAACAAGCACCGCAACGGATGCAACGTAAAACTTCTTGGAATTCAGACGCTAAAATATCTGAACGGCCATTATCCACAATAACCAAATGGAATTCTTCAGGTCCATCCGTTTCACCTGCAACACGAGGACCCGTTAACCAAGTGTTATAACCGGTTAATTTCGCTCCTACAGCGCTACGAGCAAGCATCGTGATTAACACATCTACCTCTTGGAAGGTTGGTGCTAGACGCTCCATTCCCATCACGGCAATATGTGTTTTTGGTAAAGTAGTGGCTAAACGTAAGTTACCTTCATTCGTTACTAAACAAACTGAGCCAGTTTCTGCTACGGCAAAATTACAACCACTAATACCAATATCCGCTTCTAAAAAATCTTGACGAATTTTTTTGCGTACGAAACTCGTCATATCTTCTGGTGTTTCCTCACCTTCATAGCCGAGTCGCTCAGCTAAATCTTTACGGATTTGATGACGATCTTTATGAATTGCTGGTACAACGATATGGGATGGTTTATCACCTGAAATTTGTAAGAGATATTCCCCTAAATCGGTTTCGATCACTTGCATACCTTCTTTTTCAAGCACGTCGTTTAAACCGATTTCTTCTGTCACCATGGATTTGGATTTTACGATTTTCTTCGCATTTTTCTCTAATGCTACTTTGCGAATATAAGCACTCGCTTCTTCGGCAGTTTCAGCAAAATACACTTTACCGCCATTTTCAATCACTTTTTCGCTTAATTGATACAAATAAGCATCTAAATTAGCTAAAACATGGTTACGAATCTGTTTAGATAAATCACGCCATTCTTCCCAATGACCTAATTCGTCCACCATTTTTTGACGGTTAGCACCAATAGTTTCTTGGGCTTTCACTACCGCTTTACGCATGATAGTATTATGTACTTCGTGATCAACACGCGCTTTAAAAGGAAGATGACTGGTTTTTAGTGACATATTATTTCTCCCCTTGCATTAATACTTCCGCAATGTGCATCACTTTGATCTTGCTGCCTTCGCGTTGTAAACGACCACCAATGTTTAATAAACAGCTGACATCGGCACCAATTAAATATTGTGGTTCAACCTCTTCAATATGCTCAACTTTTTCTTTTACCATTTCGCCAGAAATCTCTGCCATTTTCACAGAGAAAGTTCCACCAAAACCACAACAAGTTTGCTGATTATGAATAGGAAGCAACTCTAAACCTTTCACTCCTTTTAAAAGCGCAATGGGCTCATCAACAATACCTAATTTTCGAGATAAGCTACAAGAAGGGTGATAAACTGCTTTACCTGGCAGATATGCGCCGACATCCGTTACACCAAGTTTATTGACAATAAAATCGGTTAAATCACAGAAACGAGCCACCACTTTTTTTGCGCGCTCTGCCCAATCTAACTCACCCACTTTGGTGAAATAGTCAGGATAGTTTTTAATCGCATAAACACAGGAACCTGCAGGGGCAACGATGGGATAATCGTTCACTTCAAAGGTTTTGACTAAGTTTTTCATGCCAGGGATGGCTTGTTTGGTGTAACCGCTGTTTAATGCAGGTTGCCCGCAACAGCCTTGTTTTTCAAGAAAGATAACATTACAACCGAGTTTTTCCAGTAGTAATACGGTGTTTTTCGCCACACCGCTTTTTACGACATCAGCAATACAGGTAACGTAGAAATTTACGTTCATAAAGAATTACTCCAACAGTAATAGAAAATAAAAAGTAAAATATTCGATAAAAGTTAAGCAACCGCCGACAAAGTGCGGTTGCTTTTTGCCTCTATTTTAGAGCGCATAGAATAGCGGAATTAAGAAACTTGCGCAAAGGGCAGCAATGATACCGTAAACGACCATTGGCACAATCGTAGTCTTAATGATTGTTCCTTCTTTGTTTTGAATATTCAATACAGAAGAAACGGCTACGATATTATTAATACATACCATGTTACCCATCGCACCACCTACTGACTGTAACGCAAGAATTAAGGTCACAGATAAACCGGTGGTTTCTGCGGTCGATAATTGTACGCTACCGAATGTTAAGTTAGATACCGTATTTGACCCCGAGAAGAATGCACCTACCGCACCTAAGAAGGATGAGAACATTGTCCAGTCACTACCAGTCACTTCTGCAAAGGTACGACCGATGATTTTCACCATAGAATGCTCGCCACCTACTAACATTAAGTTTACCATCACTAAGGCTCCCATTAAGGCAATAAATGGATTTTTTACTTGGCTTAAGCTTGCACTAAAAATACCTTTTGCTCTGCTGAAGTTCACGCCGAAAAGTGGTAATGAAATTAATACGGTAATGACAAATGGAATTAACGCAGGCACATAAAGTAGTTTATAGCTTTCACTCACTTCTGAACCAAAGATATTTTTCAAACTAAAAATTAAACCTTTACTGACTTCAAATGTGCCTAATGAACCTAACGCTGTGGAGAACCACACATCTTTGTTATTCATTAAGCCTTTTAAGCCTAATTCTGGAATACGTGTAATGATTAAGAATAAAATCAATAAACCTGTTGGTAATAACGCTTTAGCAACTTGGCCTGCGCTAACCGCATTATTATCTAAATTATTTTCTACTTTCGCTAAACCAATACCTTTATTTGCCACAAATACAGAAATAAAGAGACCAATTGCGCCACCGACTAATGATGGGAACTCATAGTTAAACTGTGCAATTAAGAAGCAAGGAATCACGCAAGAGAATACGCTGATATAAATGAAAACAATATTTTGACGGATTTCTTTCCAGGTTACCATGATGCGTAATGCCATCAATGGAATTACTAATGCGGCAATTGAGTGGATAAACGCTGTCATCGAACCAATTTCAAGAATCGATTTTGAATCTAATTTTAACGGGCCAAAACCGAACCAAGTTGGTGTACCTACCGCCCCAAAAGAAACCGGAACTGAGTTCATCACCAAAGCTAACATGGCGACTTTTAATGGATTAAAACCTAATCCCATTAAAATTGGTGCGGCAATCGCAGCAGGTGTACCAAAGCCACTCGCGCCTTCAATCATAAAAGCAAATGCCCAACCGATAATCATTAATTGTGCAACTGGGTTGGGGTTAATATTGCCTAACCATTTACGCATCGTATCGGTTGCGCCAGATACTTCTGAAAATTTATTGAAAAGAATTGCCCCAAAAATCACCGTAATTGGTGTTTGAACAGCCACAATAGCAGCGGTCACATTCGCACTAATCGTTACGATGTCGGTATTAAAATGAAGAAGGTGAACGCCCATCACTAAAGTTGCAATCCAAGGTAATGCAACATAAGAAGGTAATGCATTACGCTTTACCATTAAATAAATTAATAAAATGATGGGAAAAACACTAAGAATAAAAGATAGAGTCATACTTAATCCTCTTATGTAACTAAAAATTGCGCGTATTCTATAGTTTTTGAAGAAAAAGCCTATACCCTATTTAGTGAAATTTGTTAAAAATGTGACAAAAATCTTATAATTTTTAACATTTTCACCTTTCATTGTAACATTTTTTTAACCATTCAAAAAATCTGATAAAAATACAGAAATTGTGATAGAAAATAAATTTTCATGATAAAATCACATAACGAAAAAATCCTTGCAAAGGTTGACTTTACCAAGGATTTTTAAGTATAAAATGAATTAAAAGAAACTATTTTTAGCTATTGATGGAATAAGGTAACGGTTCAATTTTCAGAACAGTTCCATCTTCAGGTAAACGGAAATGCGTCCCTTCTTCTAAATCGTTATTCATCACCACGTGTAACCATAAAACGCCGTCAAAATTGACCGCACTTACGATCGTGCCGGTTTTACGCCAAGCTGTTTCTAACTGCATTTCAATTTCGCTGCCAATTTTCGGTGTAACCGTGGTTTCCCCTGAAAGCACATACATCGCACGTTTATTGGCACCACGATATTTAGCTCGCGCGACAGTTTCTTGCCCGATATAACAGCCTTTAGTAAAAGAAATCGCTTGTTCGATAGCTTGTAGATTCAATGCCTGTGGGATAAATTCATTTTGCGTTTCCGCACTCAAACTTGGTAAGCCCGCTTGAATATCCGCACAAAGCCATTGTTTTTCATCGCCATTAAGGGTGACATCTAACGGTGTCGGATTGATCAAAATTGCGCGATTATCATCAATATCCAAAGTAATTTGCGCTTGAATTCGACCGCACTTTTCACCAATTAAGCCGACAATTTGCCAATCTAACACTTGAAAAGTCACTTTTGAAAACACGGCGTATTTTTTTAAATGCTCGAGTGGCGTAAATAAATTTTTCGGCATTAAAATCAAAAACTGCTCAGATGAAAGCTTAATTAAGCGAAACAACGAGTTCATTTTGCCTTTAGGATCGCAATGCGCTGTAAGCGTTGAAGCGCCAGCTGCTAAATGCACCACATCACACGTTAATTGGCCTTGCAGATATTTCTCCGCATCGACGCCAGCCACTTCCACCAAATCATAGTGGTTTAATGAAATAAATGTTGCCATGATTTTTCCTATTCAAGGTTTTGAATTTGCTCACGCATTTGTTCGATTAATACTTTTAATTCCACAGCGGAAGCGGTGATATCGGCATTAATGGATTTAGATGCCAACGTGTTCGATTCACGATTAAGTTCTTGCATCATAAAATCCAGTTTACGGCCCACTGCCCCACCTTTTTTCAAGATATTATTGGTTTCTTTCACGTGCATTTGCAGACGATCTAATTCTTCCGCCACATCCACACGTTGCGCCAATAAAATCATTTCTTGTTCGACACGTTGTGGATCGAGTTGAATCTTCGCTTCTTCAAAACGTTGCAATAAACGCTCACGCTGCCATTGTAAAACCGCCGGCATTTGTGACCGCACTTTTTCAGCTTCTACCGTAATGCCATCAAGACGTTGTTGAATAATGGCTTGCAATTTTTCGCCTTCACGTCCACGCATTGCAATAAATTCCACCAACAACTCATCAAAAGCTGTCAACAAATCTTGACTGATCACATCTAAATCTTGCTCAGCCGCTTCCACCACGCCGGGATAACGCAATACGTCCGTTAAATTGATTGCGCCCTCGCCAGCTTGTGCCTTAATCCATTGTAAAGATTGAATCACTTGATTCGCTAATTCTTTATTTAAATTGAGCTCAGCCGCCGCTTGTTTTTTGCTATCAATACGCAATGAACATTCAATTTTACCGCGAGTGAGATTTTGACGAAGTTTCTCACGCAAAGCATTTTCCAAGCCTCGGAATTGCTCCGGCAAGCGGAAAAAGTTTTCCAAATAACGTTGGTTAACCGAACGAATTTCCCAAACTGCATCGCCCCAACCTTTCTTAATTTCAAGGCGTGCAAAGGCTGTCATACTATAAATCATAAGCGTTCTCCTACTATTGTCTCTTGTCTTAATTGATTTGAGGCTATTTTATCGGGAAAGTGCGGTCATTTCTACCGTACATTTTGTAGAAGAATTTTGTTTCTCCTACTTTACACACTGTAAAGATTAAAATACAATCATCGTAAATTTATTATTACAACCTAAGGAAGATAAAATGAACAAGACCGTGGGAAGTACCTTACTTGTTGCAGGAACCATGATTGGTGCAGGGATGTTGGCAATGCCACTCACCTCTGCAGGGATTGGCTTGACTGCGACTGTTTTCTTATTACTTGGCTTGTGGGCGGTACTTACTTTCACCGCACTTTTATTCGTGGAACTGTATCAAACTGCTGACAGCGATGCGGGGATCGGCACTCTTGCTGCACAATATTTTGGTCAAGCAGGGCGAATTATTTCCACTGCGGTTTTAATTGTCTTTTTATATGCCTTGATTGCTGCTTATGTGAGTGGTGGCGGTTCCTTATTAATGGATTTACTCCCAGCCATGGGCGATAAAGACACCATGAATAAAATCGCGGTGCTTGTATTCACCATTTTCTTCGGCAGTTTTATCGTCATCGGTACACACAGTGTGGATAAGATTAATCGCGTGTTATTCTTTGTGATGATTATTGCTTTTATTTTAGTGCTTGCGTTAATGCTACCTAACATCAAATTTGATAACTTAATGGCGATGCCAATTGATAACGCTTTAATTATTTCTGCAAGCCCCGTATTTTTCACCGCATTTGGTTTCCACGGTTCGATTCCAAGCTTAAATAAATACTTAGACGGTAACGTAAAAGCCTTACGCATTGCGATTTTAGTGGGTTCTGGCATCACATTATTTGCTTACTTTTTATGGCAGCTTTCGACGCACGGCTTACTCAGCCAAAATGAGTTTTTACAAATTTTACGTGAAGACGCCACGTTAAATGGATTGGTGAAAGCAACCTTAGAAATCACCCAAAGCCCAATTATTGCGAATGCGGTAAAAATCTTCTCCACTTTAGCATTGGTCACTTCATTCTTAGGGGTGGCATTAGGTTTATTAGAATGTATCGAAGACTTACTCAAACAATCTTTTGATATTCATGCAGGGCGTATTTCATTAGGTTTAATGACCTTTATTCCCCCAGTGCTTTTTTCCCTTTTCTATCCGGAAGGTTTTATTCTCGCGCTGGGTTATGCTGGTCAAATGTTCGCGTTCTACGCAGTGGTTTTACCGGTAGCATTAGTTTGGAAAGCACGTGCGATTCATCCTAACTTGCCATACCGAGTATGGGGCGGTAACGCATTGTTAGTACTTGTATTGGTACTCGGTGTGATGATTACTTCGATTCCTTTTGCTATCCGAGCGGGTTACTTACCTTTTGTCGTGGGTTAAAATGAGCGAAAAAAAGACTGCACTTTTAAGGTGCGGTCTTTTTTTATTCGTTTTATTAAAAATCCCTTTTATAATGACCGCACTTTTGAAATAAAAAAGAGAAAAATATGAAAGCAATTCAGCCCGAAGATCAGGGATATTGGCTATTCACCAAAGGATCGACTATTTATTGGCAGGAAAATGATCTGCCTTTTGGAACAGCAAAGGAACTCGGCCTCATAACGCAAAAAGCAATGTTGCTCAGGAAATGGAAATCACAACCTTTATGGCTTGTGGCAGAAAATGATCAAGATGAACGAGAATACCTTTCCTTACGAAGTTTGTTATCTTTACCAACTGAAGATTTTCATTTATTAAGCCGAGGTGTGGAAATCAATCATTTTCTGAAAACCCATCAATTTTGCGGAAAGTGCGGTCAAAAAGCGGAACAAACTCACGATGAGCTAGCGGTTCAATGCACAAGTTGCGGCTATCGTACTTACCCCGTTATTTGCCCTTCGATTATTGTCGCCGTTCGCCGTGGCACAGAGATTTTGTTAGCCAATCATCAACGCCATTACACGCCAGGTAAAGCGCGTATATACACCACGTTAGCGGGCTTTGTGGAAGTGGGCGAAACCTTTGAAGATGCGGTTCGCCGCGAAGTCTTTGAAGAAACGGGTATTCGCATTAAAAATATTCGCTATTTCGGTAGCCAACCTTGGGCATTCCCTAATTCACAAATGGTGGGATTTTTAGCTGATTACGACAGCGGAGAAATTCAACTGCAAGAAACAGAACTGCATGATGCACAATGGTTTTCTAGCGCTGCCCCCTTGCCAGAATTACCGCCAACAGGTACTATCGCACTCAAATTAATTAATGCTACGCTTGAACTTTGCAAAGCGGAACAAAATAAATAAAGGAAAGTCCATGTCTGAATTAAAAAATGATCGTTATTTAAAAGCCTTATTACGTGAACCAGTGGATATGACACCCGTATGGATGATGCGCCAAGCTGGACGCTATTTGCCTGAATATAAAGCAACACGTGCAGAAGCGGGCGATTTTATGTCTCTTTGCTGCAATGCGGATTTAGCTTGTGAAGTTACCTTACAGCCACTTCGTCGTTATGCTTTAGACGCGGCTATTTTATTCTCAGATATTTTAACTATTCCTGATGCAATGGGCTTAGGCTTAAGTTTTGGTGCAGGTGAAGGCCCGAAATTTGCTCGTCCAATTGAAAACAAAAGTGCGGTCGAAAATTTACCGATTCCTGACCCTGAAGGCGAACTTCAATATGTGATGAATGCTGTGCGTACAATTCGTCGCGAACTAAAAGGCGAAGTGCCACTGATTGGTTTCTCTGGTAGCCCGTGGACACTGGCTACTTATATGGTTGAAGGTGGTAGTAGCAAAACCTTTAATAAAATCAAAAAAATGATGTATGCCGAACCGCAAACCTTACACCTTTTATTAGATAAAGTAGCGGATTCCGTGATTTTATACCTAAACGCACAAATCAAAGCAGGTTCACAAGCGGTCATGGTGTTTGATACTTGGGGCGGTGTATTAGGTCATCGTGAATATTTAGACTTCTCTCTGCAATATATGCATAAAATCGTTGATGGTTTAATTCGTGAACACGATGGTCGTAAAGTACCGGTAACCTTATTTACTAAAGGCGGCGGGTTATGGTTAGAAGCCATGGCTAATACAGGCTGCGATGCGCTAGGATTAGACTGGACAGTTAATTTGGCTGATGCAAAAGCGCGTGTAGGTCATAAAGTGGCGCTACAAGGCAATATGGATCCAAGTGTGTTATATGCACCTGCAGAGCGTATCGAGCAAGAAGTGCGGTCAATTTTATCCAATTTTGGTCAAGGCAGCGGACATGTATTTAACTTAGGTCATGGAATCCACCAAGACGTGCCGGAAAGTGCACCAAAAATCTTCGTGGATGCCATTCACGAATTTTCTAAAGCCTATCATAAATAAGCGAGAAAAAAATGCGAAACCCAATTCACAAGCGTCTCGAAAATGTTGAAAGCTGGCAACATCTGACCTTTATGGCCTGCTTATGCGAACGTATGGCGCCGAATTTTACCTTGTTTTGTCAAATGACCGAACAGGAACAAGCAGAAAAGACCTATCACAACATTTTAAATTTAGTGTGGGAATTTCTAACCGTTAAAGGGGCGAAAATCAATTTCGAAAACCAATTGGAGAAGCTCGAAGAGATTATTCCTGATGTGAATAATTATGACTTCTTTGGTGTGGTACCCGCTCTCGATGCTTGTGAAGCGTTAGGTGAATTATTGCATGCCATTATCGCAGGCGAGACGCTCGAAAAAGCGATTCAAATCAGCCAAATTTCGTTAGGCACAATTTGTTCCTTGTTAGAAACCCAAGAAAACCGTAATCTTTCTGAAATCGAACTGAAAAGCCATGAAGAAATTGAAGAAGAACTTGATCTACAATGGCAAATCTATAGATTACTCAAAGACTGCGAAAAACGAGATATCGATCTAATTTTATCTCTCCGAAACGAGATTAAGCAGGACGGAATCTCCAACATTGGTATAAAAATCGAGCAATGACGTGAGATTTGTCACAATTTTTACAAATCATGCTTTTATTTCCTAAAAAGTTCGATTATCCTTTACCGAGCCGTTAGCGAATAACGGCTAGACTTAGCTAAATAAAATCAAATTTTAATTTAACAGAAGGTACAAATTTATGAACAAAACAGATTTAATTGATGCGATTGCAAGTGCAGCTGAATTAAACAAAAAACAAGCTAAAGCTGCATTAGAAGCAACTTTAGACGCTATCACCAACAGCCTTAAAGAAGGTGAACCGGTACAATTAATTGGTTTCGGTACATTCAAAGTTAACCAACGTGCAGCACGTACTGGTCGTAATCCACAAACAGGTGCAGAAATCCAAATCGCCGCATCGAAAGTACCTGCTTTCGTATCTGGTAAAGCATTAAAAGACGCAATTAAATAATTTGTTTTAAAACGAATTAAAATTAAACCCTGCTTTGTCAGGGTTTTTTATTGTCTAAATTTTAGCTTTACAATCATAATTTTGTCGATATAATTCCGAACCGAAACTTATTACGGAACATAAATAATGAAACGAAATATTCAACACCGAAATACCCAACAACGCAGACATGCCATTATGCAACTGCTACAAGAACAAGGTGAAGTCAGTGTAGAACAGCTAGTACAGTTATTTGACACCTCTGAAGTGACAATTCGAAAAGATCTCACCGCATTGGAAAGTAATGGTTTTCTTCTTCGTAAATACGGTGGTGCTATTTTAATGCCACAAGAAATCATCGAAGAAGAACAAGATAATGAACTTTCGCAACGAAAGTTAGTCTTAGCAAAGGCAGCTGCAGAACGTATTCGTGATCACAATCGCATTATTGTGGATAGTGGCAGTACAACCGCCGCATTGATTAAACAACTTAATCGCAAGCAAGGATTAGTTGTGATGACAAATTCGCTTTCGGTGGCAACCGAATTACGCTCACTCGAAAATGAACCGACGCTCTTAATGACGGGAGGTACTTGGGATATGCGTTCTGAATCCTTCCAAGGCAAGATTGCCGAACAAGTGCTACGTTCTTATGATTTTGACCAATTATTTATTGGAGCCGATGGCATTGATTTAGAACGTGGGACAACAACATTCAATGAGTTAGTTCGCTTAAGCCAAGTGATGGCTGAAGTATCTCGTGAAGTGATTGTGATGGTGGAATCACAAAAAATTGGCAGAAAAATGCCAAATGTGGAATTAACCTGGCAGCAAATTGATGTACTGATTACCGATAACAAATTATCTCAGGCCGACAAAGACGCCATAATGGCACAAGGCGTAGAAGTAATTTGTGTAGATGTGGCATAAAGTGCGGTCAGAAAAACAAGACTTTTAATTTGAGTAAATAAGGAAAAACTATGTGTGGTATTGTTGGTGCGGTAGCACAACGTGATGTAGCAGAAATTTTAATTAATGGTTTACACCGCTTAGAGTATCGTGGTTATGACTCTGCGGGTGTTGCTGTCGTGGATCCAAACCATGAATTACACCGTGTGCGCTGCTTGGGTAAAGTAAAAGCCCTTGATGAAGCAGTTGCAGTAAAACCATTAATCGGTGGTACAGGGATTGCGCACACACGTTGGGCAACTCATGGTGAACCATCTGAAGCCAATGCTCACCCACATACTTCGGGTAACTTTGCTGTCGTCCATAATGGCATCATCGAAAATCATGAAGAATTACGTGAATTGCTTAAATCTCGTGGTTATGTGTTCAATTCTCAAACCGATACAGAAGTGATCGCTCACCTAGTTGAATGGGAAATGCGTTCAGCCTCTACTCTACTTGAAGCCGTACAAAAAACCGTAAAACAACTTACCGGTGCATACGGTATGGTGGTATTAGATCGCGAACATCCAGAACATTTAGTTGCAGCACGTTCAGGCAGTCCATTAGTAATTGGTTTAGGGATTGGTGAAAATTTCCTGGCATCTGACCAACTCGCGTTATTAAGCGTAACTCGTCGTTTCATTTATTTAGAAGAAGGCGACATTGCCGAAATTACACGTCGTACCGTAGATATTTACGATGCAAATGGTCAAAAAGTAGAACGTGAAGTACACGAATCTAACCTTGAAAATGATGCCGCAGAAAAAGGCAAATTCCGCCATTTCATGCAAAAAGAAATCTATGAGCAACCAAATGCATTAATCAATACCATGGAAGGTCGTATCCTTCACAATAACGTGATTGTGGATGCTATCGGTAATGGCGCATCAGAAATTTTAGAAAAAGTTGAACACATTCAAATTGTGGCTTGCGGTACCTCTTATAATGCGGGTATGACGGCTCGTTACTGGTTTGAAGCACTAGCGGGTGTGAGCTGTGATGTCGAAATCGCGTCTGAATTCCGCTATCGCAAATTTGTCACACGTCCAAATAGCTTGTTAGTGACTATCTCTCAATCAGGTGAAACGGCGGATACTCTTGCCGCACTTCGTCTTGCAAAAGAAAAAGGTTACATGGCGGCCTTAACGATCTGTAACGTATCAAGTTCATCTTTAGTACGCGAATCTGATCTTGCCTTCATGACACGTGCAGGCGTTGAAGTCGGTGTGGCATCAACCAAAGCGTTTACCACTCAGTTGGCTGCATTATTAATGTTAGTCACTGCAATTGGTAAAGTAAAAGGCAATATCTCAAACGAAAAAGAAGTGGAAATTGTGAAAGCATTACAATCACTTCCAGCTGAAATTGAAAAAGCCCTTGCGTTTGATAAAGACATTGAAGCATTAGCAGAAGACTTCGCAGAGAAAAACCATGCACTTTTCTTAGGTCGTGGCGAGTTCTACCCTATCGCGGTGGAAGCTTCATTGAAGTTAAAAGAAATTTCTTATATCCATGCTGAAGCTTATGCAGCAGGTGAATTAAAACACGGTCCATTAGCGTTAATCGATGCGGATATGCCGGTTATCGTGGTGGCACCAAACAATGAATTGCTTGAAAAAGTGAAATCAAACATTGAAGAGGTACGTGCGCGTGGTGGTCAGCTTTATGTGTTCGCAGATAAAGAAGCAGGCTTCACACCAAGTGAAGGCATGAAAATAATCACTATGCCAAAAGTGAATGAAATTATTGCACCAATTTTCTACACCGTTCCAATGCAATTATTGTCATACCATGTGGCATTAATTAAAGGAACCGACGTGGATCAACCTCGTAACTTAGCGAAATCGGTAACCGTAGAATAAAGTGCGGTTGAAAATCAGCACGTTTTAATACAAAAAAGCACAGATTTAATCCTGTGCTTTTTGTTTAAATAAACCGATAACCGTTTTCTGTTACTTCCAAAATGGAGGCATAATCCTTTCGCCAATCGCCTAACACAATTCGCGTGTATGTTTCTTCCTGATGAATGGCTTCTCGATGTGTATGGCCGTGAATTAACCGTTCAACACCAAATTCTTTCAGTGTTTGTGCCGTAAACGCTAAATTCACATCCATGATATCCAGCGACTTATATTGCTTATCCTGTTTACTCTTCGCGCGAATTTTCTCTGCAATTTTTAACCGCACTTTTAGTGGCAAACATAAAAACAGCCTTTGTCGCCAATTTTGATGCACTTTTCGACGAAATTGCTGATATTTCACATCATCAATACATAAGGTATCGCCATGACAAATTAAGGTTTTCACACCATAAAGATCAACACAATGATAGTCAGGCAATAACGTTAAACCACAATCTTGTGCAAATTTTTTCCCGACGAGAAAATCTCGATTGCCATGAATGAAATAACAAACAATGCCCTTTCCTGTCAGGTTTTTAATCAACTGTTTTACTTGTGAGATTAAAGGTGAAGTTTCATCGTCACCAATCCAAAAATCAAAAAGATCCCCCAAAATATAAATCGCTTGGGCTTCTTGTGCCTTGGTTTTCATAAAATCATTAAAAAGTGCGGTTAATTCCGGATGCGTTTCGCTCAAATGAAGATCTGCAATAAAATAAATGGGTTTCATAACTATTCCGTCATTTTTTTCATTAGATTAGCACACATTTTTGTGTAATTTGCTATACTTTCCAAAAATTTTAATTAGGTATTTTCTATGTTAAAAATCGCCAGAATTCTCATCGTTGCACTTTGTTGTATTTTAATTTGTGTGCTCGGTACGATCTATTCCTTTATTCGTTTCAAAAATCCAAGCAATGTGGGCATTGTGGCTCGCTGGTTTGGTCGCTTATACCCTTTATTTGGCTTAGAAGTAGAACACCGTTTTCCACAAAATAAAGAGAATATGCCGCGTTGTATTTATATCGGTAACCACCAAAATAATTTCGATATGGTGACCATCTCTTACATGGTATTACCTCGCACGGTGAGTGTAGGTAAAAAAAGCCTGATTTGGATTCCTTTTTTCGGTATTTTATATTGGGTGACGGGCAATATTTTCTTAGATCGTGAAAATCGTTCTAAAGCACACAGCACGATGACGGAACTTGCTCGTCGTATCAATAAAGACAACCTGTCAATTTGGATGTTCCCTGAAGGCACTCGTAGCCGTGGTCGCGGCTTATTGCCATTCAAAACAGGGGCATTCCATGCAGCAATTGCAGCTGGCGTACCAATTGTCCCCGTTGTGTGTTCAACGACGCATAACAAAATTGATTTAAATCGTTGGGATAACGGTAAAGTGATTTGTGAAATGATGGATCCGATTGATGTATCATCCTACACAAAAGACAATGTTCGCGAACTTGCTACTTACTGCCACGATTTAATGGAAAAACGTATCGCTGAACTCGATGCTGAAGTTGCACAAGGAAAATAATATGTTGCGTCTTTCTCGTCGCCAATTATTAAAAACTACCGCAATTTCAACCGCACTTGTTGCCACTCCTCAATCAGTATTAGCGGCATCCCGCGAAAAATTAACTATTCCCCCGTTGATGGAAGCGAAACGTGGTCGCCCCATTATTCTTAATATGGAAGAAACCGGCTATAAGCTGGATGGCTCCCATAGTGTCAGTGTATGGGGCTTTAACGGCAATTATCTTGGGCCCACAATTCGCATCAAATCGGGTTCCTTTGCAAAACTCAATTATCACAACAATTTGCCACAAAGTATTGCTCTCTCTATTCAGGGATTACAAGCCAGTGGCGAATTATTTGGTGGCGCGGCAAAAGTCCTCAAAAAAGGGGAATCTTGGGCACCAATTATTCCAATAGAGCAACCTGCCGCGACTTGCTGGTATCGCTCTGCCACCCTGGCAAACTCGGCCTATCAAACCTATCGCGGCATTGTGGGAATGTGGTTAATTGAAGATGATCAAAGCCTAAAATCACAACTTCCTCATAAATATGGCGTGGACGATATTCCATTAATCTTACAAGACATGGAATTTAACGGCGACGGATTACAATTATTTAAGCAAAATCAACCGCACTTTGTCGGTAATCGTCTATTCGTTAATGGACAAGAAGCGCCTTATCTTGACGTCCCTCGCGGCTGGGTGCGTTTGCGTTTGCTCAATGCGTCATTAGCAAGAGCCTATGATCTCCGTTTAGATAATGAACAAGACATGTTGCTCATTGCGAGGGATTTAGGTTTTTTACCTCAAGGTAAAACGATTAATTCTCTCATTCTTGCACCGGGTGAACGAGCTGAAGTGTTAGTCAATTTAGATAAAGGTGAAAACATATCTCTCATTTCTGGAGCGAAACGTGGTATTTTCGACAAAATCAAAAATGTCTTCAGTTCGGGAAATGATTTTGCAGATAACACCGTTTTAGAACTTCGCCCACAAGGTCAAATCTCAGCTTTCAGTAAAAAAATGAATGAGCAATTTAATACTGATGCCACGGTTATGCTCGAAAGTAAAATCGCCCAAGAACGCACCTTTGAATTGGATGTCACGAATGGCTTAATCAACAAACAACGCTTTGACCCGCGCCGTGTTGATGTTTCGGCTAAAGTCGGTACTGTCGAACGTTGGATCATCAACAGCTCTCTGCCTGTCGGCTTTACCATTCAAGGCGCTAAATTTGTTATTAAAAGCCAAGATGACGTCAACGTCGATGTGTCGGAGCTTGCCTGGAAAGACACAGTTTGGGTGAAAAAGAAAGTACAAATTTTAGTAAAATTTGAACAAACCTCCTCAAATAGCCATCCTTTCTTATTTGGCGCATCAAATTTGATGTTAGCAGATATGGGTTGCCTTGGTATCATACTTGTTCAATGAGAGAATCAATGGCGTTATTATAATTATTCAAATAGTTATCGTAATACTTGATAATCTGTAATTCAATATTCCGAAGAAATATCTGTGCATAAACAGAAATAAAAAGACGTGTTTAACACGCCTTTTATTCTTGTCATATTTTCAATTCATGTTGAGAATTTGTCAGTGATTGAAGCTTACGCAAAATCATACCAAGCACCACGCCATAAGCGGGTACAAATAAGATAATGCCAACAAATAATTTAAATAAATAATCGACAAATCCAAGGCTAAACCAATGCTCTGCCATGAAAGGATCGCTGCTTTGATAGAACGCTACAGCAAAGAACATAAAAGTATCAGCAAGAGAGCCAAATGTCATTGAGCTACCCGGGGCAATCCACCACGTTTTTAATTGGCGCAAGCGATTGAAAACCAACACATCTAATAATTGTCCGAATACATAAGCACAGAAACTAGCAAGGGCAATACGAAAAACAAACATATTGAATTCACTTAGCGCCTCTAATCCTTGATAGTGCCCATCAGAAAAAATCACAGAAACGATATAACTCACAATAAGAGCAGGGAGCATCACCACAAAAATAATCCAACGAGCTTCTTTCGCCCCAAACACGCGAACAGTTAAATCGGTGGCTAAGAAAATGAATGGGAAGGTAAGAGTGCCCCATGTACTGTGGAATGAAAAATCATCAGCAAAGCCAAGTGCGGTCAATTTTAAATTGATTTCAAAGGGAATTTGAACGAAATAGTTACTGGCAGTGATGATGAAGATGTGAAATAAGCTTAATAAAATTAAAGCAAAACGTTTTTGTTGATCATTGAAGATCAGAGTATTAATTTTCATTTTAAGACCTTTTTAGTTAGTTAATCGGGGGTAGGGAACCCGACACGAGAAATAAACTCGCCAAATTGGCGAGCCGTGAATGATACTAGAATCTGTTTGGATTGCAAGAAAGAGCGGTCAAAAATTTTGGTATTTTTACCTATTCTAGTTAATGCACTTATTATAATGATAAGAATTATTATTTACATGAAAATAATGTTGTACTAAAATCCTCGGGCATTATTTATTCCACATATGCCAGGAGAGCATTTCAATGTATAAATCCAATCATTTAAAAACAACATCATTTTTCGCATTAAGCACATTAACCATCGCCCTTTTTTCAAGTTATTCTTACGCGGAAGAGCAACTTGAGGAAATTAAAGTGACAGCGGAAGATCAGGTAAAACAATCACTTGGTTCTTCTCTTGTGACAGCAAAAGATTTAGAGAAACGCCCTGCGACAAATGATGTTTCTGAAGTATTACGTACTATGCCTGGTGTGAATTTAACGGGGAACTCATCTACAGGACAACGCGGAAATAAACGTCAAATTGATATTCGTGGTATGGGACCAGAAAATACATTGATTTTAGTGGATGGTAAACTAGTCACCTCTCGTAATGCAGAACGTTATGGTGTGCGTGGTGAACGTAACTCTCGTGGCGACAGCAACTGGGTACCAGTTGAAGCCATTGAAAAAATTGAAGTATTACGTGGCCCTTCAGCTGCACGTTATGGCTCAGGTGCAATGGGTGGAGTGGTGAATATTATCACTAAACCTGTTACCAATGATTTACACGGTAGCTTAAGTTATTACACCAACCAACCAGAAGACAGCAAAGAAGGCGCAACGAACCGTGTCGGTTTTAATCTAAGCGGAGCGTTAATTAAAGACATATTGCAATTCCGTTTGTATGGTAACTGGAATAAAACACAAGCAGATGAAGTCGGTATTAATGGCGATCCGGCGATTGCTGGTCGTGAAGGGGTTCGTAATAAAGATATTAATGGCCGTTTAGTGTGGAATATCAATGAGAAAAATAAACTAACCCTAGATTCAGGTTTCAGTCGTCAAGGCAATATTTATAACGGTGATACACAAAATAGCTCAGCAGGGCTTTACAATAATAAAAACTATCCTGAAACCAAAACATTGGCAGGAAGCAAAGCTGAAACCGCTCGCTTATATCGTCAGAACTATGCTTTAACCTATGAAGGTAAATTCGATCATTTCGATAATAAAACCTATATTACTTTTGATAAAACTAAAAATAGCCGTTTACCAGAATATTTAGCGGGAGGTCCAGAGGGCAGTTATTCTAGTACATCTGCTTTTAGTGATTCTATCCTTAAAAATACGCGTTTTAGTTCTGAATTCTATCTCCCATTTACCTTGGGCGTAGATCATATGCTGACAGTTGGTTTTGAAGGTACACATAGCAGTTTAGATGATGACGCTTCTATGACACAGTTACTTGGTGGACGACGAGACAAAAAAACAGGGAAGGTGCTTTATGATTTGAAAGAACGCCTACCAAGCGGTATCTCAAATGTACGAGGAGGTCATAGTAGTCAAACTGAATGGGCTGTATTTATTGAAGATAATATTTCAGCAACCCAATCTACTATCCTAACGCCCTCTTTACGTTATGATTACAACAGTTATTCTGGTTCTAATGTAAGCGGTGGATTAAACTTCTTACAAAGCCTCAACGATGATTGGAGAATTAAAGGTGGGATTGCAAGAGCTTATAAAGCACCGAACCTTTATCAAACTAATCCAAATTACTTGCTATTTACCTTAGGTCAAGGTTGTCCAACGAATGTACCAAATAATAAAACTTGTTATTTCCAAGGTAATAGCGACATTAAACCGGAAACCAGCTGGAATAAAGAAATCGGAATTGAATATGATAAAAACGGACTTCTTGCTTCTGTGGCTTACTTCCGTAATGATTATCGTAATAAAATCGTATCTGATGGTGAATTTATCGGTTTAACCAACTTAGGTAACTATGTGTATAAATGGGGTAATGCAAACCGCGCAGTGATTGAAGGTTTTGAAGGTAATCTGACATTACCATTAATCCAAGATAAATTAAACTGGGTGAATAACTTCACTTATATGCATAAAACCAAAAATAAAGATACAGGTAACCCGCTTTCTATCGTACCGAAATATACCTTGAATTCAAGCTTAAGTTATCAAATTACAGATAGTTTGAATGCAATGTTAACTTATACGCAATACGGTAAACAAAAATCCCGTAAAAATCCGGAAAACCGTATGGAAAATGGTAACGACAAGCATGTTAATCAGCTTGTTGGCTCAGAAGATATTGGTGGCTATTCAGTTTGGGGATTAAGTGCGGGTTATAATTGGAAAGATACAATCAGCATTCGTGTAGGTGTAAGTAACTTATTTGATAAACGCATTTATCGTTCATCAAGCAGTACAAATTACAATGCTCATACTTATAATGAACCTGGTCGTGCCTATTACGCAACGGTAAAATATACTTTCTAATTCAGAATAGATGACTGAAGCCCTGTTTATACAGGGCTTTTTCGTGTAATTAATTTAGACAACAAAAACGAAAAGAAATCTTGACTTAATATAAGTAAATAAATAATAATTATTATCGTTTTTAATCTATAAAAGGTATACATAATGAAAAAAGCAAATTTTGCCTTATTGCCACTTGCTGTGTTTATTGCAGCGAATGTCTAAGCTGCAGAACAACTAGATGTGATTAATGTTGTTTCCGAAAATAGCGGGGCAAAAAGTAAAACCAATGTGATTACGACAAAAACAATGGAACGTAGCACTGAGACCGAATTAAAAGGTTTATTAAAAGATGAACCAGCAATTAATTTTGGTGGTGGTCGTGGTACATCACAATGGTTTACGATTCGTGGTATGGGACAAGATCAAGTTGATGTGAAAATTGATGGTGCTTATACCGATGCACAATTGTTCCATCACCAAGGTCGTTTTATGTTTGATCCGTCTTTATTAAAACGTGTTGACGTGCAAAAAGGGACGGGATCTGCAAGCGCTGGTATTGGGGCAACAAGCGGTGCAATTGTTGCAGAAACAGTGAGTGCAAAAGATTTGCTCAAAGAAGGGCAAGATATTGGTTTCAAAGTCAATGCTGGTGTGAGTTCAAATAGTGGTTGGTCTAAAGGCGCAACCGTTTATTCTAAAGCTGGCCCATTAGATGCATTAATTTCTGCTAATTTTGTGACTGAACGTGATTATAAAGACGGTAATGGGTATAAAGTAAAAAATAGTGCATTAGGACAGCGTGGCTTATTAGCTAAACTTGGTTTTGATGTCAATGAAAACCACAGAATCGAAGTCAGTCATCGTCAAGAACGTCATTATGGTGTTCGTGCACTTCGTGAAGAATTTGATTTTGCCCAAGACAATAATGAGGCAAATAATTCTCCTCGCTATCGTATTACACAAAACGATACAACAAACATAGAGTGGAATGGTCAGGACATGGGCTTTGTAACAAATGCTAAAGCTAATGTATATCATTCTGTGATTAATCGTAAAGAACCAAGTGAGAATTCGAAAACACGCTTAATTGCGAATGGGGCAAATTTAAATTTAGAAAGCGCAGTGGGTCAGTCTCATCTTATTAAATACGGTGTGAATTATCGTGATCAAGAGGGTAAACCTAATTCGCTAACCGTACAAAACGGTGTTCAAATGAAAACTCAAAAGAAACGTGATGTCGGTGTTTATACAGAAGGTATTTGGGGTTTAGGTGCTTTTACTTTAACAACCGGATTACGTTACGATCACTTTGATTTCCGAGCAATGAATGGCAAAAAATCTCATAAGGGAAGCGTAAACCCAAGCGTTGGTTTAATTTATGAAGTAAATAATGATCTAAGCTTTAATGCGAGCTTAAACTATGCAACACGTAGTCCACGTTTCCATGAAGTGATGCTATCTTCAGGTGAAACGCGAGGTCGCTCAGCGGTTTACTCCATAGCATCAAATATTAAACCGGAGAAATCCCGTAATACAGAAGTGGGCTTCAATTACAAACTTGCCGATAATTTCTCCTTAAATGGAAGCTATTTTTGGCAAACGGTAAAAGATACACATGCATTTACACAAGTAAGCCCGGGTTTTTATGAAATCCAAAATGCAGGCAAGCTAAGAAACCACGGATATGAAGTCGGTGCAGCCTACAAATATGAAGGTTTAACATTACGTGCAGGCGTGGCTTATAGTAAACCTGAGTTAGATGGCAGAACAGTAGATAGTACCGTGACAGCTATTCCAATTGGACGTACTTGGACAACAGGTGTATCTTATCGCTTCACTCAGCCTGATATTGAAATTGGCTGGAAGGGTCGTTTCGTACAGCATACCAGTTATGACTCAACAACGAATAACCGTGGCGGTGGTGCAACAACCACTAAACGCCCAGGATATGGGGTAAGTGATTTCTATATAACATGGAAACCAGCTGAAAATATTAATGTGAACCTTGCTTTAGATAATGCGTTTAACAAATATTATCGAAGCCATAGCCAACGTGCAGGCGTATCAACATTGCCTGAACCAGGTCGAGATATTCGTCTAAATGTCAATTATACGTTTTAACTAAAATTAAAAGGCCTGACAACGATATAATATTGTTGTCAGGCCTTAACTCAATATCTCAGTTTCTAGAAACTGGTCATATGTAAAGTTAGTGTTCTCTTAATGTAATTTCAATCTTGGTTTTAAATAGTGATTAAGTTTATCCACTAAAATAATCAAGCCAATCTTAATACATCCATGCAAAGCATGTTGGTGCATACGATATAAAGACACATACGCAAACTGTGCAAATTTACCTTGAACAGTTAGTGGGTTTTTCCCAAATTTATTTGAAATGCTACCCAATGCGGTAAAGCTTGAAAGAGAAACCAAGGTGCCTTTATCGTTGTATTTGAATGCTTTTAATGGTTTTTGCTCAAAAAGTGCAAAGATATTTTTTGCACAAGCTTTTGCCATTTGGTGTGCAGCCTGTGCTCTTGGCGGGACTAATTTACCGTTTGATTGCATTAATGCCGCACAGTCACCAATGGCAAAAATACTGTCATCCACCGTAGTTTGAAGGGTATCTTTTACCACTAACTGATTGATGCGGTTAAGCTCTAATCCATCAAATTGCTGTGTCACCGTTGAGGTGCGAACACCCGCTGCCCACACAATCAGATCAGCTTTGATTTTTTCGCCATCTTTGGTAATAAGTGTATTTGGTTGGGCTTCTGTGATCATCGTATTTAATTTCACATTTGCACCCATTTCTTGCAATTCATCTAATACCGCAGCAGATAAATTTTCAGGTAATGCTGGAAGTAAGCGCGGGCCCGCTTCAACTAAGGTGACTTGCAAGCAAGAATTATCGATTTTGCCGTAACCATAAGAAGATAAGTCTTCAGTCGCATGATAAAGCTCTGCGGTTAATTCCACGCCAGTTGCACCACCGCCAACAATCGCAATATTGACTTTGCTCTCATCGACTAATTTCTGTTTAAATTCTTCTTCACCAATATCGTCTAATGCACGGTTTTCAGAGAATTTAAGGAATAATTCTAACATTCTTTGTTGAAAGCGAAGTGCTTGATCAGAGCTGTCTAAGAAAATACAGTTATCAGCCACGCCTTTTGTATTGAAATCGTTCGATTTACTACCGATCGCAATTACTAAGTAATCATAAGGAATACGACGTGCAACCACGAGCATGTCACCTTCTTGCCCATAAACAGGAGCAAGTTCAACATATTTTTGCTCACGATTAATACGTGTGATTGAACCTTGCTCAAAGCTAAAATGGTGGTTTTTACCGTGTGCACGATAACTCAGAGAATCGGTGCCATCATCCATCACACCTGTAGCAATTTCATGTAATAAGGGTTTCCACAAGTGGGTCGCATTGCGATCCACAAGCGTCACTTTAGCCTGTTTTTTGCGACCTAATTTATCGCCTAAAAATGTCGCTAACTCTATGCCGCCGGCGCCACCGCCAACGATCACGACGTTTTTCATAAAGTACTCCTAAAAGTAAAATTGTTAAAAATGTTAAACTAATGTAATGATAGCATAACAAATAAAAAGACGAAAAAATTTAATGGAAATGACCGCACTTTATTGATGGCAGCGATCGTAAAGTGGTTGTAATTGTTGAATGGTTTTTGTGATAAATGAAACGGGATCAATTTGATAAAGCTCAGCTTTTTCAATGCTTTTCCCAATGCACCAAAAATCCTCATCTGAACGCAAGAGAAGATCTTTTTCAGAAATGCGCTTCACTTGGCGAAAATCATCATATTCGCTTTCATCTTCTCGCCAAATATCAAAATCAGCAAATTGTTTGAAATCAAATTGATCAAGCCACTGGTTATATTGTTGCAGATTAATTTGTGAGCGATCTGCACGATAGCAATGCCAATCTAAACATACTCTTAGTCGGCGACGATTTAATAACACTGAAAAAATGGCTGCAGAATTTTGATTAAACTCGTATTTAAAATAAGCAAAGAAATGCGCGCGTACCTGCCAGCCATTAGTCCAACTTTCAATATGCGGTTTCGCAAAAGGTGTGCCAAGCTGCTTTGCGACTTCTTGAATAATCGCTTTCCAGTTATCCCAATGTAATTTGTAATCCGCTTTAATCGCCGGAATATCTTCCGGACAGAATTTTTTCATTTGGGCAAATTGATAGAAAGGAATATTGAACAATTCACAAGATTCAGCCGTAAGCGAGAGCATAGTGTTTCCTTAAAAATTACTGTAATTTTTGACCGCACTTTGTGTGAAGAACTGTTTGTCTTCCCAACGCAACATAGTCATTCGATTATTCCATACACAACCGGTATCCAAGGCATAGATACCTTCCGGAGTCGGTTCATCGACTAAACTTGCCCAATGCCCAAAGACAATGGGAATTTGTTTATAAAGTGGGTTATCTAAATTAAACCAAGGTGTGAGTTCCGCAGGCGCATCTTTTAGAGGGGATTTGCAGGCAAAATCAAATCGATGATCGAAATAGCAAAAACGCATGCGAGTAAAAGCATTAATAATGTAACGATGACGCGCTAAGCCTTGTAAATCAGGCGACCAGCGATCAGGCTGTTCAGAATACATATTTTCAATGAGATAATGAAAATCGCCGTGCTGTAAAATCTGTTCAACTTCATCTGCACAAGATTTTGCCGTTTTCAAATCCCAATCAGGCGAAATACCGGCATGTGCCATCAGGAAGTTTAATTCTTCATTATACACAAGTAATGGCTGATGGCGTAACCAATGAATCAGCTCATCAAAATCGGGTGCATTAAAAATAGCATCAACACGATCACGCAGTTTCACTTTTTTAATACCCAGTGCAGTCGCAATTAAATGTAAATCGTGATTCCCCAGTACGGTTTGCGCTGCATTACCAAGTGATTTTACGAAGCGAAGACATTCAAGTGATTTATCCCCACGCGCGACAAGATCCCCCACAAGATAAAGTTTATCTTGCGTAGGATTGAAGCTCACACGTTCTAATAAAAGCTGTAATTCATCATAACAGCCTTGCAAATCACCAACGAAATAGGTTGCCATTTTTGACCGCCCTTTTTACTCTTCTGAATCTAAGATTTCGTCTTTATTAATATCAGCTGGTGGATTATCTGCCAACCAGTTCGCTAAGCGCGCATAATCTGCGATAGCCAAATTTTCTGCGCGTGCATTTAAATCAATACCAAGTGCGGTCAGATTTTCAAGTGAAAATAGTGTTGAAAGTGCATTGCGTAATGTTTTTCGACGTTGATTAAACGCTTGGGAGCAAACACGGTTCAGCCAATATAAATCTTTTACAGGGTGCGGCAATTCTTTATGTGGAATTAAACGCACAACAGCTGAATCTACTTTCGGTGCAGGTTTGAAGGCCGAAGGTGGCACTTCAAGTACAGGCATCACTTGGCAGAAATATTGCGCCATGATGGTTAAACGCCCGTAAGCTTTGCTATTTGGGCCTGCGCATAAGCGTTTTACCACTTCTTTTTGTAGCATGAAGTGCATGTCTTGAATCACATCGTGATACTTAAATAAGTGGAACATCAATGGGGTAGAAATGTTGTAAGGCAAGTTACCAAATACGCGTAACTTCTGACCTTTTTCTGCTAAATTCTCTTTTGTATAAAGCTCACCAAAATCAAATTGCATCGCATCCGTTTCAATGACGGTGAGCTTTTGATGTAAAAATGGATGATGACGTAAACGTTCGGCAAGATCTCGGTCAAGCTCGATCACCGTAAGATGATCGACAAGCTCTCCAACAGGCTCCGTTAATGCACCAAGCCCTGGGCCAATTTCTACTAAGAATTGATTGGGTTGTGGGTGAATTGCCGACACGATCCCTTGAATGACGGAGGTATCATGTAAAAAGTTTTGTCCGAAGCGTTTACGGGCTGTATGACCTAAGTGTTTTTTTGAATTCATAAAAATAATCTAATAAATGATAAAGTTTGTGGCAGGCATCTTTAAATATCTAGCCATTCTGGTTTTATTTCTCTCGGGGAGATCTCATTAACATTATCGTAGTAATGAATAATATGGCATACATTCTTAGAATTGGGATGCCAGTGCGTAAAATTTTCTTTGTCTTGCGAGTAAAAACAAATCATAGGTTTATTTAACCCCGAAGCGATATGAACCGTTGATGTATCAACCGAAATAAGTAGAGCACAGTTTCTAATCAACTCAATTGTATGATAGATCGTTGTGTGAGGATTTGGATAAACAAATACATCATTAAATTGATTAGCGATTCTACTTAAATGCTCATAAGTATCAGGTGTTGCAAGTAAGATTAGCTGATGTTTATTCGAGTCTCTAATATATGTTAAATAATCTACAATGTGAGAGTCATCAAACTTTCTATTTTTGCCATTTCCATAGAAGTTAATGGCAATAAAGTTATTTAACTTGTTGTCCGTAATAAACTTAAGAATTTCTTCTTTAATTAAGTCATCTTGCGGAATGTCATAGCGATCATCACTTAGACTGATATTTGACTGAGCTAAAGCTTCTTTGTAAATTTCTGAAAAATGGCCGTCTTTAGTAATATTTATATTAAAAATATTATAATCTGCTTTTCTATAGCCGATATAATTACGGGCATTGAGTATTCTCAATAGCAACAAGTCTCGGTTTCTAAGTACAAGAGTTGGATCAATGACAACATCGTATCTTTCTTTTCTAATAAACAGTGCCGTCTTGATGTAGTCGAGAATGTTTCTTTTCTTTACAAGATAAATCTCATCAATGTGATGGTTTCTTTGAAACAGATAAGCGTTCTGTTTCGTGCAGATGACACCGATTTTTATCAACGGGTTAAATTTCTTTATTTCCCGAAAAACAAAAGAACTCACGATATAGTCGCCAATTTTCCCATCTTGTCGCAAAAATAAGAAACTCTTAGGATGTTTTAAACTTTGGGGATTGGCTGATCTTGATGATTTATCGAGTATCCATTTCCCTATTTTTAACCTTAGTGCTTTTAGCTTATTCATATCGATGTTCAATTTTGTCTATTTCTGAGTCACTGTTTAATCCTCTAAATACACATGGTGGTTCAATGCCATAGGCATCAACACGTGTTTTTTGGATTAATCCCGTCAGATAATCAGCAGGCAGTCTTATTGGATAAGCGTAGTTAAGTAATTTTTTAGCGCCCGATAATGTAATTAAATAAGCGGTTGCATAGATAATACATCTTCTTGAATTTTTTGAAGGTGACTTGTAATGTGCAAGTCTATATCCTTCCACAATCCGTTTCTTAAAGAAATGGGATTTAACTTTTCCGTGATCAAAAAAGATCAGCTCATGATTTTTATTAATTTTATTGAGCGTATCCTCAATAATTTCCTTAAAGTGCTGTGAAACGATCGCATCGTCTTCAAGAATAATGGCACTTTTAATATTGTTTTCTACCATGTGCTCATAAACTTTAATATGGCTTATTGCACAGCCAATTTCGCCGAGCGTTAAGGCCTTAGGTGATAAATAGTGTTTCGGATAGAAATCATAATCGACAGATTCTAATACGGAGGCAGGAAGTTTTTTCCCATCTGTCGCATCAAAAAAACTAAAGTCTAACCCCAAACCAGAAAGGCGCTTAGCAATATTTTCTCTTCTTGTTGAATGTTTTAAACTAATTACAATTATTTTAGGTATAGCCATAAATAACCCTTGGGTTGAAGTTATTGTTTTACATGCAGATTAACGAACATTATAGTAAAGTTTGCTTTAGCTTTTTAGTAGGTAGGGTGCCACCTTGGGAAAGGTAATACCGCATAAGGCTACATCTTGGCCTCGTATGCTAAATTAAATTCTTTATCTAATCGACTTTAGTGGAACATTATAATCGAATTATTAAAAAAATAATGTGCATTTAAACAAAATACCATTTTAATCTTTCGTCTAACATTAAAAACGGCTATAATTCGCCCGTTTTTCATTTATAACCGTAAGAAGTGCGGTCAAAAAAATCATAATTTTAGAGGATAAAATGGCAAAAGAAGATTGCATTGAAATGCAAGGCACAATTTTGGAAACCTTACCAAATACCATGTTCCGTGTTGAGTTAGAAAATGGTCACGTGGTGACTGCACATATTTCTGGCAAAATGCGTAAAAACTATATTCGTATCTTAACGGGCGATAAAGTAACAGTAGAAATGACCCCTTATGACTTAAGCAAAGGTCGTATCATTTTCCGTAGCCGTTAATTTAGAAATAAAAGAAAAGCCGATATGTTAATATCGGCTTTTTTTGTTTGAAAAGCATACAAATTATTTGAAGTCTAGAAAAAAATCTGTATAATCAGCGCCCTAGCCACGTTCATTTTTTCGTTCCTTGCCTTTGCAGATTGGTGGCTAATCTACGTCAAAGGCTGATTAACCCGTAAGGAGCAGTAATGCGTCACTACGAAATCGTGTTTATGGTTCATCCGGACCAAAGCGAGCAAGTACCAGGTATGATCGAACGTTACACAGGTTCTGTTAAAGAAGCTGGTGGTCAAGTTCATCGCCTAGAAGATTGGGGTCGTCGTCAATTAGCGTACCCAATTAACAAATTACACAAAGCACACTATGTGCTTATGAATGTAGAAGCGCCTCAACAAGTCATCGACGAGCTAGAAACGACTTTCCGTTATAACGATGCTGTATTACGCAGTCTTGTTATCCATACTAAGCACGCCGTAACCGAAGCGTCCCCAATGAAAGCGGCTAAAGAAGAACGTAAACCTTTAGCTGAAGTTGAAAACAACGATTTTGAGGATGCTGAAGAGTAATTCAAAACTTGATAATCGCTTCTCGTTAATCGGCACAGTGTGTCAATTACCCAAGCGAAGCAAAAGCCCTAACGGGATTGCGCATTGCCAATTTTGGCTAGAACATCGTTCCGAACAAGTCGAAAGTGGTTTATCACGCCAAGCGTGGTTAAAGATGCCAGTTCAAGTCAGTGGCAATCAGTTAATAGAAAAAACTCAAAGCATTACGGTCGGCAGTAAACTTCTTGTGGTGGGGTTTATTACTTCACATAAAACCTCAAATGGTTTAACGCAATTAGTATTGCATGCCGAGCAAATCGAATTTATAGATTAGGAGACAGCCAAATGGCACGTTATTTCCGTCGTCGTAAGTTCTGCCGTTTCACAGCGGAAAATGTTGTTGAAATCGATTACAAAGATATCGCTACATTAAAGAACTACATTTCTGAAAGCGGCAAAATTGTACCAAGCCGCATTACCGGTACTCGTGCGAAGTACCAACGCCAATTAGCACGCGCAATCAAACGCGCTCGTTATTTAGCGTTATTACCTTACTCTGATTCTCATCACAATTAAGAAGGAGTTAGGAAATGCAAGTAATTCTTTTAGATAAAATCGTTCACCTAGGTAACGTAGGTGATCAAGTTAATGTTAAATCTGGTTTCGCTCGTAACTTCTTAATCCCACAAGGTAAAGCAGTTATGGCAACTAAAGCTAACATTGAACACTTTGAAGCACGTCGTGCAGAGTTAGAAGCAGCGGCAGCAGCAAGTCTTGCAGCAGCTCAAGCTCGCGCAGCACAAGTGACTGCATTAGGTTCTGTCACTATCGCATCTAAAGCAGGTGATGAAGGCCGTTTATTCGGCGCAATCACTACTCGTGATGTAGCAGAAGCAGTAACTGCAGCTGGTGTTGAAATTGCGAAAAGCGAAGTTCGTTTACCAAACGGTCCAATCCGTACTCTTGGTGATCACGATGTTCGTTTCCAACTTCACGGCGAAGTATTTGCAACATTAGATGTTATCGTTGTTGCAGAATAATTATCAAAGTTTTTGATAAAAGAAAACCCGACGTTATGTCGGGTTTTTTGTTTTTCTGAATTAAGAAAATATTTTAGTGATTCTTTGAGAATAAAAAAGTGCGATCAAATCAAAATGACCGCACTTTTATTTCTTCACTTTAGTACTTTAAAATTACAAACCTAATACGGCAAATAACACCCAAACAGTGTAAATGGTTGCGAGGCCGTAGAAGATAAATCCGCCTGCTGGCACGTGAATTTTAAGATCGTGCATCGCGTGATGGATACGGTGTAAACCACACCACATAGGAAAAATCGTTAAAACTAAGATAACTAATTTTCCGATCCAAGAATAAGCGAATGTAATTAGATTATGTGGATCAATTAATCCGAATGGTAACAATAAACCAAGGATTAAGATTACCACAGGGAAGAAAATCGCACTGACAGTCCCGCCAGCACCAAACATCAACCATACTGGTGGTTCACCAGAGCGTTTTGGATTTTGTTCGACCATTTTTTCTCTCCCTACATATAAACTAAAATTAATGCGACAACACTAACCACAGCTGTCACTGCCCAAAGTGCATTTCTTAACACGTGATGTGGTAAACGCTCATTTTTAACAATGATGTTCATCACTTTTGGGGTCATTACGAAATAAGTTGCAGTGTGATATAAGGTTGCAATTAATGTGATGATATTTAAGAACACCACAATTGGATTTCTTAAGAAGCCAATGAAATCAACAATACCTAAGCCAGGTACAGGATTGCTTGCAAGGCAAAGTACACCATAAAGCAATACAATGCAGAACCATACGGCAAAGATAGAGGTAGCTTCGCGCACCATATATGCTTTGTAGAAATCCAATTTTTGCCACCAAGTAGCCGTCATTGGGCGAACATATTTTTTGCGTTTACTTACTGTTACTGACATATTCTTCCCCTTAGCCTTTTGGTTTTAGCATTGAGATAACATAATCTTTGGCACTTTCCACTTTGCCTTGGTTGATTGCTGAAGCTGGATCCACGTGTTTTGGACACACTTCAGAACAATAACCCACGAAAGTACAGCTCCAAACACCGTTTTTACCATTTAATAATGGCATACGTTGTGCTTTACCATGGTCACGGTTATCAAGGTTGTAACGGTGCGCCATTGTAATCGCTGCAGGGCCTAAGAATTCAGGGTTTAAACCAAATTGCGGACAAGCCGCATAGCATAAACCACAGTTAATACACATTGAGAATTGACGATATTTCTCAAGCTGTGCTGGAGTTTGTTTCGTACGGCTTACTTGCAATTCTTTCGATGGATGTGGTTTACCATCTAATGCTGGCGCTTCGTTGCCAATAATATAAGGTTTAATTGCCTCTAAACTTTCGATAAAGTGACTTAAATCAACCACTAAGTCGCGTTCAATAGGGAAGTTTGCCAATGGTTCAATACGCATGTGGCCGCTGTAATCACGTAAGAACGTTTTACAAGCCAATTTTGGTTTGTTATTGACCATCATCCCACAAGAACCGCAGATCGCCATACGGCAAGACCAACGATAAGAAAGAGACGGCTCAAGTTTATCTTTAATGTAACCTAACGCATCTAAAAGAGAGGTTTGGTTATCATAAGGTACTTGATAAGAGCTTAAATGTGGCTCTTGATCGTTTTCTGGGTTGTAGCGTAATACTTCTACAGTCATTACCGGTGAATTAGCCATTTGCTTGCTCCTTAGCTTTCGCAGCCGCTTCTGCCGCTTCTGCTTCAGCACCATAAACACGTTTTGCTGGTTGAGATTTGGTGATTTTTACCGGGCTGTATTCAATACGCGGTGCATCATCGCCATTGTAGTAAGCAAGGGTGTGTTGTAAATAATTCACATCATCACGTTCAGTGTAGTCTAAGCGTTGGTGTGCACCACGAGACTCTTTACGTTCAATTGCAGAGTTGGCAATAGATTGTGCCACATCAAGGATGTAACCTAATTCTACAGTGTAAAGCACATCGGTATTGAATACGCTTGAACGGTCTGCAACACGGATACGTTTATAACGTTCTTTAAGCTCAGCAATTTTATCTACTGCTTTTTGCATGCTTTCTTGGTCACGGTAGATACCACAACCTTCTTCCATTACGGTACCCATTTCGTCACGGATTTCAGACCAAGATTCATTACCTTCTTGGTTGTAAAGTGCTTCAAGGCGAGCCACAACATCTTGAGCTTGCGCATCAACTGCTGCACGGTTTGCCGGTTGTGCTTCCGCTGCACGTTGTGCGGCATATTCACCTGCAACACGGCCTAAAACCACTAATTCTGCAAGCGAGTTAGAACCTAAACGGTTTGCACCATGTAAACCAGAAGACGCACATTCACCCACAGCAAATAAACCTTTAATGCGAGTTTCGCTGTTGTAATCCACTTCAATACCACCCATGGTGTAGTGAACAACAGGACGTACAGGGATTGGTTCATTAACTGGGTTTACACCTTCATAAGCACTGGCTAATTCACAAATGAATGGAAGACGTTCATGTAAGTATTTTTCCCCTAAGTGGCGTAAGTCAAGATGAACCACATCGACACCTTTTGCTGTTTTTAAGGTGTTGCCTTTTTTCCATTCTTGCCAAAACGCTTGTGAAACTTTATCACGTGGACCAAGTTCCATATATTTGTTTTCAGGCTTACCGATTGGCGTTTCAGGGCCTAGACCATAATCTTGTAAATAACGGTAGCCGTTTTTATTCACTAAGATACCGCCTTCACCACGACAACCTTCAGTCATTAAGATACCAGTATTTGGTAAACCAGTTGGATGGTATTGGACGAATTCCATATCACGAAGTGGAACACCGTGACGATATGCCATTGATAAGCCATCACCTGTTACGATACCGCCGTTGGTGTTAAATTTAAATGCACGACAGCCACCGCCTGTTGCAATCACAACCGCATTTGCGTTGATTTGAACAAGTGTACCTTCCATCATATTCATCGCAACCATACCACGAGCATGACCATCATCAACTAAGATGTCTAAAACGAAGTGCTCGTCAAAGCGTTGAATTTGTGGATATTGAATGGATGTTTGGAAAAGAGTATGTAATAAGTGGAAACCGGTTTTATCTGCTGCGAACCAAGTACGTTCGATTTTCATCCCACCGAAACGACGCACGTTTACATCACCATCGGCTTTACGGCTCCAAGGGCAGCCCCAACGTTCAAGTTGAGTCATTTCCACCGGAGAATGTTCAACGAAATATTCCACCACATCTTGTTCACATAACCAGTCACCACCGGCAACGGTATCGTGGAAGTGTTTATCGTAGGAATCTTCCTCTTTAATTACTGCGGCCGCACCACCTTCTGCAGCAACCGTATGGCTACGCATAGGATAAACTTTAGAAACTAATGCGATCTTTAAGTTAGGGTTTGCTTCTGCTGCTGCAATTGCTGCACGTAAACCGCCGCCACCGGCACCAACAATAGCAATATCGACATTAACCGTTTGCACGATATCCTCCAATTAAAAGTAAAAAAATGAAACGCCCTAATAAAAGCAATAGGGAACATACTACCATTCTGCCATTTTTGTTTACAAATTAGTAACTTTTTTTCCTGAATAAACGGATAAAATACTAAAAGTGTGATCTAACTCAAAAAAGTTAGTTTTTATATATTTTGGGATGATAACTGTTTTCGTTTATAAACCATTCAATTGGATTATTGAGTTAAAAATCGCTCTTGTTTACAATAATATCATTCCTCTTAGTGCCAAAAATGGAGAAAAAAATGACCGCACTTAGCGATAAACAAACACTATGGCAACCTTCTGCTCCAATAAAAAATTTACTGGCTCGTGCAAAAATTATTGCTGATATTCGCGAGTTCTTTACTGATCGTGGATTATTAGAGGTAGAAACACCTGTTTTAAGCGAATTTGGCGTAACCGATCTCCATCTTTCCACCTTTAATACCGAATTTATTGCACCTTTTGGCGAATTATCAAAAACACTCTGGCTTTCCACTAGTCCGGAATATCACATGAAACGTTTACTGGCTGCTGGCAGTGGGCCAATTTTTCAAATTAGTAAAGTATTCCGTAATGAGGAGGCTGGCAATCGGCATAATCCAGAATTTACCATGCTTGAATGGTATAGACCGTACTTTGATATGTATCGTCTGATGAATGAAGTGGATGATTTATTACAACAAATTCTTGATTGTAAACCCGCAGAAACCTTAAGTTATCAGTTCGTATTTCAAGAATATGTAGGATTAGACCCACTTTCTGCAACTCGTCAAGAATTAGTTGAAGCAGCTCGTAAACACCATTTCATGGCAGATGAAAATGAAGACAGGGACACATTATTACAATTTTTATTCAGCGAAGTGGTAGAACCTAACATCGGGCAAGAAGCACCTGTTGCTGTATATCATTTTCCCTCTTCACAAGCTGCACTTGCACAACTTAGTCCAGAAGATAGTCGTGTGGCAGAACGCTTTGAGTTTTATTATAAAGGATTAGAATTAGCAAATGGTTTTCACGAGTTAACTGATGCCCGTGAACAACAACACCGCTTTGAGCAAGATAACCGCCTACGCGAAAAAGCAGGCTTACCACAACATGAAATCGATCATCGCTTCCTGGCGGCATTACAAGCAGGGATTCCCAATACATCAGGCGTGGCTTTAGGTGTCGATCGTTTAATTATGATTGCATTAGGTGCTAAAAGTATTAAAGAGGTGATTTCATTTTCAGTGGAGTGCGCTTAACGCTATCAAATACCCATTATTTCTTCGACACTTAGGCGATTATAAAGAATAAATAAAACAAGAAATCGATCTGGCCGAATATTTAAAATGTCAGCAAGTCAATTTGGGATTGATTAAAAAACAAACTTTATTGTTTGAAAAATGTGATCTTGATCCGATTTTAGTAAATTGGTGTAGATCCTCCCATTGACACCATAACTTTATTTTGTAATATTTGTGGCGTCTATTTCGGAGATTGAACTTTTTATGAAAAATTGCTTCAATCAAAAATCGTAGAGCATAACCCAAAGGAATAACAATTATGAAAAAGACACTAGCAGCATTAATCGTTTCCGTTGTTGCCGCTTCAGCAGCAAACGCAGCAGTAGTTTATAATAACGAAGGTACTAAAGTTGAATTAAACGGTTCTCTTCGTTTAATTTTAGAAAAAGCGAACGCTAAAGAGACAAATCCACAAACAGGTGTGTCAACTAAAACTGCAAACTCCGCTTTACGTAATGCAGGTTCACGTTTCGGTATCACAGTGAAACACAACTTAGATAACGATTTCTATGCGTTAGGTCGTTTAGAATTCCGTTTTGATGATACAGAATCTCGTGACCAATTCGGTAGCCTTTATGCTAAACGTGCTTACGTAGGTTTAGGTAGCCAATCAGTTGGTGAAATCAAATTCGGTCGTCAATTAACTATCGCGGATGATTTAAGCCAAACAAATGACTATGAATATGGCTTGATTCCAAAAGGTAAATATATTCCAACTTCAGGTACTGGTGTAGTTCGTTATGACTATAAAGGTATCGAAGGTTTACAATTAAGTGCAAACTATAACTTTGGTCAACGTCATAATGAAATGGGAAACCCTTTAAAAACTAAAAAGGGAGCTTTAGACGTTAACGGTAATCAAACTTATGTAGCAGATCCAACTGGTAACATTAAAAATGCATATGGTTTAGGTGCATTATATACAGCGGGTGATCTTGATGCGCGTTTTGCTTATGGTCATACTAACTATGAAACTGGTTCATCAGCTTCTCACCGTAAAGATGGTTTCTTAGCATCTTTAGGTTATACCGTTAATGATTTCAAATTAATCGGTGACTTTGGTTATGCTCATGAGAAAAATGGCGATGCTAAATTAAATAAATTCTATGTATCACCTGGCTTTGAATATCAAGTACTTCCAACATCTAAAGTATATGGTAACTACCTATACGAGCATGTAAAAGTTGAAGATAGCAATAAAGCAAAAACTCACGGCTTCTTACTCGGTGCTGACTATAAGCTTCATAAACAAGTTGTTGTATTCTTAGAAGGTAAATACGCAACCGTTAAAAAATACACTGCTAATACAAATGGTGGTTATACTTACTCAGAGAAAATTAACGACAAAGCTATCGGTGTAGGTATGCGTGTATACTTCTAATCTTTGATTAGAAGAAAATCTTAAAAGGCGAATCGAAAGGTTCGCCTTTTTGTTTGTTTTTTAAAATCTCCCCAAACCTTTTTTAAATCTCCCCAAACCCCTCTTTACAAAAGAAGGGCTTTTTTATGACGTTGATTTTAGTGATTTTATTGGGAATATATTTGAGAGAGTTAAGAACGGAGAACGTTTATGGGCTATTAAGCTCCCCCTCTTTCGCAAAGAGGGGGTTAGGGGGAGATTTTACTATTCCAATTTATCCCAAATCAATTCCCTAATCTCTCTTTGCAAAAGAAGGGCTTTTATGATGTTGCTTTTAGTGATTTTATTAGGAATATATTTGAGAGAGTTAAGAACGGAGAACGTTTATGGGCTATTAAGCTCCCCCCTCTTTCGCAAAGAGGGGGGAGGGGGAGATTTAACTATTTCAATCTATCCAAAACCAGTTTCCCCATCATTTCAATATGGGCTTTTTCTGCATTCAACGCAGGGATATAGTGATAAGACACACCACCATGATTTAAGAATGTTTCTTTATTTTCAACCTCAATTTCTTCTAAGGTTTCTAAGCAATCCACCGAGAAGCCAGGGCAAATCACCACGATTTTTTGAATCCCTTGAGAAGCAGCTTCTTCCAAGAAATGATCGGTATAAGGTTGTAACCATTCTTCACGACCAAAACGAGATTGGAACGTCATATTCCATTGGTTTTCGGTTAAACCGAGCTTATCCACAATCGCAATCGTAGTTTGTTTGCAATGCTGACGATAATAATCCCCCATATTCTCATAACGCAATGGAATGCCATGATAAGAAAAAAGCAAAAATTCATCCGATTTTAACCGCACTTTGATAGAATCCACCAACGCATTAATGTAGTTTTTATCAAGATGATAAGAATGAATAAACTCAAAAGGCATAATATCGCGTTCTTGTGCAATCGCACGATTGAATGCATCGATTAATGCACCTGTTGTGGTGCTGGAATATTGTGGATAAAGTGGTAGTACAATCATGCGTTCTACATCATTTTTGAGTAAATTTTTGACCGCACTTTGCATCGAAGGATTGCCGTAAGTCATGGCAATTTCGACTTGTGCATTGATGCCTTGTTCAGTCAAATAAGCTTGTAAACCTGTTTGTTGTTGCTTTGTAATAGCGAGCAGCGGAGAGCCTTGAGCGGTCCAAATAGCTTGATAATTTTGTGCAATACGTTTAGAACGCATCGGTAAAATAATAGTTTTTAAAAGGGGATACCATTTCCAACGGGGTAAATCGACCACTCGAGGATCTGTGAGAAATTCCCATAAATAACGTGAAATTGCTTTGGCGTTAGGTTCATCCGGCGTACCAAGATTGGCTAAGATAACACCGATTTTTTGAGTTTTATTCATAAATGTTTAATAGAAAGCGTTAATCGAGAAACGCAACAAAGTTTATCTTGTTCATCACGAATGTCAATTTGCCATACATGGATATTTTTACTTAAACTAATAGGGATTGCCTTAGCAATCACAAAACCTTGTTTTACTGAATGGAGGTGATTCGCATTAATGTCTAAGCCGACAACTATTTGTCCCTCTTCTACACAGAGAAATCCTGCCAGAGATCCAATAGTTTCGGCCAAGGCAACAGATATGCCCCCATGTAGCAAACCAAAAGGCTGTATTGTGCGATGATCTACAGGCATTTTGGCCTCAATCCAGTTTTCTCCAACCGCATAAACCTCAATACCTAAATGTTCTATAGCACAGTTTTTACTCATTTCATTAAGTTGATTGAGTGTGAATGTCTTTTTCCAGATCGCCATGTAGGTTATTCCTTAGATAGGCTGATTAATTTTTGAGTTTTTTATCTTTTAAGATAATTCAATGCGGTTTATTTGCTAGAGTGCAAGTCAGCATTATAACGAAAATCTACTTTGTATGTTGAAATTTATGCTGAAAACGATCAATCCTCCCCTTTTTCATATAGACAATTCCAATTACATCAATTTATAGCTTTCTTCCTCACTTTTAGGCAAAATAGGAGAAAATTTAAGTAAGTAAAAAAAGGATTATTACAATGATTAAACATTACGATTATATTGCGATTGGTGGCGGTTCTGGCGGGATTGCCTCAATTAACCGTGCAGCAAGCTACGGTAAAAAATGTGCCATTATCGAAGCAAAACACCTCGGTGGCACTTGTGTGAACGTAGGTTGTGTACCGAAAAAAGTGATGTTTTATGGCGCACAAATTGCAGAAGCCATTAACAGCTATGCACCCGCTTATGGTTTTGATGTCGAAGTGAAAAACTTTGATTACGCGAAATTAGTTGAGAGTCGTCAAGCTTATATCGGTCGTATTCATACCTCTTACAATAATGTATTAGCAAAAAATAATGTGGATGTTCTAAATGGTTTTGCTCGCTTTAAAGATGCGAAAACGATTGAAGTAAGCTATGCAGATGGTTCAACAGAATTAGTGACAGCGGATCATATTTTAATTGCTACAGGTGGTCGTCCAAGTATTCCTGCGGTAAAAGGTGCAGAATACGGGATTGATTCAAATGGTGTATTTGCTTTAAATGAATTACCAAAACGTGTTGCAGTGGTTGGTGCGGGTTATATTGCTGTTGAATTAGCGGGTGTTTTAAATAGCTTAGGCAGCGAAACCCATTTATTTGTGCGCCAACACGCCCCATTGCGTCATCAGGATCCATTAATTGTAGAGACATTAGTTGAAGTGTTAGCACAAGATGGTATTCAATTACATACCAAAGCGTTGCCTGAAGAAGTCGTAAAAAATGCCGATGGTTCACTTACCTTGAAATTACAAGATGGTCGTGAAACCACGGTAGATACGTTAATTTGGGCGATAGGTCGCGAACCGGCAACGGATGTGATTAATCTTGAAGTAACGGACGTGAAAACCAATTCTCGTGGACAAATTATTGTCGATAAATATCAAAATACAAACGTGCCTGGTATTTATGCTGTGGGAGATATTATCGAAGGTGGTATTGAATTAACGCCAGTTGCTGTAGCAGCAGGTCGTCGCTTATCTGAGCGTTTATTCAATAACAAACCAAATGAGCATTTGGATTACAATCTTGTACCAACCGTTGTGTTCAGCCATCCGCCAATTGGTGCGGTGGGTTTAACTGAACCGCAAGCGATTGAGCAATATGGTGAAGAAAATGTGAAAGTGTATAAATCCTCTTTCACGGCAATGTACACCGCTGTCACTGAACATCGCCAACCTTGCCGAATGAAGTTAGTTTGTGTTGGCAAAGAAGAGAAAATTGTGGGCTTACACGGTATTGGTTTTGGTGTGGATGAAATGATTCAAGGTTTTGCTGTGGCAATCAAAATGGGCGCAACGAAAGCAGACTTTGATAATACCGTAGCGATTCACCCAACAGGTTCTGAAGAATTTGTGACAATGCGTTAATTGCTGATAAAGAAAGTGCGGTCAGCTCAAAATCTCTAATGTTTTTGACCGCACTTTTTATTGTGATTTGTTATTAGGCTGCTGCGCGATTGCCTAATGTACCATCATCTTCCATTTCTTTAGCTACACCGACGACCTCAGCAATTTTATCCCCTTCTTTGAAGAAGACGAAACCACCATGTTCCATTTTGACCCAAGGCTCATCTTTAGTGAGTGGAAAAGTCGTAATGATTGTGACTTTGTCGCCATCTTTCGCATAATCATTAAAATCGATAACACCATCATCATCAATTCGATGCGCTTTACCAAAAGGGGCTTTACGCGTTAAATAATGCAAATTAGTTGAGCAGTGGGCGATCATCCATTCTCCGTTTGAAAGAATGAAGTTAAAGGTGCCTTTTTCTGAGAGCGATTTAGCAATATCTTGAATCGCGCTAAAAATTTCCATTTCAGACGGTTTACGACGGAAACGATTTTTCAAATATTCCGCCATATAACAAAATGCGGCTTCTGAATCAGTTGAGCCAATAGGCTGACAGAAACTCTCAGACATATCGGGTAATTCTTTTAAATTACCATTGTGAGCAAACACCCAGTTTTCGCCCCAGATTTCGCGAATAAAGGGATGGGTGTTTTCAATCGTGACCCCTCCTTGTGTTGCTTTACGAATGTGGGCGATCACGTTCAGTGATTTAATATTGTATTGTTTTACACAATCCGCAATTGGGGATTGAGATGCAGCGTGGTTATCGCGAAAAATACGCACACCGCGACCTTCAAAAAAAGCGATACCGAAGCCATCTGAATGGCAATCAGTAAGACCCGCACGACGACGGAAACCTTCAAAAGAAAAGACAATATCCGTCGGCGTATTGCAGTTCATTCCGAGTAATTGGCACATAAATTCCTACAACTTATTTTTATCATTTTATACCCTTATAATATGTGCTGATTTAACACCATAATACATTGAAATTCAAGAGAGATAATAAAGGATTTTTAGACTAAAAAGTTACATAAAATAACCTTGGGCTTTTATAAAGTAGAAAGACATGACAGTTTAAGCCAGGCTAACAATGTCATAATTTTGATAACGCATTAGTTTATCTATCTATTAGAATTAATTCTTGTCATTATTCCGAAACGAAGAACATATATTCAGGAATGACTATGCAAGAATTTACTTGAGTTAAAAGTGGAACTGGCGCATATTATTTCACGGTAAAAAACACCTTGAAAATTAACCGCACTTTTGTCTCTCTTTACTTTAGTCACAACGAGTAAGATAATAAATGAAAACCATTATCAAAATACAAGTATTAGACTTGTTTCATTATAAGGAGATAACCATGACAATGAATAGACGTGATTTTTTAAGAATGAGCGCAGCACTTACGGCAGCGGGCATGTCGCCTTCTCTCTTTGCGGCAACAAAAGAGCAATTTACCATTTATGGCGCACCCGCAATGCCAAGTGTAACCATTGCGGTGGCGGCAGCACAAGGTAAATTAGCCAAACAAGCGGATGTATCGTTAGAGATTTGGCGTTCGCCTGATCAGTTGCGTGCGGGTGTAGCAAGTGGGCAATTTAAAGTGATGATGAGCCCAAGTAATGTGGGCGTGAATTTACGTAATCAAGGGCAACAAGTTGGCATGGTGAATATTCTCACCAATGGCATTACGCAGTTGATGTGTAAAGGTGGTGCTATTACTTCACCGCAAGAATTGGTGGGTAAAAAAATCCTAGTGCCATTTAAAAACGATATGCCTGACATCGTATTGCAGGCCTTATTGAAAAAACTGAATATTGATATTAATAAAGTGGATATCACCTATGCGGCAACGCCAACTGAAGCAATTGGGTTGTTCTTGCTTAAAGATTTCCATGCGGCCATCTTGCCAGAACCAATGGCAAGTGCGGTTGTGCAGAAAGCTAAAATCGTCGGTACAGAGATTGTACGTGGCTTCGATTTAGTGAAAGAATGGGGTCAAGCGTTTAACACTAAACCGCTTATTCCAATGGCGGGCATTATTGCTAACGAAGAATACTTCCACGCACACAAGGCAGAGTTTGATCTACTTCACCAAGATTTAAGTGATGCGTTAAACTGGATTATGGCTAACCGCAAAAGTGCGGCTGAAATTGGCGCTAATTATCTTCCTGCTCCAGAAGCCGCTATTGAAATGGGCTTAGACGGTGCGCGCTTAACGGTAACCAAAGCCAGTGAACTGAAAAATGAAATCATGCAATTCTATGAAACCTTGATGGCGTTCAATCCAAAACTCTTAGGTGGTAAATTACCAGATGATAAATTCTTCTTGGCTTAATTGGAAACTGAATCACATAACATGATTAAAACTGACAAAATCCGTAAACCACAACCTGTCCTGTTTTACATCATCGACTACCTCTGGAGCGGTTTTACCGGCTTGAGTGTGGCGATGATGGTTGTTGCTTTGTGGGCTTGGGGCAGCTCAGTATTTGGTGAATTTATGCTGCCTGCTCCCGCGGATGTTTTTCAAAAAGCCCTTGAGCTGCTCGAGCATTTCCAACAAAACGAAATCGGTATTTCATTATGGCGTTCTGTGGTGGGTATTGCCATTGCATTAGTCGCAGGCTTAGCGGCAGGGCTGATTGCGGGAAGCTTTAAAACCGCTATGGCATTGCTTAAACCCGTCATTACGATTTTGTTAGCCATGCCGCCAATTATTTGGGTCGTGATGGCGTTATTTTGGTTTGGCTTTGGCAACCCAAGTGTACTATTTACCATTATCGTATTAGTCGCCCCGCTGACCTTTGCCAGTGCAGCCATGGGCATGGCAAGTGTAAACAAACAACATGAAGAATTATTTGATGCGTACAAGCTCGGATTGTGGAAAAAAATCCGCTATTTGTACGTTCCCCATCTCACAGGCTATGTGATTTCCAGCATTGGCGTCGCGGTTGCGATGGGCGTAAAAGTGGTAATTATGGCAGAGCTTTTAGGTGCCAATGAGGGTGTGGGAGCACAGATTGCCGATGCCAGAGCCATGTTAGATACGTCAACGGTTATGGCTTATGTGCTGTTGGTGATTGTGTTTGTTTCACTCTTTGAATATTTGATTACCAAACCATTGGAAATCCTGTTTATGCCGTGGAGAAGATAATGCTGAGTTTAAAAAATGTGCGTTTTGAAATTCTCCGCGATCCCATCGTGCGCGATTTCAGTATGGATTTACAACCGGGCGAAGTAAAAACTTTATTCGGTCCAAGCGGTTGTGGCAAAACCACTGTGCTGCGTTTAATTTCAGGTTTAGAAACACCAAAATCGGGCGAAATCAATAATACATTTCGTAAAACGGGCTTTCTATTTCAAGAAAATCGTCTATTAGAAAATCTCACTGCCATGCAGAATATCGCCATTTTTATGGATAATCCTAATGAAAATAAAATCATTGCGCTGGCAGAAAAGATCGGACTTTCTTCGGGTGATTTGAATAAATACCCAACCGAATTATCGGGCGGTATGGCAAAACGCGTGGCATTTTTGCGTCTATTACTATGCGGCTGTGATTTAGCCTTATTGGACGAGCCTTTTGTCGGTTTGGATCGTGATTTACGTGATATTTTAGCCGCTATGTTAGTGGAAAAAATTGAGCACCAAGGCATGGCTTGCATTTTAGTGACGCACGATCGTTTTGAAGCAGCTCGATTAAGCCGAGAGATTATGCAGCTTTCTCCAAAAGGGATGGATGTGCAAAATGTGATTACCTTGCCAACGCCATTATCCGAACGCAATTCAGCCTTTGAAGAAACCGTAGTCGCACGCGAATTTCAAGGAATCCATTACTATGAATAATTTCTTTACCCATCCGATGCGACCCTTTTTTGTCGGGGCTGCCATTCTTGCGATTGTTGGTGCCTTGAGCTTTTTCATCAGCCCCGATGATCTCATCCTACACCGCAAAATTTTCTTAGAATTTATGCTACCGGCCGCATACGGCGGCTTTCTGACGGCTTCCATGCTCGAATGGACAAATTACAAAGGTAATTTAAAACCTATTGCGACGATTTTATCGGTGCTCTTGCTTGCAGGATTGGTGTTATTGCCATTTTCGCCGCAAACTGCCTCGTTTTTAGTGGCAGCTTATTGGCTCGCTTTATTACTCTTTTGTGCTTGGCTATTTTGGTTGGATCGCAATACCGACAATTTTACTTTACTGATGTTACTTGCTGCATTTATGGTTTGTCAGACGGCTTACGCCATGACTGATAGTCTGAAATTATTGCGGGCACAGGTGCATTTGAATATGGCGGCAGTGATGTTTATATCAATTCGAGTCAGTATTCTATTAGGCGCAGAGGCACTGAAAGAAAGTACATTGAAAGATCCTGTATTTATCCCGAATGTCGTGTATAAAAATATCGCGATTACATTTTTATTACTTCATACCGCAGCAGAGCTTTGGTTGCCTGCGCAAACAGCCGCTTTTACAGCCTTTGCCGTTGGCTTTATTTTGCTTGCCAAGTTACGCGAATTACATCATCACGAACTACTACGTAAACATTACGTACGCACTTATTATTTCCTTCAATTGTTCGCCGCGATTGGCTATTTGTGGATTGGCATAAATAAATTACTTGATGAACCTACTGCCGATCCATTACACATGGTGACACTCGGCAGCATTCTCGGCAGTATGATGATGATTTGGCTCACCGCGGGATTATGGCATAGTGGCTTTACGAAACTGGATTATCCAAAACTCTGTCGCCTTGCCGTGCTTTGTCTTTTCACGGCGGCACTTTCCCGAGCTTGTTTAATGTATGTGGACGAGCTGTTTTTTATCACGATTCCGGCTATTTTAATTGCCATTGTGTTTGTGCTGTATCTTGCAACCTTTGTGCCAATATTCCGAAACAACGCGTTTACAGATGATCCAGAATAGTGACCAATCCGCATATCAACGTGCGGATTTTTGATATTTTTTAGACCGCTCTTAATAGGCTTTTAATTGGGCCATAGCTTTACAATCTGCAGCTTGATGATCATCTTCGGTAATTAAACTTTGCAGGAAATGTTTAATTTCAGTCAGTTCGGCAATTTTTTCTTCGACTGAAACCAAATGTTTCGCCAACATGCTATCCACTTTGCAATGTTGAGATTGCTGCGTTTTCATCTCATTAAAAAATTTAATTTCGGCCAAGCTAAAATCTAACGCTCGGCAGGTTTTAATAAACTTTAATTGTTTCAAACTGGCTTCATCATAATCTCGATAACCATTTGCAAGACGTTTAGGTTCCGGCATCAAGCCCATTTTTTCATAATACCGAATGGTTTCTAAATGAATACCGCTTTGTTTGCTGAGTTCGTTAATTTTCATTTTTCTAAAACCAAGTCTTGACCTTGTAGTTGCTACGGACTTTATACTTTATCCCAAGTTAATCAAATAGACAATAAGGAGCCGTATGTCCGAACATCATTCCCATGAACATCATGATCATTCATCTCATGAGCATATTCCACAGGATAAAAAAATCTTAGCGCTCAGTTTTGCCATCATTACTGGCTTTATGATTGTCGAATTTATTGGTGGCTATTGGTTTAACAGCTTGGCACTCATGGCTGATGCGGGTCACATGGCAAATGATAGCTTATCGTTATTTTTAGCCTTGTTAGCGTTGTTTCTATCCGCTCAAAAACAACGATACATTGCCCTACTTAATAGCGGCTCATTGATCGTCGTCGCATTGATGATTTTGTTTGAAGCAATTCAACGTTGGCAAAATCCCATCGAGATGATGGCATTGCCAATGCTAGGAGTGGCATCGCTAGGATTACTCGTCAATCTTTTCGTTGCTTGGATAATGTTGAAAAGTGATCATGACAATCTCAATATCAAAGCGGCTTATCTGCATGTATTAACAGATTTATTTGGCTCCGTTATCGCGATTCTTTCAGGATTGAGCGCTTATTTCCTCGGATGGCAATGGGTGGATCCCTTAGCCAGTATGATATTGAGTATTCTTGTGCTAAAAAGCGGAATTGGAGCATTTCGCTTGGCATTAAAAAACACCTAAAAAATTAACCGCACTTTGTTTCGAGATTGACAAAGTGCGGTCAATTTTCAGCGATTATTTCAACTCGCCTCGTTCTACAATAATCCCAACATTACTGGCTTGAGCAACGGCTTTAGGTTTGCTTAATTTGAGGCGTAACCATGAAATCCCAAAACGTTGTTGTAATTGTTCTGCTACTTCATAAGCCACTCGCTCAATCAATAAAAATGGCTTAGCTTGCACATAGTCTAAAATAAATTGACTGACTTCGGCATAATTGAGGCAGTATTGCACATCATCTGTTTCTGCGGCTTTTTGACAATCCCATGCCATTTCCAAATCAAAAACGAGCTTTTGTTTAATTTGTTGTTCCCAGTCATACACACCGATTTGTGCGAAGACCACTAATTCTTCAATAAAAATACGATCCATCTCTCATTCCTGTAAAAATATAGTGGGCTTATGCTATCAAGTTTGGTTAAAATAACGAACAAGTTTTTCAAATACAATCAAGATTGTGGAGCACAAAATGAGCCTATTTGCCCTTTTTTATATGATTTTTGCTTATTTACTGGGTTCGATTTCCAGTGCAATTTTGATTTGTAAGGTTGCAGGCTTGCCTGACCCGCGAAAAAATGGCTCTCATAACCCTGGTGCGACCAATGTATTACGTATTGGCGGACGTTGGGCGGCGCTTGCGGTATTAATTTGCGATATTTTAAAAGGGATGTTACCTGTTTGGGCGGGTTATTATTTAGGGCTTACGCAATTTGAATTAGGCATGGTTGCATTAGGGGCTTGCTTGGGGCACATCTTCCCTATTTTCTTTCAGTTTAAAGGCGGGAAAGGTGTAGCGACTGCATTCGGTGCCATAGCACCCATCTCTTGGGGCGTCGCCGGCTCAACACTAGGTACGTGGTTGTTAGTCTTCTTAATTAGTCGCTATTCTTCATTAAGTGCGGTTATCACTGCACTTCTCGTGCCATTTTATGTTTGGTGGCTTAAACCGGAATTTACCTTCCCCGTTGCCTTAGTTTGCTGTTTGCTGATTTATCGTCACCACGACAATATTCAGCGCTTATGGCGAGGCCAAGAAGATAAAATGTGGGGGAAATCCAAGAAGAAATAAATAAAAAAACCTGTCGATAATCGACAGGTTTTCTTTTTATCAAAATGGCTTAGAAATCTACCGCACTTTTAAGTTTTTTCAGTGCGTTCGCTTCAAGCTGACGAATACGTTCTGCAGACACATTATATTTTGCAGCAAGATCATGAAGTGTGGCTTTATCATCATCTAACCAACGTGCTTTGATAATATCTTGGCTACGTTCGTCAAGATTAGCTAAGGCTGTACCTAACTTTTCTGTAGCTTGTTCTTCAAAGTTTTCGCTTTCAAGTTCTGCCGCAAAGTTTGAGCTTTTATCTTCTAAATATAAAGAAGGTGCATAAGCTTCGTCATCATCGTCTGTTGGCAAATCAAAGCCTACATCGGCCCCTGTCATGCGGGATTCCATTTCGATGACATCTTCTTTTGACACGCCAAGCTCATTCGCCACCATATCCACTTCGTTTTCATTGAACCAACCTAAACGTTGTTTGGTTTTACGTAGGTTAAAGAACAATTTACGTTGTGCTTTCGTAGTAGCGACTTTCACAATACGCCAGTTGCGAAGGACATATTCATGGATTTCAGCTTTGATCCAATGCACCGCAAAAGATACAAGACGAACACCTACTTCCGGATTAAAACGTTTTACCGCTTTCATTAATCCGATATTACCTTCTTGAATTAAATCTGCTTGCGGTAATCCATAACCTGAATAACCACGCGCAACATGAATAACAAAACGTAAGTGTGATAAAACTAACTTTTTCGCTGCTTCAATATCACCGCCATAATACAAACGTTCTGCTAAGCTTTTTTCTTCCTCTGCAGTCAGCATCGGATATTCGTTTGCTGCTCGAATATAACCTTCGATGCTACCTTGAGGTACTAACATCATTTGAGTTTCTTTATTCATTCTTCTCCTCACAGCATGCGGAGCAACGCCCCGATTCATTACTTATTTGTTATTGTATAACAACTATTGTCATTATACCTCAATTTGTTTTATTTGACAGTTTTTAACGATTAAAAGTTCAAATTAATCACTAAAAATTTTCCAAATTAATTTAATGGCACAAGTGAATAAACTACATCCTCTGCCACAACCTTAAACAATAGATCAATATTAGGGTGTTTTCCAGGATTTTGTTTGGCATCTTCAACATGCTCTGCAAACCATTCAATGCCTTGCTGCGCTGAAGGGCGGTCTAATTTTCCATTAAATTTTTCAGCCAGTGCATTATAAAGACGAAGCGAGCCAAGTTTGCCTGGTGCAGCAGGAATATGATGAATCACGGTTTCACCGTTTAATACATCTAAACCCGTTAAATGATCAATGCTTGGTAAAGTCTCTAAAATGTCTTTAAAGTTCATGATTGCTTTCCTCTATAAATTAACTAATGGCTTGCTCTGAATTCATTTCGCCATTCGCGCCCATAAAGCGCACTTCTGGCTGTAAATACACACCAAATTTATCTGCCACGGTTTGACGGATATGATGTGCTAACTTAACCACATCATGCCCAGTGGCATTGCCTTTATTAATCAGCACTAAAGCTTGTTGTTGATGAATCGCTGCGCCACCGATTTGAAATCCTTTTAAATGGCATTGATCGATTAACCAACCTGCTGCCAGTTTCACTGAACCATCCGGTTGTGGAAAGTGCGGTAGATTTTCGACCTGTTTTTGGATTTTCGCAAATTGTTCTGCACTTACCACAGGATTTTTGAAGAAACTGCCCGCATTACCAAATTCTTTTGGATCGGGCAATTTGCTGCGGCGAATATGGCACACTTCATCAAACACTTGTTTTGCCGTTACAGTTTGAGGATCAAAATTCACTAATGAGCCATATTTTAAAATTGGTTGCCAATTTTTGGCTAATTTCAATCCAACCGCTGTAATCACATAACCTTGTGCATAGCGATGTTTGAAAATACTTTCACGATAACCAAATTCACATTCACTCGCCTGTAAACGGAATTGTTCGTCCGTGTTGAGATTCAATACATCCACGTAATCGCACACATCTTTAAATTCTACGCCATACGCGCCAATATTTTGAATCGGTGCTGAGCCGGCACAGCCGGGAATGAGTGCGAGATTTTCTAAGCCGTCAACCCCTTGTGAAAGCGACCATTCCACTAACTGATGCCAATTTTCGCCACCATTAACATGCAAATAATGGTAATTGCTATCTTCTGTATGTTGAATACCCGATAAACGGTTAACAATTACAACACCTTGGAAATCTTCTAAAAACAGCATATTGCTGCCTTGTCCTAAAAATAAGACAGGTAGATTTTCAGCTTGCGCTTTTTGCCAAGCTTGTTGGATTTGTTCAATCGATGTGGCTTCAATAATTTCACGCGCATTTGCTGGAATATTGAAGGTGTGAAACGGCTGTAAACTTTGCATTAACTTTCCTTAAAAAAGTGTGTGAGGAAGCGTGATTTTCACGATAGTACCGCCTTGCTCCCCTTTTGAAATACTGAACTGAGCATTTAATTGTCGACTGCGCTCAGTCATGATATTTAAACCATAATGTCCGTCTGGCTCGTCTAATGTAGGTATCCCTACGCCATTATCTTGTACGAGGATTTCGTATTCGCCCTCAGCATTAATATGGGCTTTTACTTCTATACGTGTGCCTTTGGAGTGTTTCATCGCATTTAACGTTGCTTCACGTACAATTTGCAGAACGTGCACTAATTCTTGTGGATTTAAACTTTGTGAGGGCAAACTACATTCTACGGTCATTTGCATCTTCGTTTGTGAGCGCAAACTTTCGATAACTTGTTCCAAGGCAACCTGTAAGTTGGCTTCTTGCACCGTTAAACGGAAGGTCGCCAATAATTCTCGTAATTGAGAATAACCATCTGATAAGGCTTGTTCAAATTCACCAATGATGGCAATGCTTTTCTCTTTTGATTCCTCGTCTTCTTTCTTCAAATTATGCTTTAACAGCGTTAATTGAATTTGTAAGAAAGACAGCACTTGTGCCAACGAGTCATGTAATTCCCTTGCAATGATTGACCGCTCTTCCATCAATAAGAGTTGCTCTTGCTGGCGTTGCGTTTTGTGTGAATACAAGGCTTTTGCCACCATTTGCCCTAAGTTTTTCATCATGCGAGGATCAGGGCAAGGCAAACCGGCTTGCCACGAGAGCACCGCTAAGTTTTCATTTTCAATGGAAAGCTCTTCGACTTGAAGTGATTGTTTAGGATCTTTTTGTCCAAAGGAAATTTCCCAATGTTCTGCACCTAGAATTTCTAACTCAATGTAGCGTAAATGTTCGCTAACACGAATATGATTGAGCACTTGACTGAGAATTTTATCATTAATCTTTGTTGGCGTAAGTAACTGAGAGCTTTGATAAAGTGTTGTTAAAGAGCGATTGGTTTGACGCAACTTTTGCGTTTGCTCATTTACCGCATCTTCTAAACGGGAATAAAGCCGCCCTAACTCTGATGACATTTGGGTAAACACTTTCGCCAAAACACCAAGCTCATTACCACTTTCTGTATCAAGCTGGATATGGTTAAACTGCCTCATTTGCACTTGCATACTGGCTTTCGTCATTAACTCTAGAGGCTTAACAACCTCTTTCTTTAAATACCAAATTACGTAAGAAACCATCACAACAATCAGCAACATAGAGAAGCAAAGTACTGAAACCGCAATGATCCATTTTTGTTCCGAAAAACGTTGAAGCTCTAAAACAAAATCGTCCACATCTTGCACATAACTTTTTAATTCTGCATAGTATTTTTCTACCTGTTGTAAATGAGCAAGATCAGACATCATCACCCAACGTTTAAGAATTTTCTGATAGGATTCTTGCACTTCAGAAGGCACAAACAATTGTTGTTGTACATTGCGTAAGGCCTTAGCATTGAGACTATGTTGGTAGCGCACTAAATTCTGTTCAACCGTATCTGGCGACCGCTCCATTTCCGTCAATATGCGATAACTTTGCATACGTAGAGAACCGGAAATATTAATGGCTTCCGCGTCCGATTTATTACTGGCCATCACGATCAAACTCAATGAGCTAATAATGCCCATGAAGATAATGACCACAAATAAATATTTAGCAATACGGGTAGAAACTGAACGTTTAGCGTACACGGTAATTCTTTAAAACAGGGGAAAAATGCCCATAGTTTAGCACAAAGTGCGGTTGAAATTGGCTGATTTTTCATAAATAAAAAAACATCGGTTTTAACCCCGATGTTTTCAAAAACTTGATTTTTTTTGACTGCACTTAGCTCAATTCTTTGCCTTTTAATTCGGGCACTAAGAAGACTGTCGCTACCATGTCGATGACATAAATCACCGCCAAGAAAGCAATCGCAATGCTGAATGAATACGCAGAGACAATCGCTCCGACAACAACCGGTCCGAAACCACCTACGGCACGACCTAAGTTAAACAACACATTTTGTGCCGTTGCACGTGCTTCTGTCGGATAAGCTTCTGCCATTAATGCGCCATAACCGCCCATCATGCCGTTCACAAACATCCCCAAGAATGCACCGGCCACCAACATAGCGGTTGGTTCGGTTAATTGAGAGTAAGTGATAATGCTGATCACCGCACCAAGTTGGAACAATAAGAAACTTGGTTTACGCCCGATTCTATCGGCTAGACGACCAAAAATCCAAATCCCTGCCATCATGCCGCATACCGTAACAGCCGTCCATAAACCTGATTTTGTTAAACTAAAACCAAGTTGTTTAGATAAGAAGTTTGGCATCCAAATCATAATACCGTAGTAACCGAAGTTTTGTACGGAAGTTAACACCACCACACCAAGGCTCACTTTTGTGGTTGCTTTATCTTTCACTAAGAGTTTGAAAGATTCCAGTTTAGATATTTTTTGGGTTGAAAGTTCAGTCTGTTTTTGCGAAAAAATTTCAGGTTCATGTAAGCGTACTCGTAAATACCAAGCAACAAATGCAGGGAAAATACCAACAACGAACATGCCACGCCAGCCGATATGTGGAAGCAATACAGGGGTGAGTAATGCCGCCGCTAACACACCAACTTGCCAACCTAACGCCACATAAGACGCGGCTTTTGCACGGTGTTTTGCGGGCCAAGCTTCAATAGCTAATGCCATACCGATACCAAATTCACCACCCAAACCGATCCCCGCGATGGTGCGATAAATTAATAAATCCCAATAGCCTTGTGCGATTGCACATAAACCGGTAAATACGGCGAAGAGGACGATTGTCCAAGTTAGTACACGTACACGCCCATAACGATCGCTTAATGCACCAAATACAATACCACCCACCACAGCACCAATAAGAGTCCAGGTAACTAATGAGCCAGATTGTGCGGGAGTTAAATTAAGATCGGCCGAAATGGCACTAAGCATAAATCCAAGAATAAGAAGATCGAATCCATCCATCGCGTAGCCGACAGCTGATCCAACCAAGGCTTTCCAGCCATATTGATTGACGTTTGTCATGATTGAGATTCCTTTTGCTACTCACGGGTAGCGTTTAAAGTGAAATGATGAGGGAAGAAATTTTCCGATGCGTAGTTTAGAGAAATTGACGGAATTTTGCAAGAATGAGAAAAACAAAGTGCGGTTGATTTTATTCAAGTTTTTATTTTTTCAATAAAATTCGAATTAATAAGGCAATGGCTGCCGCATCATCGACTAAACCTAATGGGCCAAGCACCGCTTCAGGCAAAATATCAATGGGACTGAACAGATAAATCAGAATGATGGCGATTTTGATTAACTTCGTTTTATTCATAGTCATTGGACGAAAAGAAAAAGATCAGGTAAATTCTACAACTTATCCGAATGGTGAATCATCACAAAACGTTCCCAAAGCTGCTCTTCGCTTTCTTGATGCTCAGGATCTGGCTTGATGCAGTTGGTAATCGGGCAAACTTTTTGGCAGGTTGGCGTGTCATAATGACCAACACATTCCGTACAAAGTACAGGATCGATCACATAGATCTCCTCGCCGATTGAAATTGCTTCATTCGGACATTCGGGGAGACACATATCGCAGTTTGTGCATTTATTTGTGATCAGTAACGCCATACCATTCCTTTATATGAGAAAGCGGCGAATTATAGCCGACAAAAGCAAAATTGACAAAATTTAAACAGGATTTTTATGAAAAAACAGGTTTCCACTCTTTCCCTTATTGCCCTTGCTGCATTTAGCATTTGGCAATATTTTACTGAACACAAAAAAGATACAAAACCAGCCCCAACAACCACACAACAACAAAGCCAAAGTGCGATCAAAAATACCAAAGATTTTGGGAATTATGATGTCATCATGCGTGATGATGCTATTGGGCAAAATAAAAATGCCCCAGTTGATTACTATATGTTGGCCTTATCTTGGTCGCCGGCATTCTGTGAAAAACAACGTGCGCAATATGGCAATAATTTACCTGATTCAGCGCAATATCAATGTAGTACAAAAAATCAATTTGGCTGGGTAGTGCATGGATTATGGCCGCAAAATGCGAATGCACGCTCTGTTACGGATCACCCTCGTTTTTGTAATGGTGATTTATCGCCACTTCCAATTGAAACGTTCGAGCCTTACCTTTCAATCTCGCCAGGCGCAAAATTGTTGCAAGGCGAATGGGAAAAACACGGTAGCTGTGCGTTTGATTCAGCAGAAGCTTATTTCAAACAAGAGAAAGCATTATTTGAATCGCTTTCTTTGCCAAACGAACAATTAAGCCGTAAAGAATTATTTCAATGGATGAAGCAAAATAATCCGCAATTAAAAGGCGCTTATTTAGGGGCGAGCCATAACGAATTATTTATTTGCTACGATCGCCGATGGCAAGTAATCGATTGCCCTAAATAAGCATAATTCACTTTTTTATTTGATCTACATCGTTACAACCTAGTAAGAACTAGGTATAATGTCCCCGTTTAATTTTAACTAACCCAAGAGGAAAGCTTATGTCAGTAATCAAAATGACCGACTTAGATTTAAAAGGTAAACGTGTATTTATTCGCGCAGACTTAAACGTACCGGTAAAAGATGGCAAAGTGACATCTGATGCGCGTATTCGTGCGACTATCCCGACGTTAAAACTGGCTTTAGAGAAAGGCGCAAAAGTGATGGTTACCTCTCACTTAGGTCGTCCAACTGAAGGCGAATTCAAACCTGAAGATTCTTTACAACCGGTTGTTGATTACTTAAAAGACGCAGGTTTCAATGTGCGTTTAGTGCAAGACTACTTAAACGGTGTGGATGTTAAAGAAGGCGAAATCGTTGTTTTAGAAAACGTTCGCGTGAACAAAGGTGAGAAGAAAAACGATCCTGAATTAGGTAAAAAATATGCCGCACTTTGTGATGTATTCGTGATGGATGCATTCGGTACGGCTCACCGTGCGCAAGCATCAACTTACGGCGTAGCAGAGTTTGCACCGGTTGCTTGTGCAGGTCCATTATTAGCGGCTGAGTTAGATGCATTAGGTAAAGCACTAAAAGAACCTGCTCGTCCAATGGTCGCGATCGTAGGCGGTTCTAAAGTTTCCACTAAATTAGAAGTATTAAATTCTCTTTCAAAAATTGCTGACCAAATTATCGTGGGTGGTGGTATTGCAAATACGTTCATTGCAGCAGCGGGCCACAATGTGGGTAAATCATTATATGAAGCAGATTTAATCCCTGTAGCAAAAGAATTAGCCGCAAGCACAGATATTCCTGTTCCGGTTGATGTACGTGTTGGTACTGAATTCTCTGAAACTGCACCTGCAACAGAAAAATCAGTGACTGAAGTAAAAGATGACGAATCTATCTTCGATATCGGTGATAAATCTGCTAAACAATTAGCTGAAATCATCAAAAATGCAAAAACCGTTTTATGGAATGGCCCAGTTGGCGTGTTTGAATTCCCTAACTTCCGTAAAGGGACTGAAATCATTTCTCACGCGATTGCAAACAGCGATGCATTCTCTATCGCAGGTGGCGGTGATACTTTAGCAGCTATCGATTTATTCGGTATTGCAGATAAAATCTCTTATATCTCTACCGGTGGCGGTGCATTCTTAGAATTCGTTGAAGGTAAAGTATTACCAGCAGTAGAAATTCTTGAAAAACGTGCGAACGGTTAATTAAATGGCTTCTGTCCCCTCTGCACAGAGGGGATAAATATTGATTTTTCAAACGGAGGAATGAATCCTCCAAAACAAAAGGAAACACAACTATGGCTAAATTATTAGATATCGTAAAACCAGGTGTAGTAACAGGTGAAGATGTACAAAAAATCTTTGCTTATGCCAAAGCAAACAACTTCGCAATCCCTGCAGTGAACTGCGTGGGCTCTGACTCCGTAAATGCGGTATTGGAAACCGCTGCACGTGTAAAAGCGCCAGTAATTATCCAATTCTCAAACGGTGGTGCAGCTTTCTACGCAGGTAAAGGTATCAAACCAACCACCGGGGCACGTCCAGATGTTTTAGGTGCGATCGCAGGTGCGAAACACGTTCATACTTTAGCCAAAGAATATGGTGTACCCGTTATTCTTCATACTGACCACGCGGCGAAAAAATTACTTCCATGGATCGATGGCTTACTTGAAGCGGGTGAGAAACACTTTGCAGAAACTGGTCGTCCATTATTCTCTTCTCACATGCTTGACTTATCTGAAGAGCCAATGGAAGAAAACATGGCAATCTGCCGTGAATACCTTGCTCGTATGGACAAGTTAGGTATGACCCTTGAAATCGAAATCGGTATTACCGGTGGTGAAGAAGATGGCGTAGATAACTCAGATGTCGATGAATCTCGTTTATATACTCAACCATCTGATGTGCTTTATGTTTACGACCAATTAAACCCTGTAAGCCCTAACTTTACCGTTGCAGCAGCATTCGGTAACGTACACGGTGTTTACAAACCAGGTAACGTAAAATTAAAACCATCTATTTTAGGTGCATCACAAGAGTTCGTTGCAAAAGAACGCAACCTTCCTGCTAAACCAATTAACTTCGTTTTCCACGGTGGTTCGGGTTCTAGTCGCGAAGAAATCCGTGAAGCAATTAGTTATGGTGCAATCAAAATGAACATTGATACAGATACTCAATGGGCATCTTGGAATGGTATTTTGAACTTCTATAAAGCAAATGAAGCTTATCTTCAAGGTCAATTAGGTAACCCAGAAGGCCCAGATGCGCCAAACAAAAAATACTACGATCCACGTGTTTGGTTACGTAAAATGGAAGAATCTATGTCTAAACGCTTAGAACAATCTTTCGAAGACTTAAACTGCGTTGATGTTTTATAATCCTGTAAATTATATTTAAATATTAAGGCTAAATTCTAATAGAATTTAGCCTTTTATTTTAATTTAGGAATTAATCTTCGAATTTATTAAATATCAGTAATGGATTAACGCTTCTATATTGAATTCTACTAACTAATACACAATATTATTTTTATCATGTCTTTATTTTTATTGTTTAACAGAAAATAAATTTAATGGAACCTATAAAGATAGCTTGATTATAGCAAGTATTTTATTGATTCTTTTATTTTTAAATATAGTTTCTTAACACAAGGAGATGAGGCTATGGGTAGGTTCTAAGAAGTGCTTGCATCAAATTGAGAATTAAATACTTATGCTCATTATTTAATTGAAGGAAACTCTCTAAACCTTGTTTTTCAATAAGTGATTGTGCATTTAAAGTGGTATTACTTGCCCCGGTCTTTAACCATTCTGCAGAAACATTTAACCAATCGGCAAGTACTTGGATTTTGTCAAAAGAAGGGATTGATTGACCATTTAGCCATTTATAAATTGCTTGGGGTGTGACAGACCCTGAAACATAACGTAAGTTAAATTCCCTCTCAATGTCTGATACTTTAAATGTACCGTAAGAAGCGGCTTCAAGAGCAACTCGTAACCGTTGGCTAAAAAGTGCTTTTTCATCAAATATTTTCTGCATTTAATAATTATAACGATAACCCAAATAATAAATTCACCAAATGATTTTTAAATTAACAACTGGACAGTTGAGATATAGAGTCTAGTTTCCTATTAGAATTAAAGTTAATCTTTCTAACTAAGAAAAAATGAGGAAATCGTTATGTTAAAACAATTAAATAATGTTGCTATTTTAGGATTATCAGCCTTAGCTGTCGCTTGTGGTTCTGGTGGTGGTTCTGGTACTGCACAAACACCAGATGGTACAAAATTTGATTTAAATAATAGTGACAAAGGACTAACTGGCGGTAATACGATGGATGGAACACTAATTGGTTATAACCAAAATCATTCATTTTACGGTGTGTGGGTGAATCACGATAAAACTCGCCAAGAAATTCGTTATCAAGGTACAGTAACACCAACTTCAAGTATTCCAAAAGGCTCTGCAACTTATACGGGGCATGCAGTGCGTGCAAGAGATAGTATCATTGCTCAAAATATTAATGGCGTACAAGCAGATGGAAAAACCACTCTTAATGTAAATTTTGATACTAAAAAAGTTGATGGAAAAATTGAGATGCCACTTGCTCGTGATATTACTCTGCATGAAACTAGTTTAAATGGTAATAGTTTTAGTGGTAAAGCTAGTGTATTCTTGAATGACGGTGGTAAATATACAGGTGCATTATATGGGCCAAATGCCGAAGAAGCTGCTGGTATTGTAACTTTTGATAATAATTCAGCATTAAATACTTCTTTTGGTGGCTATCGTTAATTTATTTTTATATGTTAATAGGCGGGTTATTCCGCCTATTTTATTAGGTGTAATATGAAAAAAGCGTTATTTTGGCTATTCTACTCATCTTTTTCATTTTCTGCGACTGCTCACACATTATCGTTACCAGATATAACATATCTTCAAAGTAATCCTAAAATGATTGAAAAACTATTATCCGAAAATATATATTCTTTATCTGGAAAAGAACTGGCCCGATTAATAGATCTGTATCAATATAATCCTCATTTCAATAAACATTTAGCTCAATTTGCACAAGGGCGTATTGCCTTTTTAGAACAAGATTATTACGAAGCAATTCGGCTTTATCGACAAGTCTTATCGGAAAACCCAGAATTAAACCCAGTTAGAATCGAGTTAGCGATTGCATTATTTCATCAAAGGCAAGATAGTGCAGCAAGAACTCAATTTGAAAAAGCAAAAGTGGAAAAAGATCTACCTGATGGTTCGTTGTTGGTTATTAATAATTATCTGCAAGCATTAGATAAGAGACAAAGTTGGGAGATAGATTTTGCAGCTCATTATATCCGAGATAAAAATGTCAACCATGCAGCAAATGTCAATTATGTGCCATTGTCTAATCGTGCAGTACTGACCAAATCCCCAAAAATGTTGCCACAATCAGCCCATGGAGTTGGATATTTTTTCTCGGTTTCTCGAGATTTGAATTTATTCGATTCTCACTATTTTTTATTCGGCAATCGAGCTTGGGGTAAAGAGTATTGGGATAATCATGAATATGATGATATTTTAAACCGCACTTTTTTAGGTTATGCCTATAAAAATGCATCTCATATAATAAAAGTGAAACCTTTTTATGAGCGTCGTTGGTATGGCAACCATCGTTATCGCTGGAATAATGGTGTGCAAGTTGAATATGATTTTCACTTTAACCCACATTGGCAACTATCTTATTCTGCTGAATTTGAAAAACAACATTATTTTATTGAAAAAGAGCTTAATGGACATCTAACACAGCTTACATCAACCTTAATTTTTCAGCCAAACACTCGACAATTTTTCTATATTGGAGGTGACTGGATAAATGAAAAAACTCAAGTAAGGCAATATGGTTCTAAAAGCAAAGGCCTACGTTTAGGTTGGGGACAAGACTGGGGAAAAGGAATATCTTCACAAATAGCCGTGTCATTTATTAAACGAAATTATAAAGATGTTGCTAAATTAGGTAATTTAGATATTTTCTCCTTTAATAAAAACCGTAAAGATCATATTTATTCTCTAAATTTATTAGTTTGGAAACGAGATTGGCATTTGGAGGGAATTACACCTAAACTACAGTTTATTTGGAAAAAGCAAATAAGTAACATTCCTCAAATGTATTCTTATCAACAGAAGAATATTAATCTGATTTTTGAAAAGAGTTTTTAGTAAAACATCTTAATAAAAATAAGGTAAAAGTTTATACCAGATAATTAACTGGCTTTCATGAATAATTTCTATTGCTATTTAAGTACTACCTACAATCATTTATCTGGAGAGACAATGGAGGAATCTCCCTCTAAACGCTTAGAACAATCTTTCGAAGACTTAAACTGCGTTGATGTTTTATAATCCATAAAAATAGACTAAAATAAGACCGCACTTTCTAGTGCGGTTTTTTAATGTAATCTCCCCCAAAATATCGGCCATTATCTATGTACATAACAAAACAAAATTGGTTACCCACCATCATAAATTTTGCGGTAACACTATTCTTTCTTTCTATTTTTATTGTCAAGGGTGGGTATAATGCAGCACCAGTTTTACTGATGTTAATCAGTTTAGGTTATGGCATTTATAGTTTAATCAAGAGAACACTATTAAACTTATCAAAAGTGGACAAATGGTTAATTTATAGTTACCTTTTTTATTTCTTTACATTTATTTTTTCCCTCTTCATTCATGGAGGGAAAATGCGCGATATCGATACGGCAAGTCGAGTAGTTTTCTTAATTCCTATCTTGTTTTTATTGTTAAAATACCCAATCAAAACTTGCGTTTTGAATTATGCGATTCCTCTTGGTGGAATGAGTTCCACCTGTGTTGCACTTTATGATAAATTTATGTTGAATTTACGCCCAGAGCAAAATCCTCGAATTATGCATATTCAAGGTGGTGACATTTCTATGTCATTAGGTATTTTTAGCCTAGTTATTGCCCTCTATGCCCATCAGAAAAAAGACATAAAATTAACCGCTCTTAGTGTTATTGGTGGTTTATGTGGCATCATAGGAAGTTTACTTTCCACTGCTCGTGGAGGATGGGTGACATTACCTATCTTACTTATTGTTATCCTTTATATCTATCGCCATTCTCTTTCGAAACGTTTTTTCCTGACTTTCTTTGGAATCATTGCCGTAGCAAGCGTTGGCATTAGCCAAATGCCCAATAACCGAATTATGGAACGGATTGACGTTGCACGAAAAGATATCCAACTTTACTTGGATAATAATGATGGCAATACTTCTCTAGGTGCGCGTTTTGAAATGTGGAAAAGTGCACTTGAAATGGCAAAAGAAAAGCCTTTATTTGGCTGGGGCATTCAAGGGGCGACAGAAAAGCGTAAGTTAGATACGAAAGAAAAAATTGTCACGGGTGACATTGGACAATTTACGCATGCCCATAATCAATATTTAGACGACCTCTCAAAACGAGGAATAGTTGGGTTGCTCGCCTTACTTGCTGTTTTATTTATCCCTCTACGTACCTTTATGAAAAACCTGAAAACAGCAAATAATGAGATCAAGCTAATTGCAACGTTAGGCGTTGCCCATATTTTATCTGTGATGATCTATGGCTTAAGCCAAGGTTTCTTGGTACATAATTCAGGTACTATTTTTTACTTTTTCTTAACGATTGTGTTTTATACCGCAATAAGAACACGGCAAAAGGCAGAATAATGAAAATTTTAGTCATTCGTAACGATAAACTGGGGGATTTTGTTCAGGCGTTTCCGGCTTTTGCGATGTTGAAAGCCTCAAATCCCGAGCTAAAACTGACCGCACTTGTGCCAGCTTATACGGCCCCATTAGCTCAAATTTGCCCCTATTTAGATAATGTCATCATTGATAATGCCAAGAACGACAAAGCGGATGTTAATCGTCTTGTTAAAGAAATCAAAGAGCAGCAATTTGATGGCATGATTAGCTTCTTTTCCAATACTCATAACGGTAAATTAGCATGGAAAAGTGGAATTCCTTATCGTCTTGCACCCGCAACAAAATGGGTGCAAATCCTTTATAACCATCGTTTAACACAACGCCGTTCACGCTCAGAAAAATCTGAAGCAGAATACAATCAAGATTTGGTTCGGGCGTTCTTAAAAAAACACCATATGCCGATTGTGGAACCCAAACCACCTTACCTTTCACTTCCTGAAAGTGCGGTTAAAAATCAACGTGTTTTTCTTCAAGAACAATTAGGCTTATCGGGAGACAAAAAATGGGTGTTTGTGCATAGCGGAACAGGTGGTTCAGCAACAAGTCTCTCATTGTCACAATATGCTCAATTGATACAAAGCTTGTTAAGCGAATTTGATTGCCAGATTATCTTAACGGCAGGACCGGGTGAAAGTGAAAAGGCCCATGAGCTAGCAGCAAAAATCGATAACCCAAATGTGGTTGTGTACGATAAGAATAAAGGATTAGTGGATTTTGCACACTCACTGGCTTGTGCGGATTTATTCATTGCAGGCTCTACTGGACCATTGCATTTAAGCAGTGCATTCAATGTGCCAACGATCGGATTCTATCCAAATAGTCGGTCATCTCAGCCTCGTCGTTGGAAACCGATTAACGATGCAGACAAACACATTGCTTTCTGCCCGCCAAAAGGGAAAGAGGAAATGAATTTAGGTTTAATTTCTATTGATGATGCCTTAGTGGAGATTATCCCCTTCGTGCGGAAGATGTGGCAAGCGAGCAATTGAGTTTAAGCATAACTGCACTATCCAACCTATCGCGGCGGCAAAAACAACGGTACCAATTCCGACTGTGCCGCCGAGAATATAACCTAATACACAAACCGACACTTCAAGACTTGTTCTCACAATCCCCACTTTTAAATGAAATCGTTGACAAAGCCCCACCATTAAACCATCCCGCGGGCCTGCCCCCTGATGACAGGTTAAATACAATGCCGTCCCTAATCCATAAAGCAAAAGCCCAATTCCATCGAATAAAATTCGGCTAAAAAGTGCGGTTGGTTCTGGCACAATTTTCGTGGTTAAGCCAAGGAAAAAGGCAATCACAATAATATTTAGAATGGTGCCAAGCCCAAGCCTTAATTTGAAGGGAATCCAAGCTAACATTACCAAACAGCTAATCCAAAATGATGACCAACCGATACTCACCTTAGCTTGTAATGCCACACCTTGAGAAAGCACGGTCCAAGGTGAAGAGCCCAAATTAGCGAGCACAATTAAGCCATCTCCAATGCCCAGTATTGCCAATGCAAATAAGAGCATCGACATGGTTTTACCTTCGACTGACCATAGCGATTTGGCTGCCCAACTGGTGTGGGGAATCACCCGTGCTTTTTTCATATTATTCCTGTTTATGTTTAACGCCAACATCATAATGGGAAATCCGATAAAACCCAAACATTTTAACGTCATATGATATAACCGAATTGACTGATAAATATCATAAATGTGATGCGGATCACATTGTCAAAATTGTCATTACTCATTCACTGACTTAAAATAAGCTACCCTTTTTAATCAGGACATTATTATGCTTGCATCTCTTCAAGATATTTTGGATACCGTAAAATCCAACACGCTCACCTATCAACAAAAACTCATGTGTTTAGGCAATATTGCCGAGCGATTATTTGATCCTCGTGAATTATTAGGCTATACGGATGAAGAATGGCAATTCCTTCAAAATCAAATGATCTGTGATTTAAACGAAGGCTATGCGATTTATCGTCCTCGCTATATTTTGCCGGATTACAATGTGTATATTAAAAAAGGCTGTGAATTCCTTGAATTGCCCGCACCAAAAGATCTTGATGAAGCATTAGATGGCTTATTGATTTTATATTCCCACGTGCCATCAATTACCACATTCCCGGTTTACATTGGGCGATTAGACATGCTACTTGACCCGTTTATTACCGATGAAGAACAAGACTACATCAAAATTAAACGTTTCTTAAATCATGTGGATAAAACCGTGCCAGATTCATTCTGTCATGCCAATATTGGGCCTTATGACACCAAAGCAGGGCGTTTGATTTTAAAAGCGGTGATTGAGTTGGAAGCACCAACACCAAATATGACCATTCGTTACGATAAGAGTAAAACAAGTCGTGAATTTGCAGAATTAGCAGCAAAAGCCTGCTTATTGGTTTCTAAACCGTCTTTTGCCAACGATGCTTACTACATTTCTGACTTAGGCGAACAATATGGTATTGCAAGCTGCTACAACGCACTTCCTGAATGTGGTGGGGCTTATACCCTCACTCGTTTGCGCTTAGGGACTATCGCGCGCGCCTGTAAAACCGTGGATGAAATGGTCAATGAACTTTTACCTCGTGTTGCAAAATGCGCGCTATCCACTATGGATAAACGTCATAAATTTGTAGTAGAAGAAAGCAACTTCTTCAATACCTCATTCCTCGAAAAAGAAGGTTTTATCAAACGGACTAATTTTACAGGGATGTTTGCTATTGTTGGTCTCGCTGATGCAGCAAATCATTTATTGCAACAAGAAGGCTTAAACGAAACCTTTGGTAAAAGCCAACGCGGTGATGAAATTGCAACCTTGATTATGGATAAATTAAAAGAAGTCACGGATAACCATGAAGGCGTGTATGCTGAACGCACGGGCAACCGTTATTTATTACATGCGCAAGTGGGTGCAAGCAATCATGAAGAAGATAAACGTAATGCGCCTGCGCATCGTATTCGTGTGGGTGAAGAACCAACATTATTAGCTCATTTAAAACAATCAGCGCCATTCCATAAGTACTTCCCATCAGGTACGGGAGATTTGTTTGCCTTTGACCAAACCTATGTGGATCATTTAGATGCCGTCGTTGATATTATCGATGGCTCATTTGCTCAAGGTTACCGCTACATCACCACTTACCTTAAAAACACCGATTTGATTCGTGTAACGGGTTATTTGGTGAAGAAAAGCGAAGTGGAAAAATACCGTAAAGGTGAAGTAGCATTGCGTGATACTACTTGGTATGGTTCGGGTACCGATGATTGTGCACAAGTCTTTGACCGTCAATTACGCGATGAACAAGATGTAAGAGCAAGCTAGAAAAAAAGTGCGGTTGAAAAATTCTCTGTTTTTTAACCGCACTTATCTTTTTTCTGCCTTTTCTAAAATTGCTTTGTGCTCTCGAATCAATGCCATAAACGGCTGCCCAAAGCGTTCCAATTTGATCGCACCCACCCCATTAATTTGTAACATCTCAATATTACTTGTTGGCATATATTGCGCCATTTCCTGTAACGTTGCATCGTTAAAGACAATATAAGGTGGAATATTTTCTTTATCCGCAAGTTGCTTCCTTAAGAAACGCAAACGAGCAAACAGATCTTTATCGTAATTTACTACCGTATTTTTATGAGACGTATGCACAATTTTATTAATGGATGAAATGCGTGGCATCGCTAATTCAAGCGGCACTTCGCCTTTTAAAACAGGGCGAGCACTTTCTGTGAGCTGAAGCGTGGCACTATTAAACTCACCAAGCACTTGTTGAATAAAACCAAGATGAATCAGTTGGCGAATGACAGATTGCCAATGTTCTTTGCTTTTATCTTTACCAATGCCATAAACACTTAACTTATCATGTTGGCGTTCTACAATTTTTTGATTATGCATCCCTCGCAATACCGCAATCACATATTGCACACCGAAACGTTGCCCCACACGATAAATCGTCGACATCACTTTTTGCGCATCAATTAAGCCATCATATTTCTTTGGCGGGTCAAGACAAATATCGCAGTTTTGACAAGGTGTTTGACGATATTCACCAAAATAATTGAGTAATACCAAGCGGCGACAAGTTTGACTTTCGGCAAATTCACCAATGGCTTCCAATTTATGTTGTTCAATTTGACGTTGTGGCGTCTCTGGCTTTTCAAGCAAAATTTTCTGTAACCACGCATAATCAGCCGGTTCGTAGAAAAGCACCGCTTCCGCTGGTAAATCATCTCGTCCCGCACGACCAGTTTCTTGGTAATATGATTCAATGCTTCTCGGCAAATCAAAATGGGCGACAAAACGTACGTTAGATTTATTAATTCCCATGCCAAACGCAATCGTCGCAACCACAACTTGAACATTGTCTCGTTGGAAATCTTGCTGGACTCGTTCACGCAGTGCGGTTTCCATTCCCGCATGATACGCCGCAGCCGACACGCCTTTATTTCTCAAAGTTTCGGCTATACGTTCTACTTTCGAACGACTATTACAATATACAATGCCGCTTTTGCCTTTTTGAGCTAAAACAAAACGCGTAAGCTGCTCCATCGGCTTAAACTTTTCTTCCAACGTATAACGAATATTTGGGCGATCAAAACTGCCTATGTATTTGTGAGGATTATCCAATTTAAGATGAGTGAGAATATCCTGTCTTGTCGCGTAATCCGCTGTCGCCGTTAATGCCATAATTGGCGCATTTGGAAACGCTGCTTTTAAGCTACCAAGTTGGGTATATTCAGGGCGAAAATCATGCCCCCACTGTGAAATACAATGCGCTTCATCAATAGCAATAAAGGAAATTTGAGCATAAGAAATCAGCTGAAAAAAGCTGTTTGTCATCACTTTTTCAGGCGAAACATATAATAATTTTAATTGACCTGAAATCAGCTTATTTTCAACTTGCTGTTGTTGTTCTGGCGTCTGACTAGAGTTTAGAAAATCCGCTTCAATGCCGTTTGCTTGGAGTTGATCCACCTGATCTTTCATCAAAGAAATCAAAGGCGAAATCACTAATGTGAGACCGGGAAAACAAAGTGCTGGAATTTGATAACACAGGGATTTGCCATTTCCTGTGGCCATCACCACTAAGGCATCCTGACCGCTTAACGCAGCATGAATCACTTCTTCCTGCCCTTTGCGGAAAGATTGGTAACCAAAAACAGACCGTAACGTATGAAGTGCGGTCGTTTTTAAGTCTGTTTTTTGCGGGGCATATTCCGCGAGTTCGGCCATTAGAATGTTACCGTTTCTCCGTGAGCGGCAACCGCCTCGGTTAAACAATCCCAAAAGCGTTTACCATCATTTGCTACCCAATCATTGTTTTTATAGGCAAAATGAAATCCACCCAAGCGGCTCGCAAGCCAAAGCTCAAGAAGGGGTTCTTGCTTATTAATCACGATTTGTGAGCGGTCATCAAATGTGATCGTGAATACCGAACCCTGCGTTTCGCAATCCACATCACAACCTTGATTCTCTAACGCTTCTTCAATTTTTTGCCAAACCTGTTCAATATTTTGGTGAAATTCTGCAACATTCATAAAATTTTCCGATTAAATCTGATAGAATGCCGTGAATTATAAAGCCTTTCGCCTCGTTGGCAAAGGTAGATTTTACTGATTAGAGAGATTGAAAAATGAAAAAATTACTTTCTATTTTGTTATTAAGTGCATTCTGCACCTTAGCTACAGGTTGCGGTGTAAAAGGGCCATTATATTTTCCTGAAAAAGAACAGCCGCAAAACACACAAAAAACACAATAAAAACTGACCGCACTTAAAGGATTCGTCATGGATTTTTTCCAATATAAAAACGAGCAACTTTATGTTGAAGATTTGCCCGTCAAACAACTCGCTGAAGAATTCGGCACACCGCTTTATATTTATTCTCGTGCAACACTTGAACGCCATTGGCACGCCTTTGACTCAGCCTTAGGAGATCATCCACATTTAATTTGCTATGCCGTAAAAGCCAATTCTAATATCGGCATATTAAATGTAATGGCAAAATTAGGCTCAGGCTTTGATATTGTTTCACAGGGTGAATTAGAACGCGTATTGGCAGCAGGTGGTGACGCATCAAAAGTGGTTTTTTCCGGTGTGGCAAAATCTCGTGCCGAAATTATGCGTGCGTTAGAAGTGGGCATTCGTTGTTTTAATGTGGAATCTGTTGCGGAATTACACCATATCAACCAAATTGCTGGCGAAATGGAAAAAATCGCACCCATTTCTTTACGCGTGAATCCCGATGTTGATGCTCATACACACCCTTACATTTCCACAGGATTGAAAGAAAATAAATTTGGTGTGAACGTAGATGAAGCACGTGAGGTCTATAAATTAGCAGCGGCCTTACCTCATGTAAAAATTACCGGTATGGATTGCCATATTGGCTCTCAGCTGACTGAATTACAGCCCTTCTTAGATGCGACTGATCGACTCATTCGTTTAATGGAACAATTAAAAGAAGATGGTATTACGTTAAAACACTTAGATCTCGGTGGTGGTTTAGGCGTAACTTATACTGATGAAACGCCACCTCATCCAAGTAATTATGCCGCAGCGTTACTGAATAAATTAAAAAATTATAAAGATCTCGAAATTATTCTGGAACCAGGTAGAGCGATTGCGGCGAATGCGGGTATCCTAGTTGCTAAAGTGCAATACTTAAAAAGTAATGAAAGCCGTAACTTCGCGATTACCGATACTGGCATGAACGATATGATTCGTCCTGCGCTCTATGAAGCTTATATGAACATCATTGAAATTGACCGCACTTTAGAGCGTGAAAAAGCCATTTATGATGTTGTTGGTCCTGTATGCGAAACCTCTGATTTCTTAGGCAAACAGCGTGAGCTCGCCATTGCTGAAGGTGATTATATTGCTCAACGCTCTGCTGGAGCTTATGGTGCAAGTATGTCTTCTAACTACAATTCTCGTCCACGTACGGCTGAAGTGTTAGTGGATGGAAACAAAGCTCACTTAATTCGTCGCAGAGAAAATCTCAGCGAATTATGGGCACTAGAAAGCATCGCGAAATAAATAGATTGAAAGAAAAACGGTCAAGATTTAAGTCTTGACCGTTTTTTGTATAACTAAATAATTCGAGAGAATTGTTGTCGTTTTGCTGCTGCTCTTGAATAGGTATCAAAGCATAAGCAAATATTACGGATTAATAATCGACCTTTAGGCGAAACTTGTAAGCCTGTTTCTGTTTCAGAAATTAACCCATCTTCAAGTAATGGCTGTAATAACTGTAAATCTTCAGCAAAGTGTTTTTTAAAATCAATATTATATTGTTTTTCAATTGGTGCAAAATCAAGCTTAAAGTTACAAATCAATTGCTTAATCACATCACGACGTAAGCAATCTTCTTCTGTCATCGCTAAACCTTTATGCAGTGCAATACCTGAATTTTCTACATCATGATAATAATGTTTTAATTCTTTTTGGTTTTGAGCATATGTATCACCTAATAAACTAATGGCTGATACACCTAAACCGAGCAAATCACATTCTTCTTGCGTGGTATAGCCTTGGAAATTTCGATGTAAGACACCTTTCTCTTGAGCAATCGCTAATTCATCATCTGGTTTAGCAAAGTGATCCATACCGATAAACTTATAACCAGCATTGCCTAAGGTTTCAATCGTTTTCTGTAAAATTTCTAATTTAGTTTCCGGTGGTGGTAATTGATCTTCTTTAATTTTTGCTTGCCCTGCAAATCGACTTGGTAAATGAGCATAGTTAAAGATACTTAAACGATCTGGATTCAATTCAATCACTTTATGCAATGTAAACATAAAGCTTTCCACATTTTGAAGTGGCAATCCATAAATTAAATCAAGATTCGTTGATTGGAAACCTAACTCACGCGCACGAACAAGCAAAGCATTTACAAACTCTTCATCTTGTTCACGATTTACCGCTTTTTGAACCGCTTTATTGAAATCTTGTACACCCATGCTAATTCGGTTAAAACCAATATTGCGTAAATGATCAAGCATATCGAGTTCAATCTCGCGTGGGTCCATTTCAATACTGACTTCTGCATTATCCGCAATCGTAAAATGATCTTTAAGCATCTTCATCAAACGAGTAGATTGTTCTTCTGTCAAATAAGTCGGTGTACCGCCGCCCCAATGCACTTGAGTCGCAACACGATTTTTGAATAATTCTGAGCGCGCTTTGATTTCTTGTTCAAGGTAATCAAGATAAATATCCGCCTTATGTTGATGACGAGTAATCACCTTATTACAGCCACAGAAATAGCAAAGTTTGTGACAAAACGGAATGTGTACGTAAAGGGAAAGTGGTCTTTCCGGATAACGATTAGCCGCTGCAATAAAATCTTCGTTTGTGTAACTTTCATTAAATTCTAATGCAGTTGGATAAGATGTATAACGAGGTCCTGATTGGTTATATTTTTGAATTAACGCAAGATCCCAAATAATTTCAGACATTAAGCTTCCCCAAATTTCTCTACGTCATTTAAAAACTGACGTAACTCCAACATAATTTCTTCTTCAAATTTTGCTTCTGCACTTTCTCGCTCAAGATCGAGTTTCATTCTTTCTTTTTTTAACAATGCTTTCCGAGCTTCATGCGTAGGCATTTCTTTTACAATATTATAAAGTGCATACATCGCTTGATATGGCTGCAAAGATTGTCCAAAAGGGAGTAAAAGCATTGATAAACGAATCACTCCTTCTGAATGGTTACAATCTCCATTTTGCATCGCTTTAGCGATAATTACCATACTCTCTTTTAGGCGTTTTGTACGCGTTATTTTAGCCTGTTTAATGAGAGTGTTTTGATGGCGTAACTTCCTAAGTAATTTGAAAGCATAAAATGATACACCAGCAATAATTCCCAAAGCAATGATACTGAAAATAATCGGCCACATGACAATTATCTGAATTGGTTGATATCAATCTTCTCGAAGGTTCGATAGAGATCATCCTCTGTCTCATCTTCATCTTGAATACCCAATTCTTCCATTAACTGAGCAATACGATCTAAACATTCATCCACAAATTGTTGATCAGCTTTACTAATCGTTTTACCTTCATCTAAGGCATCCAGCAATTCATTTAGAATTTCATTATTTTCTAAACGTTCTAACTCAACTTCAGGCGCAAGTTTTTTCGGCTCTTTTACTGCTGGAATTATTATCCCTTTCTCAGGTTTATTCACAAATTCAACAATCAGTGGAACCTTTTTACGACTGCCAATACGCGGATCTTTTTGTTCAACGACTTGATTATGCTTATTTTGCTCAGCGTTACTATGACGAGAACCCGATGCTAAACCTTTATGTTTACGTTTTTTCTTATCTTCTCTTGCTTTAGCATCTAATTCATAACGTGTTAATTTTTTACCTGATAGCTTAGGTGCTTCAGGTTTCTTATCTGATTTACGAATTGGCATAATATCGCTAATTTTACGACTTTTCTTTTTACGAGCCATTTGTGTTATTTATCCTATAAAAAATTTTGGTGATTGTACCATTCCACCTATATTTTCTCATTAAAAGATTTAAACATCTTTTAATAAAACTATTCTGATTTTGACCGCACTTTTAGTTTATTAAACTCAAATCTAAAAACAAAAAACCCCAAGCCATTCAGCTCGGGGTTCTATATTCACTACCTGGCGGTGTCCTACTCTCACATGGGGAAGCCCCACACTACCATCGGCGCATCGGCGTTTCACTTCTGAGTTCG
>NZ_JBTGNV010000005.1:0-180006 GCF_054332375.1 Haemophilus sp. SZY H53
TTAAAAAATATTTTTAAAACAAGTCAATCAACAAGTGCCCACACAGATTGTCTGATATATTGTTAAAGAGCAAAAAAGAACGACGCACTGGCTTTATTACGTTTCACAACAGTGCGTCGTTGTGTGGGGCGTATTATAGATATTTCAGAATTCTTTGCAAGTGCTTTTTTGTAAAAAATGTGATTTTTTTCTTAATTGAATATCTTTTCGTCTATTCGCTCAAAAAATAGATTATTTTTGTTATTTAATTAATCGCTTTGCTATTCTTGGTAAATCTGCAATAGAATCCAAAACATAATCAGCGAGATTCTCTCCTTCTTCTGTAATAGGTTTACCTGTTCGTACTAAAATATTTGTTCTCACGTTTGCGTCAATACCCGCTTTAAGATCTTCAATCTTATCGCCAACCATAATAGATTGCGCAGGATCGATTTTTAGTGCTTTAATCGCCTCTAATAACATGCCTGATTTTGGTTTTCTACATGCACAGTCTTCTTTATATTCGCCTTTCCCTTCCGGGTGATGAGGACAATAGTAGATACCATCTAAATCAATACCACGATCAGCCAATGACCAGTCCATCCATTCTGTAAGCTGCAAAAATTGTTCTTCTGAAAAATATCCACGAGCAATACCTGATTGATTCGTCACTAAAACTAAAAGGTATCCCAGTTCTTTTAGCGCTTTTAGTGCATCAATACTGCCTTCAATAAATTGGAAATCTTCAATTTTATAAACATAACCATGGTCGATATTTAAGGTACCATCTCGATCCAAAAAAATAGCTTTCTTCATATATTTTCTTATTTACCTTCTTCTTAAGGCAAATTATCTCCTTTATCTTCTACATTAGCAATAATAAGTCATAACCAATCAATCTAAAAAAGATCCGTTAACATATTGACATAGCAATCTAGACGTCTAGAATACAGATTAAACTTAGATATTAACTGACGACAAGGGCTTATATGATTAAGCTAAATAATATTACGAAGATTTTTACACTTCCAGATAAAAAACTGACTGCACTTGATAATGTTTCATTACATGTGCCTAAAGGACAGATTTGTGGGGTCATTGGTGCCTCTGGTGCGGGCAAAAGTACGCTGATCCGTTGTGTAAACTTATTAGAAAGACCAACTCACGGTGCCGTAATCATCGATGGCGTAGATTTAACTCAACTTTCTGACGCTGAATTAGTGAAAACACGCCGCCAAATCGGCATGATTTTCCAACATTTTAATTTATTGACCTCTCGAACCGTTTTTGAAAACGTAGCGTTACCACTTGAATTAGAAAATAAATCAAAAGCAGAAATTCAAGAGAAAACAACCGCACTTTTAGCGCTTGTTGGATTAAGTGATAAACATAATGTGTATCCAGCTAATCTCTCAGGCGGCCAAAAACAGCGTGTAGCCATTGCTCGAGCACTTGCAAGTGATCCCAAAGTATTATTATGTGATGAAGCTACTAGCGCATTAGATCCCGCTACAACACAATCCATTCTAAAATTATTAAAAGAAATCAACCGCTCTTTAGGCATTACAATTCTTCTTATTACCCATGAAATGGAAGTAGTTAAACGAATCTGCGATCAAGTTGCAGTAATTGATAAAGGCCGTCTCGTTGAACAAGGCACAGTTAGCGAAATTTTCTCTAATCCAAAAACAAAGTTAGCTCAAGAATTTATTAGTTCTACTTTCCATATCTCGTTGCCAGAAGAATACTTGGAAAATTTATCTCATAGTCCCAAACATGCAAGATCTTACCCAATTATCAAATTTGAATTTACTGGTCGCTCTGTCGATGCGCCACTACTTTCTCAAGCATCGAAAAAGTTTGGTGTCGAACTCAGTATTTTAACTTCACAAATTGATTATGCCGGTGGCGTTAAATTCGGCTTTACTATTGCAGAAGTTGAAGGTGATGAAGATGCAATTACACAAACTAAGGTCTATTTAATGGAAAATAATGTTCGAGTAGAGGTACTAGGCTATGTTCAATGAATTATGGGCAACACTTAGCCAACAATTTCCCGATAATTTTGCTAATTTATTAACGGTATCTACCGTTGAAACAATTTATATGTCGGTCTTATCAACATTAATTGCAGCTTTATTAGGTTTACCATTAGGTTTTTTAACCTTTTTAACCAATAAAGGGGCGATTTTAGAAAGCAAAAAGCTCAATGCGTGTTTAAATGTCATTATTAATATTGGACGTTCAATCCCTTATATTATTTTGTTACTTGCTTTAATTCCGCTTACCAGTTGGTTACTTCCTAGCGGGAGCATTGGTTCTAATGCAGCGATTGTGTCATTAAGTGCGGCGGCAACACCATTTTTTGCTCGCCTAACAAGTAATGCGCTTTTTGAGATTCCAATGGGTTTAACTGAAACCGCAAAAGCAATGGGTGCAACCAATTGGCAAATTATTCGTAAATTCTATTTGCCTGAATCCCTACCTACGCTAATTAATGCTATTACGCTCACTTTCGTGACATTAATTGGCTATACCGCAATGGCGGGAACGCAAGGCGGTGGCGGCTTAGGAAGCCTCGCCATTAACTATGGTGTCTATCGCAATATGCCATCGGTAACTTGGGCGGCAACGATTGTTATCGTGATTATCGTGATGCTCAGTCAAAAATTAGGCGACACGCTCGCAAAACGAGTGGATCACCGTTAATTATTTTCTATAGTATTTTATTCACAACAAGGAAAAAACATGAAATTAAAAAACTTATTTGCTATCACTGCTATTGCGTCAGCATTAGTATTAACAGGGTGTAAAGAAGAGAAAAAAGCAGATGTAGCATCAACTACACCTACTGCAACATCAATCAAAGTTGGTGTAATGGCGGGTCCTGAGCACCAAGTAGCTGAAACTGCTGCAAAAGTCGCAAAAGATAAATACAACTTAAATGTTGAATTTGTTTTATTCAATGACTACGCATTACCAAACACTGCGGTATCTAAAGGTGATTTAGATGCTAACGCAATGCAACACAAACCTTACCTAGATGAAGATGCAAAAGCAAAAAGCTTAAATAACTTAGTGATCGTTGGTAACACCTTTGTTTACCCACTTGCTGGTTATTCTAAAACTATTAAAAATGTAAATGATTTAAAAGAAGGTGCTAAAATCGTTGTTCCAAACGATCCGTCAAACCGCGGTCGCGCATTAATTCTTCTAGAAAAACAAGGTTTAATCAAACTTAAAAATGTTAACGACCTTCTTTCAACTGTAGCTGATATTGTTGAAAATCAGAAAAACTTCAAAATTTCTGAAGTAGATACTTCTGTTGCCGCTCGTGCACTAGATGATGTTGATCTTGCTGTTGTAAATAACACTTATGCGGGTCAAGTTGGTTTAAATGCGCAAGATAACGGTGTCTTCGTAGAAGATAAAGATTCTCCATACGTAAACATCATCGTTGCACGTACTGATAACAAAGACAGCAAAGCGATCCAAGATTTCGTCAAAGCGTACCAAACTGAAGAAGTTTACCAAGAAGCGAAAAAACACTTTAAAGATGGTGTTGTAAAAGGCTGGTAATCTTAGCTTAGAAGTACATATTTCAAAGCCATCCATTAGGGTGGCTTTTTATTGATGAAAAGAAAGTGCGGTCATTTTACAATACTTTTCCAAAAGAAAAATTCATCAAAACCTAACCGCTCTTTCTGTATTAAGATAATAAAAAACCCAAGTTTAAACTTGGGTTTTCTTTTATTGATTAGCGATTACTCTGCATCATCTGCCATATTAAGCATTTCTGCTAAGTTAGCGGTTGCATCATCTACTGTCATGACAAATTCATCAGCAATTACTGCTTCATCGTCTTCAGACAATTTAATCACAACATCGTCTACAATACGTTTTTTGTGACGACCTTGGTGATACGCAAAACCAGTACCTGCAGGGATTAAACGACCTACAATTACGTTCTCTTTCAAGCCGCGTAATTCATCACGTTTACCCGCCACCGCAGCTTCAGTAAGCACGCGAGTGGTTTCTTGGAACGATGCCGCAGAAATGAAGGATTCTGTCGCCAATGATGCTTTGGTAATACCAAGTAATTCACGTTCGAATTCAACCGGTGGTTTACCTTCCACTTCACGTTTACGGTTCACAATTTTCACGCGAGCTACTTCAACTTGTTCCCCTTCGAGGAATTCGCTGTCATAAGCTTTCGTAATGACTGCTTTACGTAACATTTGACGTACAATAACTTCGATGTGCTTATCGTTAATTTTTACCCCTTGTAAGCGGTAAACTTCTTGCACTTCGTTTACGATATATTCAGTTACAGCACGAACACCGCGTAAACGTAAGATATCGTGTGGTGTCTCTGCACCATCAGAAATCACGTCACCACGTTCTACCATCTCACCTTCAAATACGTTGAGCTGACGCCATTTTGGAATCATTTCTTCGTAGATTTCACCTTCAGTTGGGGTGATTAACAAGCGACGTTTACCTTTGGTTTCTTTACCGAAGGACACGATACCTGAAATTTCTGCCAAAATAGCAGGCTCTTTCGGTTTACGAGCTTCGAATAAATCAGCAACGCGTGGAAGACCACCAGTAATATCTTTAGTACCTACAGATTCTTGTGGAATACGTGCAAGTGGTTCACCCACTTTCACTTCCGCACCGTCATCTAAACTTACGATTGCTTTACCTGGTAAGAAGTATTGTGCAATAACATCAGTTTCAGGTAAGAAAATATCGTTACCTTTTGCATCAACTAATTTGATGGTTGGACGTAAATCTTTACCTGCTGTTGCACGTTCACCCACGTCTTGTACCACGATAGAAGAAAGACCGGTTAATTCATCCGTTTGACGAGTTACAGTTAAACCGTCCACGATATCAACGAATTTCACAAAACCTGATACCTCAGAGACAACTGGCATGGTATGTGGATCCCAGTTTGCCACTGTTTCACCTGCTGATACTTCTTGACCATCTGCTTTATTCAATACCGTACCGTAAGGCACTTTATAGTGTTCTTTCGTACGACCGAATGCATCGGTTACGGTTAACTCAGTATTACGAGAAGTTAACACTAATTTACCTTCGTCATTCACAACGAATTTTGCGTTAGCAAGGTGTAAAGTACCGTTGTTTTTGATTTGTACGCTAGATTCTTTCGCGGCTGCAGAAGCTGCACCACCGATGTGGAACGTACGCATGGTTAACTGTGTACCTGGCTCACCGATAGATTGAGCAGCGATAACACCCACTGCTTCACCTTGGTTGATGAGGTGACCACGTGCTAAGTCACGACCGTAACATTTCGCACATACACCGAAGTCAGTATCACAAGTTACAACAGAACGTACTTTTACGCTGTCCACTGAGTTTGCATCTAACACATCACAAAGTTTTTCATCTAATAACGTGTTACGTGCAATTAAAACTTCTTCTGTACCTGGTTTATACACATCTTCAGCTACAACACGACCTAACACTAATTCGCGAAGTGGAACTTTCTCATCGCCACCTTCGATTAATGGAGTCATGACTAAGCCTTCGTGTGTACCACAGTCATCTTCAACGATCACTAAGTCTTGTGCTACATCAACTAAACGACGAGTTAAGTAACCCGAGTTTGCTGTTTTTAATGCGGTATCCGCCAAACCTTTACGTGCACCGTGGGTTGAAATAAAGTACTGAAGTACGTTCAAACCTTCACGGAAGTTCGCTGTAATTGGGGTTTCGATGATCGAACCATCTGGACGCGCCATCAAACCACGCATACCTGCTAACTGACGAATCTGAGCTGCAGAACCACGCGCACCAGAGTCAGCCATCATAAAGATACTGTTGAAAGAAGCTTGTTTCTCAGGGTTACCTTCACGGTTGATGACTTCTTCCTGAGATAAGTTTTCCATCATCGCTTTCGCTACGCGCTCATTCGCCGCAGCCCAAATATCGATAACTTTGTTATAACGTTCGCCAGCTGTTACAAGACCAGATTGGAACTGTTCTTGAATTTCTGCCACTTCTTCTTCCGCTGCAGAAATAATTTCATATTTTTTCTCTGGGATAACCATATCATCGATACCCACAGAAGAACCTGAACGTGCAGCGTAAGCAAAACCGGTATACATAATATGGTCAGCAAACATTACTGCTTCTTTCAAACCTAAACGACGATAAGCTTCGTTGATGAGTTTAGAAATTGCTTTTTTACCTAATGTTTGGTTGAACAATAAATAAGGCATGCCTTTCGGCGCGATCATCCATAAGATTGCACGACCGATAGTGGTATCGGTTAATGTGGTTTTCTCTTCTAATTCGCCAGCTTCATTTTTCACATATTCAGTAATACGTACTTTAACACGAGAATGTAACTCCGCTTCACCTGTGCGATACGCTTTTTCAGCTTCGCGCGGATCTTGCAATAACATGCCTTCGCCTTTACCGTTTACTTTTTCACGGGTCATATAATAAAGACCCAACACCACGTCTTGTGATGGAACGATAATTGGATCACCGTTTGCTGGTGAAAGTACGTTGTTGGTTGACATCATTAACGCACGTGCTTCTAACTGCGCTTCAAGTGTTAATGGTACGTGAACCGCCATTTGGTCACCATCGAAGTCCGCGTTGAACGCCGCACAAACAAGTGGGTGTAACTGGATTGCTTTACCTTCGATTAGAAGTGGTTCAAACGCTTGAATACCTAAACGGTGAAGTGTCGGTGCACGGTTCAATAGAATTGGGTGCTCACGAATAACTTCTGCCAAGATATCCCAAACGATCGCGTCTTCACGCTCAACCATTTTCTTAGCCGCTTTAATTGTGGTTGCATAACCACGGCTTTCTAATTTTGCATAGATAAACGGACGGAATAATTCCAATGCCATTTTCTTCGGTAAACCACATTGGTGTAAGTGCAAGTATGGACCTACAGTGATTACAGAACGGCCTGAATAGTCAACACGTTTACCTAATAAGTTTTGACGGAAACGACCTTGTTTACCTTTGATCATATCCGCAAGTGATTTTAATGGACGACGGTTAGAACCCGTAATCGCACGACCACGACGACCATTATCTAATAACGCATCCACAGATTCTTGTAACATACGTTTTTCGTTGCGCACGATAATATCTGGTGCAATTAAATCTAATAAACGTTTTAAACGGTTGTTACGGTTGATCACGCGACGATATAAATCGTTCAAATCAGATGTTGCAAAACGACCACCATCTAATGGTACTAACGGACGTAAATCTGGTGGAAGTACCGGTAATACCGTCATCACCATCCACTCTGGTTTATTACCAGACTGTTGGAAAGCTTCTAATAATTTTAAGCGTTTAGTGATTTTCTTACGTTTTGTTTCAGAGTTAGTTTCTTGTAACTCTTCACGTAATTTTTCACATTCCACTTCAAGATCAATACCTTTAAGTAAATCTTGAATTGCTTCAGCACCCATTTTCGCTTCGAATTCATCTTGCCAACGGTCTTCTGCATCAAGGAATTGTTCTTCAGTTAATAACTGTCCACGTTTCAAATCGGTCATACCCGGTTCGGTCACGATGTACATTTCAAAGTAAAGCACACGTTCAATATCACGTAATGGCATATCAAGTAATAAACCAATACGGGATGGAAGTGATTTTAAGAACCAAATGTGTGCAACTGGACAAGCCAATTCGATATGGCCCATACGTTCACGACGCACTTTAGTTTGTGTAACTTCAACACCACATTTTTCACAAATCACACCACGGTGTTTTAAGCGTTTATATTTACCGCATAAACATTCGTAATCTTTTACTGGCCCGAAAATACGTGCACAGAAAAGACCATCACGCTCAGGTTTGAACGTACGATAGTTGATTGTTTCAGGTTTTTTAACTTCACCAAATGACCACGAACGGATCATGTCTGGAGAAGCTAACCCAATTTTAATCACATCAAAATCTTCACTCGTTTTTGATTGTGCTTTTAAAAACTTAACTAAGTCTTTCACAAATAGTCTCCTGTCGGAGTTAAGGGTTTCAAAGTGTGGTCAAAAATATTTTGTTTTTTAATCGCACTTCGGTGATTTCTTCCTTTTGCTTCCCCTGCGAACAGGGGAAGACAGGTTTGTCGATTACTCTTCGTCTAACTCGATATTCAAACCAAGTGAACGGATTTCTTTCATAATTACGTTGAAAGATTCTGGCGTACCCGGATCCATTTGTTGGTTGCCACCGACAATGTTTTTATACATCTTCGTACGGCCGTTCACGTCATCGGATTTCACGGTTAACATTTCTTGTAAGGTGTAAGCTGCACCATATGCTTCAAGTGCCCATACCTCCATCTCACCGAAACGTTGACCACCGAATTGTGCTTTACCACCAAGTGGTTGTTGAGTAACAAGACTATAAGAACCGGTTGAACGAGCATGCATTTTGTCATCAACTAAGTGGTTCAATTTGAGCATGTACATATAACCTACAGTTACTGGACGCTCGAATTTCTCACCAGTACGGCCATCATATAACGTAATCTGACCTGAAGTTGGTAAGCCACCGAGTTTCAACATTTCTTTGATTTCTTGCTCAGCAGCACCATCAAACACAGGTGTTGCTACCGGTAAACCTTTACGTAGGTTTTCCGCTAAACGCATGATTTCGTCATCGCTAAAGGTGCTTAAATCAACTTTTTGTGCGCCATGACCTAAATCGTATGCTTTTTGCATATAGCCACGAAGTTTCTCAACATCTTGTTTTTGTTTGATCATCGCATTGATTTGATCACCGATACCTTTCGCCGCTAAGCCTAAGTGGGTTTCTAAGATCTGACCGATGTTCATACGAGATGGTACGCCCAGTGGGTTCAATACGATTTCAACAGGTTGGCCATTCTCATCGTATGGCATATCTTCAACTGGGTTAATTTTCGAGATAACACCTTTGTTACCATGACGACCCGCCATTTTATCACCCGGCTGGATGTGACGTTTCACCGCAAGGTAAACTTTAACCACTTTTAACACGCCTGGTGCAAGGTCATCGCCTTTAATGATTTTCTTACGTTGTACTTCAAGTTTGTGTTCAAACTCTTTACGTAATTCTTCATATTGCTCAGCAAGCTGTTCTAATTGGTTTTGTTTTTCTTCATCTGAAATGGTTTGTTCTAACCATTTAGTGCGATCCATTTTATCTAACTGAACCGCATCAATACCGCCTGCAATAAGTACATTACGTACACGAGCAAACAAGCCAGCTTCTAAGATTTCTAATTCATCAGAAAGGTCTTTCTTAGCTTGTTTTAACTGCATTTCTTCAATTTCTAATGCACGTTTGTCTTTTTCTACGCCATCACGGGTGAAGACTTGAACGTCAATTACAGTACCACTTACGCTGTTTGGTACACGTAATGAAGAGTCTTTCACATCAGATGCTTTTTCACCGAAGATTGCACGTAACAATTTTTCTTCTGGTGTTAATTGCGTTTCGCCTTTAGGGGTTACTTTACCGACTAAGATGTCACCACCTTTCACTTCAGCACCCACATAAACGATACCTGATTCATCCAATTTGCTTAATGCAGATTCACCTACGTTTGGAATATCCGCAGTGATTTCTTCAGAACCTAATTTAGTATCACGTGCCACACAAGATAATTCTTGAATGTGGATTGTCGTGAAGCGGTCTTGTTGTACAACACGCTCAGAAACTAACATTGAGTCTTCGAAGTTATAACCGTTCCAAGGCATGAACGCCACACGGATATTTTGACCTAATGCTAATTCACCTAAATCTGTTGAAGGACCATCAGCTAATACTTCACCACGGTTAATTGGATCGCCTAAATTCACACAAGGAATTTGGTTGATACAGGTATTTTGGTTAGAACGGGTGTATTTAATTAAGTTATAAATATCGATACCCGCTTCGCCTGCTACAGTTTCGTCTTCATTTACTTTGATAACGATACGAGACGCATCAACGTATTGAACTGTACCACCACGTTTCGCAACAACCGCCACACCTGAGTCAAGTGCGATTGGTTTTTCCATACCTGTACCCACTAACGGCTTATCAGCACGTAAAGTCGGAACTGCTTGACGTTGCATGTTCGCACCCATTAAGGCACGGTTCGCATCGTCATGCTCTAAGAATGGAATTAACGCTGCAGCCACAGATACCACTTGTTGAGTTGAAACGTCCATATAATGAATTTCTTCTGGTTTATAAAGACCAGATTCACCACGCTCACCACGCGCAGTAACGAATGCATCAGTAAAGCGATTGTTCTCATCAAGATTTGAGTTCGCCTGTGCAATGATGTAGTTCGCTTCATCAATTGCAGATAAATATTCGATTTCTTCAGTTACTTGGCCATCAACCACTTTACGATACGGGGTTTCTAAGAAACCATAATCGTTCGTACGAGCAAACGCAGAAAGTGAGTTGATCAAACCGATGTTTGGACCTTCAGGAGTTTCAATTGGACATAAACGACCATAGTGGGTGTTATGTACGTCACGTACCTCAAAGCCTGCGCGTTCACGCGTTAAACCGCCTGGACCTAATGCAGAAATACGACGTTTATGTGTCACTTCTGATAATGGATTGTTTTGGTCCATGAATTGCGAAAGTTGTGAAGAACCAAAGAATTCTTTCACTGCCGCAGAAATTGGTTTTGGATTAATTAAGTCTTGTGGCGTGATCGCATCTAAATCGCCTAAAGATAAACGCTCTTTAACCGCTCTTTCTACACGAACTAAACCAATACGGAATTGGTTTTCTGCCATTTCACCTACGGAACGAATACGACGGTTACCCAAGTGGTCGATATCATCCACTTCACCACGACCATTGCGGATGTCGATGAGTTTTTTCATCACACCAATGATATCGTCGTTACTTAAAATACCCGTCCCCTCGCCTTCAGGAATACCTAACGAGCGATTAAACTTCATACGACCTACTGCAGATAAATCATAACGTTCTGCAGAGAAGAATAAGTTATTGAATAACGCTTCCGAAGATTCGGGTGTAGGTGGTTCACCTGGACGCATCATGCGATAGATTTCATATAATGCACTTATACGATCGTAAGTTGGATCAACACGTAATGTCTCAGAAATATATGGACCATAATCTAAATCGTTAGTAAACAATGTTTCGATGACTTTATAGCCCGCTTGAGATAACTTCGCTAATCCTTCTAATGAAATTTCACTGTTAACTGGACAAATAATCTCTCCAGAATCAAGATCAACGTAATCTTTTGCAGAAACTTTACCAATAATGTATTCCGTTGGCACCTCAACTTGTGTCACATTATCTTTTTCTAATGCTTTGATATGACGAGCTGTAATACGACGACCACGTTCTACATAGACTTTGCCATTTGCTTCGATATCAAATGTCGCCGTTTCACCGCGTAAACGCTCTGGTACTAAGGTCATTAATAATTTATTGCCAGCGATTTCGAACGTTACTCTGTCAAAGAATAGGTTTAAGATTTCTTCAACCGTATAACCTAACGCACGTAAAATAATGGTTGCCGGTAATTTACGACGACGGTCAATACGTGCATATAAGTTATCTTTTGGATCAAATTCGAAATCCAACCAAGACCCACGGTAAGGGATAATACGTGCGTTATAAAGCACTTTACCTGAAGAGTGTGTTTTCCCTTTATCAGAATCAAAGAATACGCCTGGGCTACGGTGTAATTGTGAAACGATAACACGCTCGGTACCATTGATCACAAAGGTACCATTATCAGTCATCAATGGGATTTCTCCCATGTACACTTCGCTTTCTTTGATGTCTTTTACTGCATGTGATGAAGATTCTTTATCGTAGCTAACTAAACGTAATTTGACACGCAACCCTGCCGCATAAGTGGAACCACGAATTTGACATTCACGTACATCAAACTCTGGCTCTTCTAAACGGTAATCAACATATTGTAATTCTGTATAGCCATTATTGCTTACGATTGGAAAAACAGAACGGAATGCAGCTTCTAAGCCTTGTTGACCTTCAGGATCTTTTTGAATGAATTTATCAAAAGAATCTAATTGGATAGTTAATAAATAAGGTACATTTAAAACTTGCGGACGTTTGCCGAAGTCTTTACGAATTCGTTTTTTCTCAGTATAGGAGTAACCCATTATTGGTTTTCCTCTGTAAATTTTAGTGAGACCGAGTTGATATAAAGAAAAGTGCAGTCAAATTGATTGACGTTTTTATTTATATCGGAGATTGACGCCGTTTCGGATACCGCACTCTGAACCTTACTTCTGTAGTGGGCTACTTAAATTAAAACGTCTGATTAATTTAAGTGGAAACAGATACCATTAAACGGAAAATGCCTATCTGTTTTTTTGTACTGTTTTTGATAGCACAAAATGGCTGATGGTAAACCACCAGCCATTAAGCCTGAGAAACAGGACATAAGTGAATCAAAAATTATTTGATTTCTACTTTTGCACCAGCTTCTTCTAATTCTTTCTTAAGTGCTTCAGCTTCTTCTTTAGAAATGCCTTCTTTTAAGTTAGCTGGAGCAGATTCAACTAAGTCTTTAGCTTCTTTTAAGCCTAAACCAGTTGCACCACGTACTGCTTTGATAACTGCTACTTTGTTAGCACCAGCTTCAGCAAGAACTACGTCGAATTCAGTTTTTTCTTCTGCCGCTGCTGCTGCACCGCCAGCTGCTGGAGCTGCTGCTACTGCTGCTGCAGAAACGCCGAATTTTTCTTCCATCGCTGCGATTAATTCAACGATTTCAGTTACAGATTTAGAAGCAATCGCTTCAATGATTTGTTCGTTAGTTAATGACATAACAATCAATTCCTAAAATTAATAAAGTTAAATGAAGTAAGAAACGCTTAATGATTAAGCTGCTTCTTGTAATTTGTCGCGTAATGCCGCAAAAGTGCGAACAAGTTTGCCTGCCGCAGCTTCTTTCATTGTGCCCATTAAACGTGCAATTGCTTCTTCGTAAGTTGGTAATGTTGCTAAGAATTCAACATCTTGGATCTTACCTTCAAAGGCTGCACCTTTAATTTCAAACTTATCGTTTGCTTTAGCAAAATCTTTGAACAAACGTGCTGCTGCACCTGGGTGTTCATTAGAGAATGCGATAAGTGTTGGACCTACAAACGTATCTTGTAAGCATTCGAAATCAGTGCCTTCAACCGCACGACGTAATAAAGTATTACGAACAACGCGCATTGTTACACCCGCTTCACGAGCTGCTTTACGTAATTCAGTCATTTTATCAACAGTTACACCGCGAGAATCCGCGATTACTGCTGAAAGTGCACCTTTGGCTGCTTCATTTACTTCGGCAACAATTGCTTGTTTGTCTTGAAGATTTAATGCCATTGGCTTTTAGCTCCTGAATACACTCCGATTTCTCGGAATTAATTTACCTCATCGAAAGAGTTATCTTTCAGACTAGGACGACTTCGGTGCCCAGAAGCAAGAAATATTCTTATTCTGTTCACCATCTACGTAGGATTATTAAGACGATTATTGCTAACCATTCCCTACGGTCTTGGACGGGGCTTGAATAGGTCAAGCACCAACCAGAAATTTTACGCTGAGCGTAATTTAGGAGCGAGATTATAGTGATTAATCTCGCTCTTGTAAAGTCTATTGTAGAAAAAATCTGCAGATTTTAACCGCACTTTGCGATTATTTTCTTACCGCAATTGCTTCGATTTCCACACCTACATCTTTTGGTAATCGAGCCACTTCTACACAAGAACGAGCTGGGAAATTCGGATGATTGTTTTCTTTAAAGAACTTCTCGTACTCTGCATTTACTGCTGCAAAATCATTCAGATCTTTCACAAACACAGTAGTTTTCACAATATCACCCACGGCCAAACCCGCTTGTTCAATAATCGCTTTCACATTCTCTAAAGATTGACGCGCTTGTGCCACAATATCTTTCGGCACTTCACCATTCGCCGGATTAACGGGAATTTGTCCAGATGTTAAAACTAAATTACCTAAATCTACCGCTTGAACATAAGGACCGATTGCTGCTGGGGCTTTTTCTGTGTGAATGATTTTAGTCATGATATTCTCCTTTAATATTGACGAATAAATACGCTTGCTATCCTAACATATAAGTGACTTTATCGCTTATACGAGTATTCTTAATCAATCTCTTTTAATACATCATCAGACAATTCTTTCTGTGAGCTTTCTTTTACTTTGCCATCATTTACTTTAAATTCTAAATTCTGATAATAAGCTTCGCGGAAGGTAACATAAGGATCTTGTGCTTGATTGAGCAACTCGGTTTGATCCAATGTTTTCGAGCGTTTATCTACCGCTTGCACTCCATATTTTACAAGTGACCACGGACCGCCTACCCAATTCCAGAAAGGATAGGTATAAGCTGCATCAACTACTGCACCCGTTAATTGACGAGGTGTCGTCGCATTATAAATTGGCAATACAATATAAGTACCTGCATCTACACCATAGGTGCCCAATGTTTCACCAAAGCTACGTTGATCATAAACCTGTAATTCTTTACTTGCACTTGCAAAGTCAAATAAGCCACCGATACCAAAGGTTGAGTTAATCCAAAAGCGGTTGAAGTGAACAAAGGCTTTTTTCGGTTCACCTTCTAATAAACGGTTAACAAAGCTCACCGGCTCATCCAAGTTATTTGCCACATTGGATAGACCTTTTGTAACCGGTGTTGGCACGTAATCACGCCAGCCTTTTGCTGCTGGTTCCAACACATAGCGATCCATGACTTTATAGTTAAAATCAAACATCGTACGGTTAAAACCTTCTAATTTATCATTGCGTTCACCATCAGCTTTGGTTGCACAACCTGTTAAAACAGCCGTTGTCATTAAGCTTACTGCAAGTAAAGGTGCTTTTTTCATTCCACTTTCCTATTACAAAAAATTGTCTTTATTCTAACCAACTTGAGAGATAACTACAAAAAATTTATTTAAATTCTAGTACTAACTTTCTTGTAAAACGATATTTTGGATTTCAATGTCAGTAAAAATGCCACCTTATTGGTGGCATTCTTACTCAAAAAGATTGATTATTCTGTTGTATTTTTTAATGGAATTTCTGCATCGGGCTCGTGAGTAATACGGTTACGTAGATCACGGCGAATAATCTCAATTGTCCAGAACCAGAAAATGTGTCCCACTAATTCAGAAATATGTTCATATAACGGCCATTCTGCAACAGGTGGTGTTAAACCCAATGCAGGGAAAGTAATGTAATGCACAAAAATATCGGCGATTAAACCAGCACCAATACCCTGCCAAAATTTGATTTTAGGGAAACGTTCTGCCACTAAGCAGTAAGCAATAGCAAATACTAATGAGAAAGTAATGTGAGTCACACCAATCCAGTCAAAACCATGATCTGCAAAAGTAAATACGGCTTGAGTTGGATCAATACCTAAATAATCACGTAAGAATACGTGTGGTGGGTTTAAGAATGCACGTGAACAGACTTGAAGAATTTGATCTTGGCTTAAGCCTGTAATGTCTACTTTACATGCTGCCGCGAAGAAATCAATTGGACTACGCGGTGGAAATGGATGCTCTGCACCCCATTTTACGAATGCAGAAATCAAACCTGCAATAATACCAACAAAAATCGCTACGCCATAACGACGACGATTAGCAGGAGTTTGTTCAAAAATACCTGACATATATTTGCTCCGAAAAAAGAAAAAAATGACCGCTCTTTGTATCAAAAGTCGCAGTTCCCATTTTGCTTTAGCAAAACTTATCTTGAATTTTCAATGACTTTGGTGAGTTAGTCAAGAACTAATTATTAAGAGTTAGAACATTTTATGATAAGAATAAAAAATGCGGTTATTTCCAACCGCACTTTCTTCTCTATCAAATTAAAGTTTTGCTGAAAGCATTGCTTCTAATTTCTCTTGGTCAACTGCAAATTTGCGAATTCCCTCTGCTAATTTTTCAACTGCCATCGCATCGCTGTTATGTTGCCAATAGAACTCTGCTTCAGTAGTTAACGGTTGAGGTTTCGCTTTTACTTCACCTTTGTACTCTAGTTTACGTACAAGTGCGGTTGAATTTTCTTGTAATTCTTTGAGTAAAGCGGGTGCAATAGTTAAACGGTCACAACCTGCTAATTCAATAATTTCGCCTACATTACGGAAACTTGCGCCCATCACCACCGTTTTATAACCATATTCTTTGTAATAGTTATAAATTTTGGTTACAGAAATGACACCTGGGTCTTCTGCTGGCGCATATTCTTTTTTATCGGTATTTGCTTTGTACCAGTCTAAAATACGGCCTACGAATGGCGAAATTAAATAAACACCCGCTTCAGCACAGGCGCGAGCTTGCGCTTCGGAGAATAATAACGTTAAGTTACAGTTAATGCCTTCTTTTTCAAGAATTTCTGCCGCACGAATACCTTGCCATGTTGAAGCAATTTTGATCAAAATACGATCATTTGAAATGCCTGCCGCATTATAAAGTGCGATAAGTTTACGTGCTTTTTCAACGGTTGCTTGGGTATCGTAAGAAAGGCGCGCATCTACTTCTGTTGAAATGCGTCCCGGAACAATTTTTAAAATTTCTAACCCAATGTTTACCGCTAATTTATCTTCTGCATCAATTAATTGTTGTGCTTTATTCGCACTTTGCGCTTTTGCATAAGCAATCGCTTCATCAATTAATGGTGCATATTGAGGTAATGCTGAAGCACTTAAAATTAAAGATGGGTTTGTTGTTGCATCTTGCGGTTGGTATTTTTTAATTGCATCAATATCGCCAGTATCAGCCACAACGACGGTCATTTTACGAAGTGAATCTAACTGAGTTGTCATTATATTCTCCTTGAATGGACTTGTTTGAATCTAATTGAGTTAAGATAGCATAATTAGCTTTAAAAAGGTAATTTCTCCAGCAAAATATTTGCGATAGGAAAAACCAATACATTCTAGATTTCTCCTCTCATATCATCACTTTTAGCAATTTTTTTAGCGATTTATTAGACACAAATCACAAAACTCAATTTTTCTTCAAATAATCCCCTTACAAATCTTTACAAAAATAATTTTTTGAGCTAATAAGTGGAAGACTCTTATAAAAATATCACCTAATAACAAGGAGGCTCAAATGCAACACAAACTACTCTTCTCAGCAATCGCTCTTGCTCTTTCCTATTCTGCGCAAGCAGTTATACTACCTGAGGGAACGCAATTAGATGAAAAACAGCATATCGTGTTCAATAATGGGGCTGAACCGCAAAGTTTTGATCCACAAAAAACCGAAGGTGTACCAGAATCTAACGTTGCTTATCAATTACTTGAAGGCTTAGTCACCTCAGACTCTGAGGGTAAACTTCAACCGGGTGTGGCGGAAAGCTGGGAAAATACACCTGACTTCAAAACCTGGACATTCCATTTACGTAAAGATGCTAAATGGTCAAACGGTGATCCTGTTACAGCACACGACTTCGTATTTGCGTGGCGCCGTTTAGTGGATCCTGCAACTGCTGCACCTTACGCAAGTTACTTAAGTTATTTACAAGTTGAAAATGCGCAAGACATCATTGACGGTAAGAAAAAACCGGCTGAATTAGGCGTGGAAGCAAAAGATGATTACACCTTTATTGTTCATGCAACCAATCCTGTGCCTTATGCGGTCAGTTTAACGACTCACCAATCCTTATTGCCATTACCACAAAAAGTAGTCGAAAAATTGGGTGATGCATGGGTGAAAAAAGAAAACTACGTGGGTAACGGTGCGTATAAGCTCGCTAACCACATCATTAACGAAAAAATCGAATTTGAACGTAACCCACTTTATTGGAACGATAAAGAAACCGTAATCAATAGCGCGACATTCCTCGCTATTGAGAATCCAAGTACCGATGTAGCGCGTTATCGTGCCGGCGATTTAGATATGACGAGCTACGCCTTACCACCAGAACAATTTGCTAAATTACAAAAAGAGTTGCCCGGCGAAGTATTCACGACACGTACTCTCGCAACCTATTCTTACGAGCTAAACAATAAGAAAGCGCCTTTTGATAACGTGAATATTCGTAAAGCCTTAAACTTATCCCTTGATCGTCATGTGATCACCGATAAAGTATTGGGTCAAGGTCAAACACCAACCTATGTGTTTACCCCAACTTACATCGAAGAAGGTCATCTTATTCAACAACCTGCTTATTCAAAAGAACCAATGGCACAACGTAATGAAGAAGCCATCAAACTCTTAGAAGAAGCGGGTTACAGCAAAGCAAATCCATTGAAATTCAGCATTCTTTACAATACCAATGAAAACCACAAAAAAGTGGCCATTGCTGCAGCATCTATGTGGAAAGCGAACACCAAAGGTTTGATTGATGTGAAATTAGAAAACCAAGAGTGGAAAACTTACATTGATAGCCGTCGTGCCGGTCGTTACGACGCGGCACGTGCAGGATGGAATGCGGATTACAACCAAGCCACAACATTCGGCAACTATTTCTTATCTAATTCGAGTAACAATACCGCAAAATACACGAATCCAGAATATGATAAAGCGATTGCTGAATCTTATGTCGCAACGGATGCAGAAGGTCGTGCAAAAGCTTATGCGAAAGCCGAAGAAATTCTTGCAAAAGATTACGGTATCGTACCAATCTTTAACTATGTGAATCCACGCTTAGTGAAACCTTATGTAAAAGGTTATTCAGGCAAAGATCCGCAAGATCACATCTACTTACGCAACCTTTATATTATTAAACATTAATTCGTTGCTCGTATTTAAGTGCGGTTAAAAATCGTCGTATTTTTTGACCGCACTTTTCGCCCATTTTGGTTGGAGTTGTTATGCTCAAGTTTATTTTTAAACGGCTGTTGGAAGCCTTGCCGACGCTGTTTATTTTGATTACTTTTTCTTTCTTTTTGATGCGTCTCGCCCCTGGCAGCCCGTTCACTTCTGAACGCGCTTATCCGCCAGAAGTCATGGCTAATATCGAAGCGAAGTATCATTTAAATGAACCATTATATAAACAATATTTCCTTTATTTAGAAAATCTTTCCAAAGGCGATTTTGGACCCTCTTTTAAATATAAAGACCAATCAGTCAATGATTTAATCGCGTCAGCTTTCCCTGTTTCCATAAAATTGGGAATGGTGGCTTTCGCCTTTGCAGTCGTGTTAGGGGTGACAGCAGGTACGCTCGCCGCTCTAAATCAAAATAGCCGCTGGGATTATATATTGATGAGTTTCTCGATGCTTGGCGTCATAATGCCAAGCTTTGTCTTCGCTCCAGTCTTGGTGCTGATTTTCGCCATTTATTTAGGATGGCTGCCAGCTGGTGGTTGGAACGGCGGTACCGCCATGTACATGATCTTACCTGTAGCCTCCTTAACTATCGCTTATGTGGCAGGGATTGCGCGTATCATGCGTGGCTCGATGATTGAAGTGTTACATTCCAACTTTATTCGTACCGCTAAAGCTAAAGGACTTTCTACGTCGAGAATCATTTTAAAACATGCTTTACGCCCTGCTCTTTTACCCGTGATTACCTATTTAGGCCCGGCTTTCGTAGGGATTATTACCGGCTCAATGGTGATCGAAAGCGTATTTGGTTTACCTGGCATGGGATTATTATTTGTAAACGGCGCATTAAACCGCGATTATTCTTTAGTTTTGAGCCTTACTATTTTAGTGGGGACATTAACCATTTTATTTAATGCGATTGTGGATATTTTATACGCCATCATCGATCCAAAAATTCGTTATTAAGGATAAGTTATGACAGATTATCGTACTCAGCCGATTAATCAGAAAAATGCGGATTTTGTGGAGCAAGTGGCTGACCGTATTGAAGAAATGCAACTGGAAGGCCGCAGCCTATGGCAAGATGCCAAACGCCGTTTTTTCCGCAATAAAGCGGCCGTTGCCAGTCTGATTATTTTAGCGTTTATTATTATATTTATTACCGTAGCGCCTTGGTTCTTCCCATTTACCTACGAAGATACCGATTGGAATATGATGAGCGCCGCACCAACAATGGAAGGCTATCACTTCCTCGGTACCGATGCTTCAGGTCGAGACTTGTTGGTACGTACTGCTATTGGTGGACGTATTTCCTTATTGGTCGGTATTGCGGGTGCTTTCATTTCCGTCACTATCGGCACAATTTATGGGGCGATTTCCGGCTATATAGGTGGTAAAACAGATATGTTGATGATGCGCTTTTTAGAGATTCTCAGCTCATTTCCATTTATGTTTTTCGTGATTTTGTTGGTGACGCTTTTTGGCCAAAACATTTTCTTAATTTTTATCGCAATCGGGGCCATTGCTTGGCTTGGTCTTGCACGTATTGTACGCGGACAAACCCTCAGCCTAAAAAATAAAGAATTCGTCGAAGCCGCCATCGTTTGTGGCGTACCTCGTCGCCAAATCATTTTGAAACACATTATTCCGAATGTATTGGGCTTAGTGGCAGTTTACGCCTCGCTTGAAGTACCGGGGCTCATTCTATTTGAATCATTCTTAAGCTTCTTAGGATTAGGTACACAAGAGCCGATGAGTAGTTGGGGCGCACTCTTAAGTGATGGTGCTGCGCAAATGGAAGTCTCGCCTTGGTTATTAATTTTCCCGGCATTTTTCCTTTGCCTTACCCTATTTTGTTTTAACTTTATCGGTGACGGGTTGCGTGATGCACTCGATCCGAAAGATAGATAGGAGCGAATAATGAATCCTTTATTAGATGTAAAAAATCTCTACGTTCGCTTCAAAACACCAGATGGCGTCGTCACAGCAGTGAATGACTTAAACTTCACGCTGAATGCAGGAAGCACGCTGGGTATTGTAGGCGAAAGTGGCTCAGGCAAGTCACAAACGGCCTTTGCTTTAATGGGTTTATTGGCAGCCAACGGAGAAGTGGAAGGTTCAGCCATTTTTGAAGGGAAAGAATTAGTTAATTTACCGAATGCTGAATTGAATAAAATCCGCGCCGAGCAAATTTCCATGATTTTCCAAGATCCCATGACGTCACTCAACCCATACATGAAAATCGGTGAACAACTCATGGAAGTGCTGCAATTGCACAAAGGTTATGATAAACAAACTGCCTTTGCTGAATCCGTGAAAATGTTAGATGCAGTTAAAATGCCAGAAGCTAAAAAACGTATGGGCATGTATCCGCATGAATTTTCGGGTGGTATGCGTCAACGGGTGATGATTGCGATGGCCTTATTATGCCGTCCCAAACTACTCATTGCTGATGAACCAACCACTGCTTTGGATGTAACGGTTCAAGCGCAAATCATGACTTTATTAAATGAGCTAAAACGTGAATTTAATACTGCGATTATTATGATTACCCATGATCTTGGTGTAGTGGCAGGTATCTGCGATCAAGTTATGGTGATGTATGCTGGACGAACCATGGAATACGGCACAGCGGAACAAATTTTCTATCATCCAACCCATCCTTATTCCATTGGCTTAATGGATGCAATTCCTCGCTTAGACGGCAATGAAGAACACTTGGTAACCATTCCAGGCAATCCACCGAATCTGTTGCATTTGCCAAAAGGTTGCCCATTCTCACCACGTTGCCAATTTGCAACCGAACAATGCCAAACTGCGCCCAAACTGACTACATTTAATCACGGTCAATTACGCAATTGTTGGTTACCCGCGGAGAAATTTAACCTATGACAGTCTCAAATAACAAAGAATTACTCCTTGAAGTCAATCACTTAGGCGTCAGTTTTAAAATTAAAAATGAGAAATCCCTTTTCTTCGCCAAACCGCAAACCTTAAAAGCGGTGAAGGATGTCTCTTTTAAACTTTACGCAGGTGAAACTCTCGGTGTGGTGGGTGAGTCCGGTTGCGGTAAATCCACACTTGCACGCGCTATTATCGGTTTAGTCGAAGCGAGCGAAGGGGAAATCTTGTGGCTTGGTAAAAATTTACGAAAACAATCAGCCAAACAATGGAAAGAAACGCGTAAAGATATCCAAATGATTTTCCAAGATCCGCTGGCCTCTCTCAATCCGCGAATGAATATTGGTGAAATCATTGCTGAGCCATTAAAAATCTACCAACCGCACTTAAGTGCCGCTGAAGTGAAAGAAAAAGTACAAGCAATGATGTTGAAAGTTGGGCTTTTACCAAACTTGATTAACCGCTATCCGCATGAGTTTTCTGGTGGCCAATGTCAGCGTATCGGTATTGCTCGTGCGTTAATCATTGAGCCGAAAATGATCATTTGTGATGAGCCGGTTTCTGCATTGGATGTATCGATTCAAGCTCAAGTGGTAAATTTATTAAAATCCCTACAAAAAGAAATGGGGCTTTCCTTAATTTTTATCGCCCATGACTTAGCGGTGGTAAAACACATTTCTGACCGCGTATTAGTCATGTATTTAGGCAATGCCATGGAATTAGGCAGTGATGAGGAGGTATATAACAATACCAAACATCCTTATACCAAAGCCTTAATGTCTGCAGTTCCGATTCCCGATCCAAAATTGGAACGCAATAAATCCATCGAATTGCTTGAAGGTGATTTGCCTTCGCCAATTAATCCGCCGTCTGGTTGCGTGTTCCGTACCCGCTGCCTGAAAGCTGATGAAAATTGTGCGAAACAAAAACCACCTTTCACCAGCCAAAACAACAGCCATTTTGTGGCTTGTTTAAAAGTCTTATAAAACAAAAAGTGCGGTTAAAATTGATCTGCACCCCAAAAGTTGGACTCAACAAACCAACAATTGAGGTGCAGATTTTTTATGGGTAAACACTACACAATCGAATTTAAATTACAAATTCTACAACATATGAGAATTTTGGATAAAACGAGATTTATTTTGATATTCTTGTGGAATACCTAATTAAAAATGTTTAAATCATACAAAGTCCGCATTCTCTCATCATTTCAGCAATTTTTCTATTTGTGATATGCTAGGATCAATTGATGAAAGGAACTATTATGTCTGAAATTAAACTGAATTATCATAAAACGCATTTTCTTACGAGCGCCCCCAATATTCGTTCTATCCCAGAAGATACAGGAATTGAAATTGCTTTTGCGGGACGCTCAAATGCTGGAAAATCAACCGCACTTAATGCATTAACCAATCAAAAAAGCTTAGCTCGAACTTCTAAAACACCTGGTCGTACACAGCTCATCAACCTTTTTGAGGTGGAGCCGAATTGTAAACTAGTGGATTTACCCGGCTATGGTTATGCTGCTGTTCCTGAAAAAATGAAAATCGAATGGCAAAAATCCCTCGGGGAATATTTGCAAAAACGCGAATGTTTAGGCGGGCTTGTTGTTTTAATGGATATTCGCCATCCTTTAAAAGATCTCGACCAACAAATGATCGAATGGGCTGTTTCTGCTGATTTACCGGTTATGTTACTTTTAACTAAAGCAGATAAGCTCAGTCAAAGTGCGCGTAGCAAACAGGTCAAAATGGTACGTGAAGCTATTTTACCCTTCCAAGGTGATATTCAAGTTGAGGCTTTTTCTGCACAAAACAAAATTGGTATTGATAAATTAGCAACTAAGTTAGATAGTTGGTTTGCGCCACTTTTCGTGTAGTTTTTTATCAAGAAAAAGTCATTTCTGCGATCAAGATCGCAAAAAAAGCACAGAATGCATGATTTCATTCTGTGCTTTTTTTATAGTGCGAAAATCTAATTATTTTTGACTGCACTTTAAGGAATCTGAATGTCTCTTGCCATTGTTTATAGCCGTGCCTCAATGGGGGTACAAGCCCCCCTTGTCACCATTGAGGTGCACTTAAGTAACGGAAAGCCTGGATTTACCTTAGTTGGCCTACCTGAAAAAACAGTAAAAGAAGCGCAAGATCGTGTCAGAAGTGCATTAATAAATGCCCAGTTCAAATATCCGGCCAAACGCATCACCGTTAACCTTGCACCAGCCGATTTACCCAAAGAAGGGGGACGATTTGATTTACCTATTGCAATCGGTATTTTAGCCGCATCAGATCAACTTGATGGCAGCCGTTTAAAACAGTTTGAATTCGTAGGTGAGCTCGCATTAACAGGTGAATTACGTGGTGTACACGGTGTCATTCCTGCCATTTTAGCGGCACAAAAAGCGAAACGCGCCCCCATTATCGCTTATCAAAATGCTAATGAAGCTTCGCTTGTTTCAGAACAAGAGACTTATTTTGCTAAAAACCTGTTAGACGTCGTACAATTCTTAAATAATCAAGAAAAATTACCTTTAGCCTCATTACTCGCACAAGAAAGTGCGGTCGGATTTTCAGCTAAAAATCACTTAGATTTGACCGATATTATTGGTCAACAACATGCTAAACGAGCACTAACGATAGCGGCAGCAGGTCAGCACAACCTACTCTTTTTAGGGCCACCAGGGACGGGTAAAACCATGTTGGCAAGCCGTCTTACTGCATTGCTACCTGAAATGACCGATTTAGAAGCCATTGAAACCGCTTCGGTTACGAGCTTAGTACAAAATGAATTAAATTTTCATAACTGGAAACAACGTCCGTTTCGAGCGCCACATCATAGTGCCTCATTACCGGCCTTAGTAGGTGGGGGATGTTAAAGTTACAAATAATTGGCAAACGATACAAATAATTGTCACATAGCTACCACATCATTTATAATCTACATATCTCTTGAAATAATAGAAAGGATGTGGATTATGTCTTTCGTAGATGAACTTATTGGAAAAGAATTCACTTATGAATCCTATGATGGTTTCTGTCCTGATTTTTCAGTATTCTTTAATAAAATGAAATATCTAGAAAACCATGCTGAATTAAACCCACGCCCACCAATTAAAGGTAGTAGTTGGTATTTTCCTTCTTATGAATATATCGTTGTTTGGTACGATAGTAGCTTGATTTTTCAAAGAAAAAACACTCAATCACACATTAAAGTTAAGTTGGTAAACCTAAAGAATCCTACCTATAAAAAGGAAGGTGTCACTTATTTAAGCATTCTGTATATTTCTGTACCTATTAATATTCTTCATTACTTCTTTATTGGTAGTGTTTGGAAAGATGGTAAGGCAATAAAACAGATAAAACTCAAAGAATATCTTGTTACAGCTAATCAAGCATTTGAAGGAAACAGAGATAACGTAAATTATCAACCTTTCTATGATAAAGAAAACCATAAATACAACGAGCCATTCTCACCAAATTTATACACTATTGAATCAGACTGTAACAACTATAAGTATGATAAAAATCAACTAATCAAAATTCAGCAAGATGGTATAGATTTCATTATTCATCCATTACATCTTTTCTGTGCTCATTATGGAATGTCAGCAGATATTAAGAGAATTTTAACAACCTACGATTGGAATGAAGTCAAAAAACGGTTTTATTTAGATATAAATGAGCCATCTTTATATCATGAAAAACACGTTGTTGTATCAAAGTATTTTGTGAAGAAAGATGCAATTTTCCTTTACCATCTCAAATATGATAAAGCAGTAACACTAGAACGAACAAAAACGCTTAATAATGAAATTAAGATTTCAGATGAGAATCCAAAGCCGATAAAAGTTCAATTTTGGCACGACCAAAAAGTGCAACTAAAAATTCGTGGTATTGAGTTAAATGGAGTTATTTTATGTGCAGAAATTGTAGGTATAAATCAACCTATCGGCGATGATATTACTCTTGTATTACATCGCAATAAAAAGGAAGAAGAAAAAAATATCCAATCAAACGGAAATGAAAAACCTGCCATCAAAAAGTATAAACGAGAAGTAAATACAGAATATCTCAGCACAAAAATTACAGATAGCGAGCCTAATAATAGAACATCTCAAAGTATCAGAAAAAAATTTGAAGAACTAGGGCAAAAAAGAATCATGAATACGGTTCATGTTCAACACCAAAATAACAATTTACATCAAACTAAAGGAATACAACCCAAAGAGGCTGATGAGCTTGGATTCGGAGACCATTATGGTGCAGAAGGTAATATAGGCTTAGCGGCTTGTTTCCTAGATGATACAAGTGAAAATAAAGATATAAAGCTATTTCGACTTTGGGATATGGCAAAAGACTTTGTTTTAAAGAATGGCGGACAGGTCCACTGGTTCACTCCCAAATTAGGATTCAGAGATGACAATGATTTGGTGTTCATATCATTAGATCAAGATAATTCTATTGCCTACCCTGAAATCGCATTGGTAATTCGTATCATCCTAGACGATGAAAAATTCTACATTATAGATTTTTCTCAAAAATCACATGACATTTCAATGAGCGGTATTGCTTATAAAGAAAGCGACGATGAAGACTTCATTTCATTAGATAACACTCAAAGCAGTAAATTAATGGAAATAATTTGTGAAGTGATACTTTCAGAGCAACTACCTACTGAGTATATTTCACAACAGAACGAGAAAGAAATGAAGATTTCAACATTCAAACATCCAACAGCAGAAAGTAGTAATTGGGTATATAACGCTATAAGTAAATTAACACTCCAAAATTTAAATAAATAATAAAGGACCATTTTACAGTAGAGCAGATCATAACCCAATTAATAGTGAATCTAGCAAATATTAACCCTAATAAATGAGCGATAATATGAATTTTGAAAATTTACAAGTAAAAAAGTTATTTCACACTTTATTCATCAACCTGATTATGCAGGAAATTCCATCCCACCTATCATTAGTCAAGAGCTAATTAGTTTAGATACACTTGCAAAAAGCCTTTTAACTGAGCGACTGGTAAAAGTCTTAGGAAGTGATTCTAAATCTGTTGAAATGCAAATATCTGATACTCAAGCAGGTAGTTGCTTTGATTATATAAACAGGGCTTTAATAAATAATAGAAGTAATTTTATAGAGCAATCTCAAAACATCGCTAATAAGCTTGCAGCCATACAAAATTCTGATAGAAAATATCCAAGTGGATTACTTATTTTAATTTATGCTACTGTAACCGCTGATAATTTAGATTGTATAATTGTGATAAAGGCAGAAGAGCAAAGTGCATTTCAAAAAATAATAGATGAAAACACGCAGTCTATTTCTTTAAACTTACTTAATGATTTATTCTTAACTCCTCAAAGTAAGCTCTATAAAGTTGGTGTTTTTATTGGGAATAATATAGAAAATAAAGATATTAGTTTATCGGAAAGAGTAAAATATTACAATGCCTTTTTATATGATTCAAATTTCACTAGAGATTTAAAAAATGCAGCAAAGTATTTCTACTCACTATTTTTAGGATTATCAATCCCTGAAAATGATAAAATTATAACTCAAAAGTTTTATGAAGAAACTCGGAAATTTATTAATAATATGCAAATTCCTTCAGAAAAAAAGATCGAGTTACAGAATGCACTCTATACAGAATTAAAAACCAATAAATCTTCAATTATTTCAACGGCAACCTTTGCAGAAAATTATCTAGATGGAAATGAGCAAGATAATTATTTATCAGTTATGTCTGATGCAAATATTCCAGATAGATCGTTCACAAAAGATATATCATTAATTGAAAATGTGCTAAAATTAAGACATTATCATTTTTCTAGTGGGGTAAAAATAATCTCACCAAGTGAAAGCGATCTAGTGAAAATAATTTCTACTGATGAAGAAATCTCGCTAATTGACAGAACACAATCAACGATTATTCGTATTAAAGGCACTTTATCTGAGCAATGATAAGAGAAGAATTTATAGCTAAATATGAACAAGACAAACCCATGTTAGAAGCATGGGCGCAGTTTATTATTGCTGAAATTCGTAAACACTTACCAGAGGGATTTGAGCAACATTCTGTAAAAATCCCCGTATCATATCGTCTTAAAGACAACCAATCTATTCTTGAAAAAGTTTTTATTAGAAAAAGGGATAAATATAAAAATCCATACGAAGACGTTCAAGATAAAGTTGGATTAAGATGGGTAGTTTTGCTTACAGAACAATTAGAAACTTTTTGCAAAATTATTGAAAATAGTGAATATTGGTCTTTTTCTAAAGATCGAACATTAAATGATTGGGAAGAAAAACCTGAGGTTTTTAGCTATCAATCTATTCATTATGTTCTCATAGCTAAACAAAAATTAGTATATAAAAGTACAGAGATTCAAATTGGTACACCTTGTGAAGTTCAACTAAGAACGCTATTGCAACATACTTATTCTGAATTTGGGCATGATACAATTTATAAAGGAAATTTAAATAAACCACCTGAAGTTTTAAGATACCTAGCTAAAAGCATGGCACTACTTGAAACAACAGATGAACTTCTATGTAATGCTAAGGAAAAAATTGAGAAAATTAATTATAAAGATCCTAGTTATCCTCTTATAAAGAAATCTAATGAAATATTTAAATCGCATTTAAACTTTACAGAGAAGCAAATATTAGATAGTGAAAAAACGGCATACTTTATTTTAAATAAAATTCGAAGTATCATTGATGACAATAAAAACTTATCAGAAGAAGATTTTAATATTTTTCTTGAATCAAAAAAATTTATTCTTGAACAAATCAAGGATAAACAATCGCATTTTATTGAATTTTCTCAACCTATCATCCTATTAATTTATTTCCTTGTTTATAAAAATCGAAGAAGAAAAGATTGGCATCCATTCTCGGGTAATATAATGGATAAAATTTATACTGATTTAGGGTACTCTTATGAACAAGATTAAATTCTTCGCCATTATGTCGCAAATGAACAAGTACTAACCACTTAAAATTACTAAAATCCTCGTAATGCATTTTCTGATTGCGGGGATTTTTTATGGCTCTAAGTTTACTAATAAACTAGGAGTAATTAAAGGGATAGTAAAAATTGATGAAATAAATTTAATGATATTATTTCCGCAAGTAAGAGAGTTTATTTGGGATTCAACCAAGTCAGAGAATGACCATATAGATAAACAGATAATAAAAGCAGTATTCCGAGATTTTCTTGAAGATGTTATAGAAAGATTATAGATAAAATAAGAGCTTCTGATTTAAAATACAGGTATGAAAAATCAGAAGCTCTTATAGTTTATAGTTATTTTCTGAAATTTGATAAGCTATCTAAAAAGACTAATAGCCCACGTCTTTCATCCGCACTTAGTTGATCCATGTGATAAGTTAAACGTTCTCTCACTTCATCTTCGCCAACAGGTATAAATTTTCTTGTATGCGTTGTCTTACCATCTTCCGCTAAACAATCAATAAAGAACCAACCAATAGATGTATCAAGTGCAGTTGCAATTTCAACTAAATGGGAAACATTAATTTTGTTATCCCCACGCTCATAGCGAGAAAGTTGTTGTTGAGCAATACCAATTTGTTCCGAAAGTGCTGATGCAGTAAGCCCCAATTCTTTTCTACGTTGCTGAATACGTTTACCAATAAATCTATCTACATCTGTAACGGATAACTTTGACATCGATCTAAATTCCTTACTTATCTTTTATTGATATTTTCGGGATTATTTACTAGTAAAAGAACATCTGATATAGTACATATAACCTAAATTACCTAATAACGGTGTATTTAGAATGTAAACATAAATTAAAACATCACAAAGGGTTATCACAATGAAGAAGCTACTTCTCTTACTCGGAATAGTTGTATTTTCAGCTAACGCCACAGCCACATCCACACTTGATCAAGCCAAATTAAATACGGTTGCAAAGGTTTATCAAACAGGAAATTTGTATAAATACGCCACTCCTGATTTTCAGAAATTGTTAGCTAAAAAGGCAAAATACGATAAATCCACGCCTTGTGATGATTGTGTAGGACACGAATCTTGGATTGATGGTCCATCTGCACAAGATGTTCCTGATTCAATTAACCCTAAATTCAAATTAGTTAAAGATAAGGTATATGCCACGTTCTTATTTTTTGATGAGAAAGTGACCATTAAATTTAGCCTAGATTGTAATAAGAATAATCAATGTTTGGTTTCTGACTTTATTACAGCAGAAGGCGATAGTTATAAGAAATCAATAATGAAATATATCAGATAGGGAAATTAAGATATGAAAAAAGTCTTTATTGCAACAACACTTGCTTTATCACTGACATCTTGTGAGGAATTAGCTTCATTTGCAAATGCATTACAACCTAGCAATACAATGCCTTCTTATGAGTTTTATGAGAAATTTAGCGAAATGAATAACGCTAAAGTAGTATTGACGATTTTAGAGAAACACCTAACAACGATATCGATAGATGGGCAAAATGAACAAGTATTTTTATTTTCACCTAGTTTAGTGAATCAATCTACATTTGGTTGGTTTACCCCAAATGATGATTATTCCTTCAATAATAGAGTAAGCTATTTACAAGAAACGAAGAACAATAAAATTGAATATATTAGCTTTGGATTCAGCCACGTTCTAAGTTTATCTAAATCAAATTTTTATCAGATATTCAATCTTAATCCAAATGATGTTTCGATAAGTCAATTAAAACAACATTGTTCTGCTTATCGAAGAATTGTTCCACTTTACAAACTTTCTATTAAGAATGGGAAATCACTCTATTTAGCTGAAGATATGGGAAGTGGTTCTGCTAATTCTTCAACAAATTTGATTATGTTTAACAGCAAGCCAGCTTGCAAGCGTTTAGGTTTTGATAAAACAGTCAAAGAATATGGTAATGAAAACTTTGAACAATAGAGTTTATCTATTTTAGTTTAATCCCAAAAATCAATCATCTTATTACAGAAGGAAACCATTATGAAAGAGTTGATCTATTTCTATCTTATTGTCGGTTGCTACATTGCACATCGTAGAACATCTCATCTTGATGCTAATTCAACTGAATTTCTAAAAACATACCTGAAAATAGTATGTACATATCCTAAAGAGTTATTTAGCAAAATACCTAGTTTAAAGAAAAAAGAGTCTGAAAATCCTGAAAAACAACAAGGAGAATAAAATGGCTTTTTCTAAGTTTAGAAAATATATTTTTCCAGTGATTGCTACTGCATTTAGTATAGATGTTTTAGTGCCTAGTATATCGCCTTTACAACTAGTACCTACCTTTCAAAAGGAAATTGAGTGCGATGATTATGTTGTTGAAGAAACAGTCCGCAGATTCATTAACGAAGGAATTCGAGCTCAAAATGTTCAAGCAAATAAACTCGCTCAATTTTTTGTAGGGCACGCTACGCAAGGGTTAGACCGCTCTAATCCACTCTGGGATATGTTTGGTCGAGCAATGGAAGGTGCAGGAAGTATTGCTGAAGGTACAACAAGAATGCAGAATTATATTGCATTTTCTTCTTTTGAATCTAAAGAAATATCTGATAACAACGGTGTGAAGAAGTGTAGAATTATGGCTAATTCTATTGGTAACAGATTATCAGGTAGTGCAGACTATACTACACATAACTATATTGTGAGCATTAATGGTAATCAGGTTAGCGTTGATTAACTTGTTATATATCCATTTTTTAGAATCACAGTTCATAAGCAACTCAGCAATGGGTTGCTTTATTTTTTAATTTAATATTTAAAATAAAGTTGTTTAATTGAAGTATTTTAAATTCAATGAGTATTTGATTATAAATTATAAATAGCATAAAATTAACGACATGAATTTCGTCATCTTGAGTAAAAATATGAAAGTAGTTTATCAGCATATTTATTCGGTAATGATATTTGCCTGCCTTCCTAATTCTCTTTTTGCTAATCAAACTGAAAACTTCTCTCGCTTAAATCAAATTGATGCTACGCAGCAACAACGACAGCAACACATTCAACAAGCACAAGATAAAATATTGCAACCTCAATCTGATGTACGTTTAGATACCACCAATAAGGAAAGGTTGACATTATCAAACCACGAAATGCCTTGTTACCCCATCCATCGTATTAGTATCATCGATTACTCCACTACGCCCACTTCCTCTAAAAGCCAATTCCAATGGGCATTTGAACAAGCCGCCCGAGATTTAAAACTAACCTTGCCGCACTGTTTTGGTGGGGAAGGTTTAGGTATTTTAATGAAGCAAATTCAAAATCGAATTATTGAAAAAGGTTATGTGACAACCCGTGTGGTAACTCCTGAGCAGGATTTACGTGGTGGGCAGTTACATTTAACGGTTATCCCTGGGCGGATTGGCAATACCATTGTAGCTGATAGCGGTGTAGTACCTCGTTTTACGCGTTTACATGCGTTAACGGGGTTTACTTTTTCTAAAGGCGACTTGTTAAATGTGCGTGATATTGAGCAGTCTTTGGAAAACTTGAAACGCATTCCGAGCGCAGAGGCGAACATTGAGATCTTACCGAGTGAAAGCGAACAAGCACAGCTTGGCGAGAGCGATTTAAAAATCAGTTATGCACAAGCTTTTCCTTTTCGGCTGAATATTGGTTTAGATGATGCCGGTTCAACCTCTACGGGGAAATTTCAAGCCAGCGGAACGTTGTCGTTTGATAATATGTTCTCGGCAAATGACCTATTTTATACGGCTTTCACGCATAGTTTAAAAACGCATAATGATGATAAAGGCAACCGTGCCAGCAAAAATCTAACCTTCTATTATTCAATTCCTTTTGGTTATTGGACACTTTCTGCTTCACAAACTTATAGCCGTTATCATCAAGAAGTCTTCGGAGCCTTTGACAATAACTACCTGTATGCCGGTGAGAGCAATACCACCAAAGCAACACTTTCTTATCTACTCTATCGAGATAGCAAACGCAAAACGTCCATTTCGGGAAGTTTTTGGTCTCGTCAATCACATAACTATGTTGATGGGGCGGAAGTTGAAGTTCAACAACGCAGAATGGCAGGTTGGGAAGCCGGGCTTTCACATAAAGAATATTTGGGCAGTGCCACACTTGAATTATCAGCGAATTATAAACGAGGAACAGGCGCAAGAGGTGCTTTATCTGCACCGGAAGAGCTTTGGGGCGAAGGGACATCTCGTCCACAAATCATCTCGGCTTCAATCGATTTTACCCAACCATTTATGTTAGGCGAACAACCTTGGCAATATCAAACCGGTTGGAATGCACAATGGAACAAAACACCATTGATTGCCCAAGACCGTTTTAGCATTGGTGGGCGTTATACGGTGCGAGGATTTGATGGCGAATTAACGCTTTCTGGTGAGCGGGGCTGGTTATGGCGGAATGAATTGGCTTGGAATGTGAATGGCAAAGGGCAACAGCTTTATTTTGCTTTAGATGGTGGACGAGTGATGGGCTGGGCAACCGAATCGCAATTAGGTCATCATTTAATGGGAATGGCGATGGGCATTAAAGGTGGCTGGCAAGGCTTTTATTACGATGTTTTTGTCGGTAAGCCAATCAGCAAACCACAAGGTTTTAAAACCTCTAACGCCGTAGCAGGCTTTAATGTGGGTTATAGTTTCTAATAAAAAATGACATCACTTTGCTCCCTCCGTTTACGGAGGGAGCAAGGTTTTTGTGGGGTAATGTGGATTTACATCCACCCTACATGATTTTGAATAAAAAATTTTGAAATAAGGATTAAAAAATGAATAAAAAATGTTTCCGTGTGATTTTCAGCAAAACGCTTCAGCGTTTGGTGGTAACCTCTGAATTAGCAAAATCAGAAGGTAAATCTACGGAGTCGTCCGCTTTTGGCTTATCGCACATTTTTGCCCAAATCCGACCGCTTACCTTTAGCCTTTATTGTGCATTAGGCTTTGTAGCATTCTCTAATTCGGCATTAGCCAATCTGATTATTCAAGCCGATAAATCCGCCCCGAAAAATCAACAACCGATAGTACTACAAACAGCGAACGGTTTACCGCAAGTCAATATTCAAACCCCGAACGACAAAGGGCTTTCACATAATAAATATGCCAAATTTGATGTTGATACCAAGGGGGCGATTTTGAACAACAGCCGCACCAATGTGCAAACACAGCAAGGCGGTTTGATTACGGGCAATCCTTATTTGGCGAGAGGGGAAGCCAAGGTCATTTTAAATGAAGTCAATTCCTCCGACCCCTCAGTGTTAAAAGGCTATGTGGAAGTAGCAGGCAAAAAGGCGGATGTGATTATTGCCAATCCGTCCGGTATTCATTGCGAAGGGTGTGGGATTATCAACTCTAACCGTGCGACGCTCACAACCGGTAAACCACAGATTAAAAACGGCAACTTAGAAAGCTTTGTGGTGGAAAAGGGTAAGGTCAAAGTATCGGGCAAGGGGTTGGATAACAGCCGAGTAGATTACACCGAGATTATTGCTCGAGAAACGCAAGTCAATGCCGGTGTTTGGTCTAAAAAAGAAGCTAAAGTGATTACCGGTAAGAATACGGTCAAGCGGTTGGAAACTTCGACAGATTTACAAATTATTCACAACAATCAACCGCTTGCGGATGAACCACGCCCACAGGTGGCGGTGGATGTTGGCGAGTTGGGTGGCATGTACTCGGGCAAAATTCATCTTATCGGCACGGAAAAAGGCGTGGGCGTGCACAATGCCGGACATATTGGGGCGAGTGCGGAAACTCTCAAAATTGACAGCGAAGGTCGCATTGTCAATACCGGAACTTTAAACGCCAATCACGCCGTTCAACTAGCAGGCACAAAAGGCATTGAAAACCGAGGTAAAATCGAAAACCGCCAAGGCGACATGACCTTTAACACGGCAGCCGATATTCAACAAGATGGCTCTGTAGTCGCACGTGGCGGTCAAATTCATCAAACGGCAAACCAAGCCATTCACCAGCAAGGTGAAACGGTGGCAAAAGGGCGTATTACCTACAAGGCACCCAAGGTTACCGCTTCAACGTCTTCCTTAATTGCCGCCGGTGTAGAGATTCAAGACACTCCAAACGGCGAAACCCGTACCCTTGAAAAAGCAAGTGCCCAAGGGCAATCGATTGTAGTAAACACGACCGGAAAAAGTACGCTGCAAGGCAAGGTGTTGGCGTCGAATGTCCAAGTCAATGCTGCTGAGGCGAACTTTGATAACAGCCAAATCCACGCCTATGCGCTGAATGTGCAAGCAAAAGCGGGCAACATTCAAGCGGATAATGCCGTGCTGATGGCAGAAAAAACGCTCAATCTCACTACGCCAGCCCAACTCCAAACGCAAAACAGCGTGCTGAAGGCGGAAACACTGACGACCCAACAACGCTCACTGAATACCAACGGTGCCATTTGGGAGCAAACCGGCAGCAGCGAATTAAAGCTCAATGTTGCCGATAAACTGCAAAATCGTGGCGGTACTTTTAAAACCCAAGGGGATTTAACGGTTAATGCACAGGGAATGGATAACCAACAAGGGCGTTTGTTGGCGAAAGGCAAGCTGACGGTTAATGTTGCTCAAGGTAAGGTTGATGCTACGCAAGGCATGTTGGTGGCGGAGAAAGACGTTGTGATTAAGTCGGGCGAATGGCTTAATGACGGCGGTTTAATTCAGTCTCATCAAAATGTGACGATAAATACCCATGGGCAAACACTTTCGAATCAACAAACGCTCACGGCAACACAAGACAAAGGCATTGTGGCATTGGGGCAATTAAATATTCAGTCGTCCAATTTTTCCAACCAACAAGGGCGAGTGGTTAGCGGTGGCAATCAACAGCTTACTGCCACGAACGTCAATAACGACCAAGGTTTGGTTTATACCCAACAAAACCTCGCCTTAAACGCACAAAACCTGACGAACCACCACGGCACGCTCAATGCCACCCAACAGGCAACCTTGGCACTGACCGGAAATTTAAGCCAAACGGCAGGCATGGTTGAGGCGGAGCGTATCACGCTTTCGGCTCAAAATCTGCACAGCCGTGAGCATAGCCGTATTGTGGCAAATCAAACGGATTTAACGCTGGCGAATCAGTTAGATAACAGCAACAGCTTGATTCAAGCGAAAACGGCGGCTTTAACGATTTCAAGCCAAGCATTAAATAATACAAAAGGGGACATTCAGAGTTTACAAGGTCGTGCTGATATCAATACCCATCAACAAACGCTTGATAATACCGCCGGTAAAATTCGCTCAAAATCTACGCTGACGTTAAATAGCGGAAAATTAGATAACACCCAAGGTGCAATTCATAGCGAAAGTGATATTTGGCTTGATACCCATCATCAAACATTAACCAACCAGAATACCCTTTCATCAGAACAAGGGATTGTGGCATTGGGTAAATTGACGCTAAAAAGCGCAGATTTGGTTAATCAACAAGGTTATATTGCAAGCCGAGAAGCACAAACGCTAGAGGCTAACGCAGTTGATAACACGCAAGGTTTAATCAAAGCAAATCAGGCATTGACGTTTGTTGCACAGTCGGTTGAAAACAAGGAAGGGATTATTTCAGGGAAGACGGTTGCTAATATTTCTGTCGCTGATCATTTTTCACAAACAGCAGGGCAGCTTGGGGCGGATACACTGTGGTTAAATGCAGCGCGTTTAACGAGCGAAGAGGGCAGTTTGATCTCGGCAACGAAGGCAGATATTCAAGTCTCAGGGCCGTTCAGTCATCAACAAAGCCGTTTAAATACGGTTGGGGATCTCACTGTTCAAAGCCAGGGCTTAAACAATCTACTTGGGGTTATCAATAGCGTTGGAGGGAATATCACTATTCAGACCCAACAACAGCAGTTGAATAACACTCAAGGTCAAATCACGGCGAAAGGTAAACTGACGGTCAATTCAGGCGAATTGCAGAATCAGGCAGGTTTGCTTTATGGCGAACAAGAGATCACGATTAACACGCATGGAAAAACGTTAAACAACCAACAAACCCAAGGTCAAAATCAGGGAATTTTAACGCCAGGTAATTTAACGATAAATTCAGGGAAATTAGAGAATACCCAAGGCGTGATTTCAGCTAAATCTGTGCAATTGAATAGCACGGCATTAACCAATCGCTTAGGGCGCTTACAAAGTAATGAAGATTTATCGCTGACGACTCAACATCTTGAGAACAGCCAAGGGATCATTTCAGGTGCAAAAAAGGTGACCTTAACGGTTGCAGAGAGCTTACAACAAACGGCAGGTCAAATTGGTGCAGGCGAATTAACCCTTAATGCCGGCTCACTCCAATCAACAGAAAAAAGTGTGATCGCGGCAGATAATGCCACCTTAACGGTTCAGCAGGCATTAACTAATACAGACAGTGAAATCTCTGCGACTCATCATCTTGCGATAACAAGCCAAGCACTAGATAACCAACGAGGTTTGTTGCTTGCCGAGCAAGGCAATTTAACGCTTAACAGCCAACAACAGCAGATCAATAATCAGTACGGTAAAGTGGTTGCCAACCAACAACTACAAGTTGAAAGTGGCGCATTAAATAACCAAAACGGCTTGGTGCAAGGGAAAACCGGTGTCAGTTTAAATACGCACCAGCAATCGTTGGATAACACCTTAGGCAAAATTATCAGCCAGCAAGCCTTAACGATTGCCGCCGGTGAGTTAAATAATCAGCAAGGTCATATTCAATCTACGCAACAAGCCGACATTCATTTGGGGCGTGCGACATTGCATAACGCATTGGGTGTGATGAAGTCTGAAGCGGATTTACGTTTAAATGCCGGTATCGTGCGTAACCATCAAGGTGTGGTGGATGCAAAAAATCTGCAAGCGGATCTCATTACTCTTGAACAAGAAGGGGGCGTGATTCAAGCGAATCAATCGCTCAATTTAACGGCAAGCGGTCCAATTTCTTCTACCAATCGCAGCTTAATACAGGGCGAAAATCTGCACATTACAGTTGCCGGTCAGCTTGATAATCAGCAAAGTGAAATCATTGCTAAAAACCATGCAACGCTTAACAGCGGACAGCTCAATAACAATGATGCAGCGATTGTGGCAGAGCAAGGCAATCTTGAGATTACCACCCACCAACAAGCCTTAACAAACCAGCAAGGTAAGTTAAGTGCCGGGGCGAATTTGACGCTTGAAAGTGGCGATTTAGACAACACTGCCGGTTTAATTCAAAGTCGCCAAAATATGACGATTCATACGCATCAAGGCAATTTGAATAACCAACAAACGCAAGTCTCTGCACAAAATAAAGGCATTATTGCGCTAGGCGAGTTAGCTTTAACAACACAAAATTTCCTGAACCAACAAGGTTATTTATTAAGCCAACAGGCACAAACCTTGAACACACGCAACCTTGAAAATGACTCGGGGGTATTGGCTTCGCTGGGCGGACAAAAGGTCTCGGCACGTGAAAATATCACTAATCGCCAAGGCAGAATCAGTGGTGAGTCAGCCGCTCTTACTGCCCAAGCCATTGATAACCAATCTGGATTATTGCAAGGGAGCCAAGCTCTCACTGTCCAAGTGCAAGGCAATCTGAACAATGTGAAAGGACAAGTGAAATCCAAAGAAACGCTCAATATAAAAGCGAATGAAGTCAATAATCGTGAAGGGCAAGTGCGTGCAACGGAGGGGACGCTATCACTTTCTGGGTTATCAACACTAGATAATACACTTGGCAATATCACAGCCAAACAACAAGCCACTATTGAAGCGACTGCCTTAAACAATCAACAAGGTTTAGTGTACAACGAGCAAGGTTTACTCCATCTCAACCTGAAGCAAGCTCTTGATAATGCAAACGGCAGCGTGATCAGCAAAGATACATTTGTGCTCAAAAGTGATTCATTAAACAATCAACAAGGCACACTTTATGCCGAAAACCAAGGCAACATTCACGTCAATGGTTTATTGGATAACCGACAGCTGGGCAAAATCCACGGTTTGGGCGAAATGGCGATTCAAGCGAACCAAATTGATAACCGAGGTGGCGAAATCCGCACCCAACATAAACTGGTGCTGAATGCAACGGCGGATATCAACAACCAAAAAGTGAGTAACACCGGCTCATTTATTGAAAGTGGTAATGTCTTATCCATCCAGACCGCACAACTGAATAACAGCCAGACCAAAGCCACGAATGAAAAGATGACCCAAGGGATTTTAGCCTCAGCGCTAACGATTTCAGCGCAGGTGCTGGATAACCAACAAGGGAAAATCCATAGCCGTGTGCAAGGCGATTTACAGATACAATCGAACCTGAATAATCAGCAAGGCGAAATAACCGGCGGTGGCAATGTCGCGATTCAGGGTAAAGCACTGACGCTTAACAACCAAAACGGGCGTTTGCAAGCGGTGGATTCGCTTTCCCTTTTTGCAGATGAAGTGACGACCAACGGGCATATTGAAGGGCGAGATATTACGATTCGCCAGCAAAAAGATTTTGTGACGAATAACCACATCAATGCCGACCGAAGCTTATCCATTAGCACGGCAGGTAATCTGACCAATCAGCATAACTTATATGCCGATGAGCAAGTTACCTTAAATGCCAACCATATTACCAACCGTATTGATGGACGCATCAGTAGTGCTAACACGCACATTACTGCAAAAGGCGATTTAACCAATGAAGGGTTAATCAACAGCGTGAGTGCCGATGAAAATGCCCAAACCGTGATTAAGGTGGGTGGTCGTTTAACCAACACGGGCAAAGGACGCATTTATGGCGATAATATTGCCCTGCAAGCGGATAAGTTTGAAAACCGCGATAAAGATTACGGCAATGGCGAAATTCTCTCTGCGGTAGTGGCTGCACGTGGGCGTTTAGATATTGGCGCACGAGAAATTGAGAATAATACCGGCTATTACCTTTCGGATAACCAAGTAGGCGCAACGCTTTTCAGCGTGGGCGATATGAGCTTTGGTCGCATCTTAAATGAGCATCATCAAGCAGAAGGCAAAGCAGATGTGTTGCGTAATAACAGTAGTGTGATTGAGTCAGAAAGCCGTATTCGTTTTGGGGTGGATAAGGTTTATAACAATAATACACACTTTACAGTGGAGCATGTTGAAGAAGGTAAACCCAATAAGGATATTACGTTATTACAAGATAAAACAAAACCAATCAATGAGCACTATATCATTCCTAAAGATGGCTATGATAAATTACCTGCAACGTTCATCAACACCTTGAAAGAAGAGAAAGGCGCACTTTCTAATAGTCCGTTTATCCCTATGAAATATCTCAAATGGGTTGGTTGGAGCCGAGCAGGACAATTAGTTTACCAAAGTGATGGTACGAAACCTGTAGAATTAAAAGCAGGAGATAAGATTACACCTGATATGGTGCTTGCTGTTCGCAACCAAATGAACTGCGATGAATATGGTGGAGAGAAGGCAAAATGTAACTACGATCCAGCGGGTCAATATGGGATAGATAGTCCAATTTGGGCACATTTTAATGCAACAGCTCCAGCTGAGGCTGCACCATTATTTCCATTTGATAAATTAGAGGCTCAGCCTTGGTACAAAGAAGCCGATTGGTTCTCACTTGATGATAGCACAAAAGAATTTGATACCTTTAAAGTACAGGAAGATCCGGGTAGTGCGCCAAGCAAGCCTAGAAAACGTTTTTTTGAGAAAGAAGAGGCTTATCAGAAAAGAGTTGAGGAATATGAAAATCAACTTGCTGCATATACATTAGCAAAAGAAAAATGGGATTTCTATCGTACGCATATTGAACCTTATACGATATGGGAAAATAAATATAAGGAGGCTTTGACAAAAGTAGATGAGGGTATACAAAAACATAACCAAGATCGTATCGATAAACTCAAATTACCTTATTATCGTCGTTTTTGGGATATTAAATTAACCCATCATCGTGAAGATGAAAGTAAAGTCTTGACGACCGTTGCAGGGCAAATTATTGCCGGCGGAAATTTAGAAGCCAATAGTCAGTCTTTTGTGAATAATCGCAGTGTGGTGATTGCCGGTCAAGATATGTTGCTCGAAAATAAAATTAAAAATGAAGATGAAGAGGGCAGACATCGCATAACAGATACAGGTAAAAGTGAATACACTTACAGCCGTTGGCGTGGAGGATTTAGACGTTATCATCAGCGTAAATGGGACGGTGAAAATGATTACACCCGCATTATCGAAACACCATTTAATATGCAGGTGGTTAGAACAGAAAAAAATGTAAATTATGCTGACAACAAACAAACCGATGATTCACTCAAAAACAAAACGCTTCATCAACTTTCGTTAAGCAATGTGAGCGTACAGAATGACGCACTTTCTGCACAAGGGAACAAAACGCTGGGGGGATTAAACTCGCTCGGCTCGGCTTCGTTTACCTCACTGGGCGGAATGGCGCATCAGATGGATGTATTAGGTGCTTGGTCGGGCAATGGGGCGACTGTAGATGTTCAAACGCCGACAGGGAAGCAAGATGCCTTCCAAACCTTGCGTGATGAAGCCTTTAAGCCGACCACGGTGGCGAAGAACAATGCCAATACCTCAGCTCGCCCACTGGTACGCATTGCCCTGAACGAACAGCAAGAAGTGCGGAGTATTCAGCCGAATTTAGTGATTCCGCAGAATGTGTGGTATCGGGTTAATGCAAATCCGACCAACCGTGTACTTGTTGAAACCGACCCGGATTTTACTAATCAAAAACGTTGGTTAAGTTCGGATTATATGTTCAATGCTTTACGCTATGAGCCGAATGCGGTGCAAAAACGCTTAGGCGACGGTTTTTATGAGCAGCGTTTAGTGCGTGAGCAAATTAACCGTTTAACGGGCAGAAATTTTGTCGGGAATTATACGGATTTTGACAGCCAATATCGTGGCTTGATGGATGCGGGTATCACCTTTGCCCAAAAATTCAACTTACGCCCGGGGATTGCCCTTTCACCAAACCAAGTGGCACAGCTGACGGCAGATATTGTGTGGTTGGAGAGCGAGCAGGTTACTTTACCAAACGGCAAAGTGGAAAACGTGTTAGTGCCGAAAGTGTATGCCTTGGCGAAAAAAGGCGACATCACGGGCAATGGCACGTTGCTTTCGGGTAATAAAGTGATTCACAAAGGTGGCGAGTTTATTAATAGTGGCACCGTTGCCGGTCGTGAACTGGTGCAGTTTGACAGCGAGAGCATTCGCAACAGCGGCAACATCAGCGGTGGTGCGATTGTGGGCAAGGTAAGTGGCGATATGGAGAACGTGGGCGGCACAATAGAAGCCGACCGCGCGATATTGCTGAACGTTGCCGGCAACTTTAACCACACAAGCCAAACGCATACGACTTCCGTGAATGAACAAGGCTACCAACGCACCGACACCACCATTGGTCGTAAAGGCTTGTTACACGTCAAAGGCGAGAACGGTACGCTGCAAATCCAAGCGAACAACATCACTCTTGCCGGTGCAGACATCATCAATGACGGGCAAGGTCAAACCTATCTTTCTGCAAAAAACAACTTAAATCTGACCGCTTTATCGGTGGGCTTTGATGAGAAGATGGGCGGCGGCAACCACTATCGTAATGAAGCGGTACAAAGTGTTGAAGTCAGCCGTGTGCAAGGCAAGGGTGATGTGGTGCTAAGCGGTCAAAACATTTATAGCGAAGCGGCACAACTGGAAGCAAAACAACGTTTAGCCTTGTTAGCGGAAAATGATGTGGTGTTGGGAACGGCGAGTACCTCAAGTGATTATGCGGAATACCACCACACGAAAAGCGGTGGGGCATTCGGCAGTTCGAAGAAAACGACCTTAGATACCTATCAAGACAAAACCCAAGTCGGCACGACATTGGGCGGTGGCGAGATATTGGTTTCTGCCGGCAATGACCTAAAAGCCCAAAACCTTCAAGCGATTGCCGATAAGGATTTAAGCTTACAAGCGGTCAATAATGTCAGCATTTCTGCCGATACGAACTACTTTAAAGAAACCCATTTTGAGCAAAAATCAAAATCGGGTGTGTTCTCGGGTGGTGGCATTGGCATTACTTTTGGCAAAAAATCGGAAACCCACGAAAGCGAAGCGGAAGGCTGGCAACAAAGTCAAGCACGCAGTACGCTGGGCAGTGTGTCGGGCAATGTGAGTGTGAAAGCAGGCAATCACGCCCATCTTTCAGGCACAGATTTAATTGCTTCTAAAGAACTCGACAAAGCCATTACGATTGAAGGTAAATCAACTTACATTGGTGCAAGCCAAGATGAGTTAAGTTCAAAAGAACGCCACGAGTATAAACAGTCAGGCTTAACGGTATCTTTCAGTTCTGCAGTAACCGATGCGGCAATGGCAGTGCAAAGCAGCTTAAAACGTTCGGAGCAAGTCAAAGACGAAAGACTTGATAAATTGCTGAAAGTGAAAGCAGCGAACGAAGCCATTGAGATGGCAGAAAAAGCCGGCCAAGCGATTGACGCAATACAAAAAGCGGACAGTGTCAGCGAAGCGCTAGCCAATAGCGATGCGAAAGTCTCGGTGAGTGTGGGCGCAAGTAAATCCGTCTCCACCAGCCACACCCAACAAACTACCCATCAAGGTAGTGAGTTAAGTGCCGGCTCGGTTACAGTTCGTGCCACTGAGGGCGATAACACGATTGTTGGCTCAAAAATCAACGCCAAAGAAGCGACCTTGGAAGGCAACAACGTTACACTACTCGGCACCACCGACAGCCAAACCAACCGCAGCGACAACAAGAGCGGCAGTTGGAGCCTGGGCGTGTTTGTGGGCAAATCGGGCGGTTCGACCGGTTTAGGTATTGAAGGAGCCGCAAGCGTAGGCAAAGGGCATTCAAACAGCGACTCGCAGGTGCAAAACCACACCGAAATCAACGCCGACCGTTTAACAATTAAAGCAAACGAAACCACAGCCTTAAAAGGCGCGACGGCGAATATCAACCACTTAGCACTTGATACCAAAAATCTGCATATTGAAAGCGTGCAAGATATTGAAAAATATGACAGCAAGCAAACGCAAGGTGGTGTAAGTGCTTCAGTCGCTATTTATGGAAGTGGCTCGAGCGTATCGGCTCAAGGTAGCCGCACCAAAGCCAATGTGGATTATGCGCAGGTTACTCAACAATCTGGCTTTAATATTAAAGAAAGCTCGGCTATCAACGTAGCCGAAAACACCCACTTAAAAGGCGGCGTTATCAATGCGGAAGGAAAAAAAGAAAACCACCGCTTAACCACAGGCACGCTCACGACAGAAAACATTGAAAACCGTAGCGATATTAAAGTCAGCACCGTAACCGCAGGGGCAAGCACGGATATGTCGCAAATGGCAACGATGGCAATGGGTGCGGCATTAAGTGCTTTAGGTAACACAAACGAAAGTGAACGCAGCCAAACACAAGCCGCGATTAGCTCGAATATCAATGTACAAATTACCGACAGCGAAGCCCAAAAACAGAAAACGGGCAAAACTGCTGAAGAAACCTTGCAAAGCCTAAATCGAGATGTAGCAAATGCGAACCAAAAACTGGAGAAGCAAGACTTAACCAAAGCGAAAGAACGCCAAGAAATGGCACAAACCATTGGGCAGATTTCGGAAGACTGGTTGCAGTTTGCGGTGGGCGATAAGCTCAAAGAAGCCGATAAAAAACGCCAAGAAGCGGACGCTATCGAGAAAGACAACCCAACAAAATCCTCCGAGCTCAAAGCCCAAGCACAAGCGATTGAAGCGGAATACGGCTTAGGCAGCAACTTACAAATGGGTGTTCGAGCAGCCACCGCTGCTCTACAAGGCTTGGCAACAGGCAGCGTAAACCAAGCGGCAGTGGGCGCAGCTTCGCCATATCTGAACAAGCTGATTAAAGAGCAAACCGGCGATAATAAAGAAGCCAACTTAATTGCTCACGCCGTATTAGGTGCAGTAGAAGCGCATTTCACAGGCAACAACGCCGCAGCCGGTGCAGTGGGTGCATTAACCGCAGAGGCAGCAGCTCCCTTGATTATGCAAACGCTTTACGGCACGGAAAAACCGGAAAACCTAACCGACAGCCAAAAACAAAACGTGGCGAATTTAAGTCAAATCGCAGCTGGTTTAAGCGGTGGTTTAGTTGGCGACAGCACAGGCAGTTTTGTGGCTGGGGCGGAGATTGGGAAAAGAGCGGTGGAGAATAATGCTCTTTCCCTTAAAGATGTTTATCAATACCAAAAATCATTAAAAGCAGCTATTCAAAATGGTAAAAGTGTTGGGGAAGTTCATCAGAGATTTAAAGAATTAAGTGAAAAACAACGAGCTGAATTGCTTGCTAATTGTGATATTGAATGTAGAGCAACGGTACCGAATGAATTATTGGGTGCTGTTGGTTTTGCAGATGAATTATCAGGTATATTGCATAGCTGGTTGAATGGCTTACCGTTAGATGAGCAAACAAAATTCTATCAGTTAGTTGAAGAAGAAAATGCGAAAACGATTGAGGCATTAAAAGCTCAGCAAACTGATTTTGAAAAAGGCATAGAATTAGCCATGAATGCTGCGCATTTGTTTGCGAAAGAGGATATAAACAATACCTCCAATAAAAAAGCTATTTATAATCCAAAACAAACAAGAGCAAAAATTGAAGATAAATTTGGAGAGCATAATGTAAAATCGACCACGGTTGTTCAAAATGCACGTTCTACCGTTACAGAACGAACCTTAAAAACGGGAGAAAGTGTTCAGATTATTCAATCAGAAGGTGGCAAAGCAATTCAAGTTCATTCTAAACCTGATGAATTTGGTAATACAAAACTGCTCGCAAATATTCCGTATGATACGAGAGGTTTACCTGTTTTTGATGATGTGGCGACATTTACCACAAAAATTGAGAAGCCTAAAAATTATCAAAATTTATCTAGTAAAGTAAGGAGAGAGCTTGAAATGAAAAATGCAACTCTAGCATTAAAGCAAGAAATAGAGCAAGGTAAAGTCAATAAAAATCTATTTACTCAAAGGCAGCTAGAAGATATTTATTCAGGTAAAGCTCAAATTGATAAATATACATGGCATCATAATGCTCAAAGTAGCCCTAATAATATGCAATTATTACCTACAAATATTCATGATGCAGTGAAGCATATTGGCGAAGCATCTTTAAGTGAGGGGAGATAATATGAAATTTAGAAATTTAGAAATTACATATGATAATGGCACAGTTGATATTTCAATCATTAAAGACGTTGAAAATATTTTTAATATCAAGTTTCCTAAGTTATATGTTGAATTGATATCGAAACATAATAATCTTTCGGTAGAACCTAGTTATATTACTTATTATGATAGCTATAATAAAGAAGATGGTATGGCTGCTATTGGTTTTGATAGCTTTGAAACTGAACAGAACCCAGATCCTCAAAATATCTGTAGACAATATATTTATGATGATCCAACTTATGGTTATGAAGCTGTGTATTCATTTGCTCGTACAGGAAATGGGGACTTTATCTGTTTTGATTATCGAGAGGATCCAAACGGAGATGAACCAAAGATTTGTATTGTAATTCATGATGAATATGATGAAGAAACAGGAAAGATGCTGCTTTTTCCTGTGGCAAATAATTTTGAGGAGTTTTTAGATAGCCTAAAATCTTTTGATGAAATTATGGCTAAATATTCCACATAGAACACAGGGATAATACAAGCGGTTGTTTATGATTAAGATTTTGCAAGTTCTAGCAGTAAATCTACCGCTTGTATTTGAGTTGGGGTATTGGGGCAACATGAGTATAGAGAAATAAATCATGTCAGGTTGTAACTATTATTGAGTTTTAAAATCGCCTGTGATGACGATTTTTTATTTCTATATACAATAAAATTAGTTGCTAATACTTGCAATATGCCTAAAACTTGATTTAGAATGATGTTGAATTTAGGCAAATATTCTCGATTTGCTTTTTTGGGAATCACCCGTTTTTATTTTGTTCAACCAGTTTTTTAGAGAAATAGGGCTTATCGTAAAGATAAGAGAGAATTTACTTACTGGTTGAACAAAAATGAAAAAGGACTTACGCCTCCAACTCTCCACATCTCATGCAAACTATCTAAGCTACTTAACATCACACAGAAAAATTATTATGCCGTTTTATTTTATGTCCTAACCACTTTAGCAATAAATAACCCATATATTTTACCTTCTAAATAAGGATACTGCTCTAATAACAAGTTCTTTATAGCTTTAAAATGGCTACCTGTAGTTAAGACATCGTCAAAAATCAAAACCACTTCAGAATTTTGTGGAATTTGCTTTAATATACGATAGTTATTTTGTAATTGGTTCGGGGTTGGTCTAGAGCTTTCAGACAAATGAAAAGCATCTGTTGAGTGAATTTGCTCTACAAATTCTATTACATTTATCCTTTCTTCATTTAAACTAGCTTGGGTTGCTATTCTAAGCATTCTGTCATCATATAATTGATGTTCTTTAGATTTTGACGGCGGTATAGGAATAATTACAATAGGGTCTTTTGTCTGTTCTAATACATCATTTAGAACAGATTTAACCATTGATACACACTGTTCTATAGCTAAATTCTTATATTTATAATCTCCTCTATCTTTTCTATCAATACCTTTCTTTAAATTTGCGATTAATCGATTTACATCACTACAATCATATCCACCTCGTGGAGTGTAATCACCAAAGTAAAAGCAAACATCGCCTTTTTCTAGATAATAGCAATCAGAGAGATTTTCTTCTTCCAAAGTTTTAATAAAAGATTTCATATCACCCTTCCAAATTATTTAAAATATCTTCTATTTTCTTTACCCTAATAGCACCTTTATTTAGAAATTTTTGAGGCCATCTAATATTAGGATTTAGAAAACAATTATCTAAGATAAATAATTTTCTCCCTTGAGCAAGAGCTGCCCTAGCTTGGATTAATGTTCCAGATGTTTCACTAGCCTCAACAATTATTGTTGCCTGAGTCAGAGCTGACATTGTGACATTTCTCTCTGGGAAATACTGTCTATTAGTTCTATAATCATGCTGATTATATTTCCAAATTGGAATTTGACTAATTAGAAGATAATCTCTTGCAATTTTATCTTGTAAATGTTTATTCTCTAGAGGATAACTCTCTGTAATAGGCGTACCTATAACGGCAACTGTCCTGCCTGAACATTCTATTGCTGTTAAATGAGCAATGGTATCCACTCCTTTGGCTAAACCTGATACAATTGTATATCCATTTTCTACAAGTAATTTTGTTAGCTTTCTAGTTCTCTTGACACCATCATTACTAACATTTCTGGAACCAACAATAGCTATTCGTTTGGGATGCTCAATTAATTCCCAATTACCTCTAAAATAAAAAGCCTCAATAGGATTTCGAGCATCTCGTAATCTTTCGGGATAATCGAAACATCCATTTACACGAATACCAACTCGATCAATTCCCTTGTTTTGAAATTGATTTTTTATAAACTCTTTCATTTCATCAATTTCTTTAGGGGGTACGAATTCAGAGGGTCTAGAGTGTGGATACTCCCTAAACAAATCTGCTACTGTTTTAAATGTATTATATTTTTTCCATAGTGCTTCATAAGCAGCCATTTCATGAAATGGCTGAATGATTCGATCAAAGGGAAAAGAATTTTCTTGTCGTTTCATACCTAATTATCCTAAAAATAGAAATGTATAGATAGTATCTAGAATTCATTATAATATTAAATTCACTTATAAATCTCTTTATCTATACGAAATAATCTTCGCCATTTGCTTAGATAATATTTCTCGAACCGATTTCCTTTAATGATAGCTAATCGCTTATCAAACCGTCTTAATATATGCGGAATAGTGCCGATAACAATCATTTCATCGTTTTTCTGTTCCTCTTCAAGCCATTGTTTAAATTGAGCTTTTAAGGTTAAGTTTGTTGTACTGTTCATAACTGCTCTCCAATTAGTATTGATGGTTAATAACTGGATGTAACTTTAACAGTCGGGCGATTTCTGTCTAGAAATATGTTTCAATTTTTCGATCTCGCTCGAAAAAATAACATTTTTCTCGTCAAAATTGCAGTTTTATGCGCAGATAAATATCTTGAGGAAGGAAATAATCCTTCGTCTTATCGCGGTAATAAGCCACACCATCTAGCAGTAAAATGGCATCAGGTTTTGGCTTTTTGATTTCAATACCGTGTAAGCTATATAGGACAACGGATACTAATTCCATCTGTTCATCATCCATTAATTCGGTCTGTTTGTAGAGTTCAACTAAACGTTTCGAATAATGCTTTTTAAGCCGTTTAGCTTTCATCTGTTGAATAAGTTTGCGGTCAATGTCTAACTCGCAGTGATATGCCGATTTTAGGTGATTGACAAAGCCTGTAATTGACGCCACTTGTCCTGATTTATCAGTAAGATAGTCATTTAACTGTTCCTGTGTTGGATAATCAGTAATGTCGTTAGAGCTTATTAAGTCGATAGCTGGCTGTAAAGCTAACCGAACAGATTTTAGTGAAGTTTTACCATCATCATATCGTCTTTGTAAAAGTTTATAGTAACTTGCTATACAAGGTACAGATTCTTTAAGTTTATTAAAAAGGGATTGTATGCGTTGCATTTCAGCTAAATCGTCTTTTAAAGCTTCATCTACAACTACTTGATTCGTATCAAGTAACCAGCGTAATACAGTTAAATTTGCACGCAAGCCATTTGGTTTAAAATGAATAACCAACTTTTCATAATCAGGGATTTTCTGCCAAATATCATCACAATCAATAAAAAATCTCATAAAGTCTGAACCTTTATGTAAAGCAACGCTAATCCCGCATTTTCTCATGTACCAAAAAATAAATTTCTTATAGGCTGTTTTAATTGTCTTATGGCGAAAGATATGCACATTTAAGCGAATCATATTGAATAATAAGGTTCGTCTTGCACAGTCAGGACAAATATTTCCATAACCTGAAGCCATTTCCGTTTTGCACTTAGGGCAAGTTGAAAGTAACTGTTCATCACATTTTTTGCATAACTGCTTCTCTTGATTATGAATTTTGCGATAACGGCTACAATTCTTACACGTTGCAAAAGTATATCGTCGATAGCAAGAAAGGCATATAGATTCTTTTGTGATTGGTGAACGATACCTATCTCGGGTCATATTGCCACATTCTGAACACATTTGTTCTTCACGGAAGTAACGAACACATGATGAACATACAGCTCCGTAATTCGTCACCATTCCTACATTAAATGTACCAGCTTCTTTTCCACAACGAACACAATCCGTCAAACGTTCGCACTCAAGGCAAAATTCGCCATCACGGTGAATACGCTTTAATTGACCACATGACTTACAGGTTTTCTTTTTAAACCATTGAGCGTAACAATTCGCACAATAGTATTCCTCTCGGAATTTGCGTGTAACTGGTGTTTTTCCACAAATAGAACAACTACTTTGCGAACGAATTTGGGTTATCTTCATACTGCAATTTGTAATTGTCGTTTTAGTCGTTCCCATTGACGGTTAAGACTTAAATTAGAATTAATTTTAGGCTTATTTACTATTGTTTTTCGATTAACTTCTCTACCTTCTCTTGCATGCTTGAATAGTGAATCAAGCTCAGAAGGGTAATTTTCAAAAGCAAAGGCTTTTTGTGTAATCTCACTTTGTTGAATCGTATAAATAATTGCTTCGGAAGATAACTGAAGAATTTTTACAGCATTCACCAAAAGATTTTTACGTTCCTCTATCGGTAGCAATTCAAATGCTAATGCTGTTTTAGGTTGACATAGATTACCTTGTGATATGCCTAACTGTTCAAGAAACCTTGCAATAGCGTGAGAAGATTTTACTATTGCTCCACGACGAATGAGATTAATAAAATAACGTAAAATAATAAAATACTCTTGAGAATTAACTTGTTTCTGAAAACATATACCTAAATCACTTGTAAAAACAGCATCTAGTATTTGTAGTGTTTCAATTTCCGTTTCACTTAATAAATCAGAGTGATGACTCAACATCTCACCACATTGATGACAATAATTGAGTTGTCTTTTATCCGCAGACAGTAAATGCGGTTGATATAGCTCACCACAACAAGAGCATTTTGCATCAAGTAATGTTTGATGTTTCAGACAACCAAAATACCATGCAAAACGCCATTCATTCCGTAAATATGGTGCTTCATCTAAACAGCATGAGCAATAATGCTGACCACTATGATGTGAGCGATTACGAGAGCTTCTTGGCAGTACCCACTTCGCTTGACCTTTCATTAGGGTCTGTTCACCGTTAATCCGTTTTAATGCAGAATAAAGAGAGTGAGCTTCTAGGTTTACCATTCCATTCAGAGATAAGTCACAAATATCAGAATAGATTTGCTGCTGAATAGGTTCAAATCCCCTATCTAAATCATACGTCCATAACCGCAATTTATCCCAATAAAATCCTGTGAACGTTAATGGGTCAGTGCCGCAATCTAATGCTGCACGAATTAACCACGAACTAATGCTTTCATTTGGTTGTATTGGCGTTCTAATCGTACCTGATTTTATCCGATAATTTTTCGGAAGCCCTGCGTCGGTTGTACCCATGAGTTTTTCTCAATAATGTCTAACGTAATTTGCTCAGTACCTGATGTAATTGCTTCTACTGCACACGCAGTCAATAAACGATGTACATTCCCTAGATTTCCACCTGAAATCGTATGAATTTTAGTAGCGAGTTCAGGCAATTGTAGGTTAGAGCATTTCTTCAATGGCAAAACACCCTGAAATTGGAAAAGTAACTTTTGAAAGTCCTTATCCAATTTCCACGTTGGCAATTCAGCAACGTCAAAACGGCTGGCGTGTTGTGGGTCAGTGTGTAGTACACGAATTGCATCTCTTGTACCTACACCAACAATAGGAATTTGCAGTTCATTACATAACATTTTAATCGCATTCATCACCTGACGTTGCAAACGTGGCGTACCCACAAGTAAAGAATGAAATTCATCAATAACTAACATTTTTACTTTGTATTCACGAAACAAATGAATCGTTTGATAACGTAACTTTGCTACACTATCTGTTGCACGATAAGGTACATAAAAACGCTCTAACAATGAAATATAAAGTTCTTTCTCATTTGCACTCGGCGGTGCTTCTGCCAAAATAATAGGGCGAACACCATCCGATCGGCTATCAATATAAGATTGTCCGTACAAATCATAGAAATGGCGAATTAACGTTGTTTTACCATTATTAGAATCACCTACTACCAACAAATTAAACATTCTTGGTCTTTTCGGTTTATTCATCAGTGAAACTAGATTGTCAATGATTTGATTTGCAACAGAATAACCCACCCAACGAGGTTCATCTAAAAACTCAATCCGTTCTTGATTATTTGCGGTAACTAAATGACGAAATTTCTCATGAACATACTCATATTTCTTTTCCATTATTCAATATCCCCAAATGTGAATTCATCATCTGAAAGCAAGCTAGAAGCTGGTGCTTTTACTATTTCATGTTGTGTTTTCTCGATTACATTAGTCGGTATTACTACATCACTTTTTGCATGGACTTTCTGTCGTTGTGCTTGTCGGCGAGCTTTCTTCGTTCTATGAGCTGATTGCTCAACCATTTCACGCATTTCTGTTAAAGCATCATTAATTTGTTGTGAATGAATCAATTTTTCATCTTTGTCTTTCAAGAATTGACGAACTTGTTTATATTCCCAAATACTCATATCAGGTAATGATTGATCTGCAAACGGAATAGGGAAATAACGTTTTAATCTTGGATCGTAAAACCAAATTTTGCCAATATTACGTGGATCTCGACGAAATAAAAATTCCTTGCTTTTACCGTTTTCATCCGAATCATTAATGTACATATTGAGAGCAACATCATAGTAACGTAAGCCATCTATCGTTACGCCATTATGTTGAATCGTGCGTTTTTCACTTGGTAAAAAATCGAGTAATAATGTTTGTTCATCAACAGGCATCTGCGGATAACCGCAGCCCACATGGTCTTTATCACCAAAAATACCTAAACGCCATTTTTGAACAGGCGACATTCCTAAAGCAGAGTGCGTACGTTTATGGTACACATTCACAATGTAGTTAATTAGCCAAGATTCAAATTCATCTAACGTCATTACAGCTTCGGCTTCGGATTGATAAGTATCTTTTTCTTTCGTATTAGAGAAAGTTGTACCACTCAAACCATGAACCTCTTTCATAAATGTACCAATCACACGTTCAATATGTCCGCCAAATTCAGGACGACCGACTGGGCGAAATTCCAAAGCAATACCGTGTGCTTCACAAGATTTTGATAAATCAAGTGAACGGAAATCTGCACCGTTATCTACGTGAATTTTATTTGGATAACCAAATACAGCCCATTCACCTTTGATATTATGGTCTAGTAATAAACGCTCTTTGGGCAAAATACTGCGAGCAATACACATTGCGACAGAAGTAACAGATGGTGCATCAAGCGAAAGGTAATAACCTGTAATCATTCGGCTATACACATCCATTGCTAACGTTAAATATGGTCTGCCAATCGGCTTGCGATACTGATTATCTACGATAATTAAATCAACAGGTGTATGGTCAATTTGAATCACACTTAGCGGAGAATCAGCATTTGGAAAACTATTTGGTTTAGGTGTAAATTTATTCTTCGCTTTTTCTTTTTGTCCACGTTTACGTAACCTTTCTTCTTCCGAAATACGTAAAATACGTTGTCGAATTGTTCTACGACTAGGGCTATCAATGCCTTTTTGACTCGCTACACGTTGTACTTCACGAATCGTCTGCTCAATAGAAGGACGTTGCTTGTGCAGGTAAAACTCATTAATGACTAATGTAACTAATTCATCTTGTTCTTTAGTTAAACGAGAATTACCTTCAGCCCAACCACGTTTACGACTAACCAACCCTGCGATAGAGCCTAGTGAATTATAGGATTGCAACCATCGGTATAAACTGCGTTCACTTACGCCAACTTCTTCCGCTCGAGCTCTTACCGAAGCTGGACTATGTTGCTCATAGTTAAGTAACGGTTTAATCATTTCGTATTTTTTCAATGCCTTTTCCCAATAATCATCACTGATTGCACTTAAATCAACTGATACATCTTCACGTTCGTTGATTTTCAAATTATCTAACTGATGAATACTGGCAATCTTACTTTGGCGAGTATGAATATGTCGAATCATGACCTGAGCATCTTCATCAAGATATTCAAGTAACTCATATTGTTCGCCATCTTCACGATTTACATAAATATTACCCTTTTGAAGAATAATACGACCACGCTCTAACTTGCCATGATAACGTAGGTGAATAAATCCTTTTTCATTTGAATTAGTCATTTGAATATCCCCAAACTTCAGTAAATTCAGAAAGTGGCTCAAACCAATTACAAGTTAGTTGTTTGGTTGCCAACAAGTGATAGATAATTTGTAATCCTTTCGTGCGATACAAAGAACCTGTAAAGAAACGAGAAAGTAGATAATCTATTGTGGTGCCACCAAGCAATTCCACTTGAGAGAGTACCGCTTTAATATCTTCAGGATCGCACTGTAATCTCTTATATCGCTGTACAGTATTGATATTGAATAAAGCAAGATGACGAATTTTATCTTCATCATAAATATGAAAGATGCAATCATTCTTCTTCGCAAATTTCATTGCAGCTTTCCATTTCTCTTTCCAATCCCGCCAATGTTCTTGCCATTTTGATTTTGGTTTCACTTCAATTAACAAGGACGGTCGCCCATCATTGAAACGAATGAGGAAATCTGGTGTGTAAGGATAGGTTAGCCCATTTTTTACAAACAAAATGCGAGCAGGCTGAGAAACGATTTCCTCTACCGCAGACATATAAGTAAAATAGAGCAATAGGTCACGCTCAAGCGTAGATTCGTAAGGTACGCTAATGCCTTTCTTGAAAGGAAGATAACCTGATACACTAAGGCGTGTTGGTTTAATCTTACGAACTTGTTTAAAAATTTGTTCTGTTTTCATAGATAATTTGACTTTTATTAGTATCTTTTTAAAGATTTTGACAGTTATTTGTGTAAATAGTGCCATTAAATAGTATCTTTTTAAGGTAAAAAAATAGGCTTAAGCCTTATTCTACCGTTCCATTTGTTGCCTATTATGCCACTTATTTGTAACTTTGACAGGGGAACCATTCCAAAACCAGGCGAAATATCACTCGCACATAACGGCGTACTTTTTCTTGATGAATTGCCTGAGTTTGAGCGAAAAGTGCTTGATGCACTTCGACAGCCCTTAGAAAGTGGAGAAATTATTATTTCGCGTGCCAATGCAAAAATCCAATTCCCCGCTCGCTTTCAACTCGTTGCCGCGATGAATCCAAGTCCAACCGGGCATTATACGGGAACACATAATCGCACCTCGCCGCAGCAAGTGATGCGTTATTTAAGCCGACTTTCAGGGCCATTTTTAGATCGCTTTGATTTATCTATTGAAGTACCTCTTCTGCCACAAGGTAGCTTACAGAATACAGGGGATAGAGGTGAGACAAGCCAGCAAGTACGAGAAAAAGTGTTAAAAGTGAGAGAAATTCAACTTGCCCGAGCCGGTAAAATCAATGCGTATCTTTCAAGCAAAGAAATTGAACGGGATTGTAAATTACAAGATAAAGACTCGCTATTCCTTGAGAATGCACTCAATAAGCTAGGACTTTCAGTAAGAGCCTATCATCGGATTTTAAAAGTCTCACGCACGATTGCTGATTTAAATGACGAAAAAGAAATACAGCAACCCCATTTAGCTGAAGCGCTCGGATATCGAGCCATGGATCGATTGCTACAGAAATTATCTGCCGCTTAAAAAATAAAAGGGCGAATCATTCGCCCTTTTTTATCTTCTATTCTTAGTAATAAGAATGTTCACCACGTTGGTGTTCGGTTACGTCTCTTGCACCTTTTAATTCATTTGGGAAGAGCGAAACTAACTGTTTCTCTACCCCATCTTTTAAGGTGACATCCACCATTGAACAACCGTTACAGCCACCACCAAATTGTAAAACTGCATAACCGTCATCAGTAATTTCAATTAACGTGATTTTACCGCCATGACTGGCTAATTGTGGGTTGATTTGTGTTTGAATCACATACTCTACGCGCTCAATTAAAGGCGCATCATCCGCAACTTTACGCATTTTTGCGTTAGGCGCTTTTAAAGTCAGTTGAGCCCCAAGCTCTTCTGTTACATAATCAATTTCCGCATCTTCTAAAAACGGTAAGCTGATTTCATCCACAAATGCAGAGAACGTATCGTACTTCATTTCAGTATCAGTCGCTTCAACTGAATTTGGCGGGCAATAAGACACGCCACATTCTGCTCCAGGTGTACCTGGATTCACAACAAAAATACGGATATTGGTACCTTCTTCTTGTGTATCTAAAAGTTTCCGAAAATGTGCTTGTGCAGCATCTGAAATAAAAATTTGTTCCATAAATAAAATCCTAATACTTGATGCAATATATCAAGAATGATACTCCTATATGGTAATTTTTTCTATATTTATTCCTATTTTTATAAATATAGATAAATCCTATCTTTAAAAATTTAGGCTCTCGCTAAGCCCCACACTTGAATTTCTTTTACGCCTAATTTTCGAAGCTGTTTGGCTATCTCTGCCAACGTTGAGCCGGTTGTAATCACATCATCCACCAACGCAACACGTTCATAAGGAAAAGACTTTTTGGTATTCACTGTAAAAGCATTTTGTAGATTATATCGTCGATCTTTCGCACTTAAACCTCGCTGAGTGTGGGTGTGTTTAATTCGTTTCACCACATGATGACAGTTAGGCACATCACACCAACGGCTCAACCAGTTCGCTAATAAATCAGCCTGGTTGTAGCCTCGTTGCCATTGCCGAAAATGATATAACGGCACAGGGATAATCGCCTGTGGCAGTGAGAGTCCATGCGTTCGTCTCGCCTCTCGCACCGCAAGATAAAGCAAACGCGATAAACTGCGATCTAACCAAGACTGTTTTTGAAATTTAAAACGATGAATAAGTGAAGAAAGCGGTTCGAGGTAATGCCCAATAATCACAATACGATCCCAAGCGGGTTCATTTCTCAAACAATGTCCACAGCCCATTGCATAATGCTGCAAGGGTGAACCACATCGCCCACAATAAGGGAAAGTTTTAATTTGCTTCTGACATCGACTGCACAATCCATTTCGACCAAGATGAATAGATCGCTTGCAATACACACAGCTAAATTGAAAAAAATGAGAAAACATCAGAGAAATTGACCGCACTTTATTTTTTCGCTTTTTCAATTTGCTTAAAATGCTTTTCTTTCTTAGCCATTTCCATTCTTTCACCTTGTTTTAAAATATGAGGAGTCACAAAAATTACAAGCTCTCGCTTTTGATGACGTTCACTTTCCTTACTAAATAAGCGCTTAATACCTGGAATATCACCCAATAGCGGCACTTTATCAATTCCTTTTGTGATCGTATCGTGGAATACACCACCTAATACAATCGTTTCCCCATCTTTAGCAAAAACTTGTGTATTAATTTCTTGTTTATCAATAGACACGACTTCGTTACCTTGCCCATAAGCCACACGGTTTCCCGGGGAATTTTGACTGACTAATAAATCCAATAAGATATTATTATCCTTTGAAATATGCGGTGTGACTTCCAATCCCAACACAGCTTCTCGAAACTCCACTGATTGGGTGTCATTTTTCCCGTTCGTCACTACATAAGGAATTTCCGTCCCTTGTTTGATACTTGCACTTTTCTTATTGGTCGTGAGTAAGCGAGGGCTCGCAATAATTTCTACGTTATTTTCACGTTCAAGTGCAGTCAATTCTAAGTCTAATAATCGGCCATTAATTTTAGCGACTTGAAATGCTAATGAGCCAGCTGGCGTGACCGTTGTCGCAAAATTCACATTTAAATTATTACTGATATTACTAAAACCATTCGCATCTAGACTGCCACTCACTCGATGGGCAGCCTCAGTCGGATTAAAAATACCCCAACGTACACCTAACTCTTTCAGGCTTTCATCAGTAATCGTCACAATACGTGCTTCGATGACAATTTGTTCAATGGGTTTATCCAGCTCTGCAATCAATTTTTTGATATTTTTGATAGAACGTGCATCATCCTGAATCAGTAATACATTGCTTCGATCATCAAAGGTAATTGTGCCGCTAGGTGAAAGCAAAGAACCACTACCAGTTGTTAAAGATTTCATCACATCAGAGGCCTTAGCAAAATGCAGTTTAACCGTTGTACTCACAAGTGGTGTTTCACTAGGCAAACTTTCTCCGCTAATCGCCATAGGTTCTGTCATTTTCTCTGCATATTGTTCATGTTGAGAAGGCTTACCCAAATAATAAATATCATTTTCTTGATAAAAAGAGAGCCTTTTGATTTTTGCCACAGAACGCAATAAACGATCAAAATCTACGTTCTCTAATTGCAATGAAAGCGTTCCTTCTAACTCATCATCAATCATTAAATTGGCATTTTGCTCAAGAGCAAGTTGCTGGAGTGTCGCCACCATGGGAGCTTGTTTTAAGCGAAGTGAAAATACGCGATTTTCTGCCGCCGAGTAAGTTGTCCATAGGATCAAAAAACACATTAAAAACTGACCGCACTTTGTTTTTATTTTCTGCTTTATCATTTTAAAATCTCATTATGATTGAGGTCGTTTGTTCACATTGCCCCGGTTTATAACTTTGAAGCGTCACGCCATTTTTACTTACTTTTTCAATTAAATAACCTTCTTTTCCAATTCGCTGCCCGACTTGAACGGAAAGAATATGCCCATCATCATTAAATAATACTTCTGCCTGTTTACCATATTGCACGACTCCCACAATATCTAGCTGAGCCAATGGGCGTTCCTCCGCCAGTCTCAGCTCTGAATACACGCAAGTCGACACTGGCGGTAGGGTAAGCCCCTCTTTTGGATATTCGGTTTGTTCTCTTTGTTTACGATCAAAAGGATCTTGCGAAAATGCTGACACAGAAAAAAACGCTATCAAGATTAAGAAAAGCTTTTTCATTATTTGTCCTTATTTAGTTGGAAAATTAACTCGCATGTAATAGAAGCATTTTCCTCTTCATCTAATTTCTTAATGTTTAATTGAGTTAAAGAAAGTGTAGGAACATCGTTTAAAAGTGCGGTCAAAAATTGCTGTAAATCGACAAAATAGCCTTGTAACGACAAATGCAACAAAGTATGTTGAGAAAAATCCCAACGTAAATCCAACGCTCGAAGTCGCCCATTTAACAGCGCCTGTACATGCTGATTAATCGGCAACACAGAGTTAGCCAATTCAGGAGAAAGTTGTCGGCTGTCTGACTTTTGCCTTAAGGTTTGTAAAATCTTTTCCTGTTTATCCCACTCTTGCTGCTGCAAACTCAATTCTGCGTCAAGTCGATGTAGTTCGTTGCTATTTTCAACGTAACGAAAAACAGGTAAAAAGATGACTGCACTTAATGCACTCAACCAAAAGGCAGCATGGACCATTTGAGGTAATCGAAGCCATCTCCCAAACCAACTTTGCGCACTTTTTTGAACTAGCTCATTGATAAAGTTCCTCATTGCATAGACTCCGATAAATGAATATCAAATTGAAAAAATAACTGCTGTTGCACTGGCTGAAACTTAGTTAAGTTAACCTCTGTAAAATGGCGTTTGAGAAATTGATGTATCTCTTCAAACTCTTGTTGGCTTTCTGTCATGCCTGAAAGGACAATTTGCTTCGCATTGAGCGTAAATTCATCTAACTCACCCTGTTGTAATGGCAGCTCACTTAATAAATTAAGCAGGCGATACACATATTCCGTATCCATCTCAGTCAACTCATTCATTTCTTTTAAGTTACTTTGTAGTTGCTGAACTTGAATGCGCTTCTGATGGACTTGATGAGTTATTTGTGTCAGTTTTTCTTTTGTCTGATTTAGGGCTTGCCCTTGTTGTTCATTGAGTTGGTTCAATCCAATGACAATCAAAACTGAACAAGCTAGCCAAATGAAACCTTGCCACATAAAACGACGAAAGGCCTTTTGATGTTGTTCTAAACGCCAAGGCAATAAATTAAGGCTTAACATCACCACTCTCCCGATTAACTAAAGGCAAAAGTGCGGCTGGTTTTAAAGATAAATCCACTAGCTTTAAATCGGTTTGCCAAAGTGCATTACCTAAGGCGATGAAAGGAAAATCTGTTTCGATACGCTGCCAATCCTGAGACAGTAATTCGATTGTGTGTGAATTTAATATATCGGGCGTTTGATACATATAAATCTGTTCTATGGTTTCAGGAAAACGCTGGGTAAATTGTTGATAAAGTTCGGATAAATCACCTTGAGATTGCAAAACTTGTCGTTGTTGTAAGCGTTCACAAACGGCGAGACATCCTTGTTGATCTTGATATAAAAATAAAGTGTTAATCGGCTCTTGACCTAAAATGGCATAAAATGCACGTAAAATACTGTGATTCAGTGAATCAAGTGCGGTCAATTTTAGCGGCAAATATTTTTCTAATTCTGCATTGGCGCTTTCTTGTCGAATCGCCGTGATATCCAAACGGAAACCTTGTTTTAATGGCATGGCAAGATAATCAAACCATAATTCATCCAACGGAATCGGCAATTCTTTTTGCAAAATAAAACGACATTGTTGTTCACACTCCTGAGCATTGAGTGTTTGCGGTAAAATAAGCGTTTTAGACCAAGTCAAATGGGGGGAAATGGAACCAATAAAACAACATTGGTTCGCTTTTTGAGGTAAATGAGGTAATAACTGGGGAAAAATGTCCTTTTGTTGTCCATTTAAGCAAATAGATTGAACTTTGTAGAATTCATCTAGCCAAACAAAATAGAGGTTATCTTGTTGTTTACTCACACCAATTTTTTGTTTTAGCTGCTTTCTAGGAACAATTCCCATATTCTTTCCTATTCTTTAAGGGATTAATCTTTTATACTTAGCAGCCAAAATCATAATTTTGATTTTTTGAATATTCATTAAACCAGAGAGAATTTTACGATGCGGATCGCAAAATTAATATTAAGTACCCTATTTACGATATGTATACTGGGGTTAGTCGCCGGTGGTGTACTGTATTTTCACTTAAAATCCTCCTTACCATCGGTTGAGAGCCTAAAAACCGTTGAGTTGCAACAACCAATGCAAATCTATACGGCTGATGGCAAATTAATCGGTGAAGTCGGTGAACAACGCCGTATTCCAGTAAAATTAGAAAATGTGCCTCAACGCCTGCAAGATGCCTTCTTAGCAACAGAAGATAGCCGTTTTTATGAACATCACGGTTTAGACCCTGTCGGTATTGCTCGTGCGATTTTTGTTGCCGTCAACAATGGTGGTGCATCTCAAGGGGCAAGTACCATTACGCAACAGCTTGCGCGTAACTTCTTCTTAACGCCAGAAAAAACCATTATTCGTAAAGCTCGCGAAGCGGTATTGGCCATTGAAATTGAAAATGCCTTAAGCAAACAAGAAATTTTAGAACTCTATTTAAATAAAATTTTCTTAGGGTATCGTTCTTATGGCGTTGCAGCCGCCGCTCAAACCTACTTTGGTAAAAACTTAGATGAATTAACGCTTTCTGAAATGGCGATCATTGCTGGCTTGCCAAAAGCGCCTTCTACCATGAATCCACTCTATTCGCCAAAACGTGCGGAAGAACGTCGAAATGTGGTTTTAAGTCGAATGCTTGATGAGAATAAAATCACCAAAGCAGAATATGATGCAGCGATTAAAGAGCCAATCGTCGCAAGCTATCACGGTGCTAAATTTGAGTTCCGTGCAGACTATGTGACAGAAATGGTTCGTCAAGAAATGGTAAAACGTTTTGGTGAAGAAGATGCTTATACCAAAGGTTATAAAGTCTTCACGACTGTACTCTCAAAAGATCAAGCAGAAGCACAAAAAGCCGTTCGTAATAACCTGATTGATTATGATATGCGTCATGGCTGGCGTGGCGGTGCACCACTTTGGAAAAAAGGTGAAGCCCCATGGGATAATGAACGTATTGTCGCTTTCTTGAAAAAATTACCTGATTCAGAACCATTCATTCCAGCAGCAGTGACCGCATTAGGTAAGAATGGTGCAGAATTACTTTTAGCCAATAATGAAACGATGACGCTCTCTTCTAACGCAATGCGTTGGGCAGGTAGATCACCGGTTAAAGTGGGCGAACAAATTTGGATTCGTAAACGTGATAACGGTGAATGGATTTTAGGTCAAATCCCAGCCGCTAACTCTGCATTAGTTTCATTAAACTCCGATAATGGTGCAATTGAAGCCATGGTGGGTGGCTTTAGTTACGAACAAAGTAAATTTAATCGTGCAACCCAATCTTTAGTGCAAGTCGGTTCTTCAATTAAACCATTTATCTATGCCGCTGCGTTAGAAAAAGGTTTAACGCTTTCAAGCGTATTGCAAGACAGTCCTATCTCTATCCAAAAACCAGGACAACCTTTGTGGCAACCGAAAAACTCACCTGATCGTTATGACGGTCCGATGCGTTTACGTGTAGGTTTAGGTCAATCTAAAAACATGATTGCAATCCGAGCACTACAAACCGCAGGTGTTGGCTTCACTGCTGACTTCTTACAACGTTTTGGATTCAAACGTGACCAATATTTTGCGAGTGAAGCGCTTGCATTAGGTGCTGCATCCTTCACGCCATTGGAAATGGCGCGTGCTTACGCAGTTTTTGATAATGGTGGTTTCTTAATTGATCCTTACCTTATCGAAAAAATTCAAGATAATACCGGTAAAGATTTATTTATTGCGAACCCTAAAATTGCTTGTATTACCTGTAATGACATTCCTGTGATTTATGGTGAAACCAAAGATAAAATTGATGGCTTTAAAGATGTCGCAGAAGTGGCTAACCCTGATAACCTAAAATCCGCTAAAGGTAATAGCAACACCGATACAGATGAAGGTGAGGGCGATCAGCAACCTGAGAATGTACCAGACTTGCCAGAGCTTCAAACATCCGCATTAAATGACGGTTCTGTTGATTTAATGGCGGATGCGAAAGACGGTGCAGCAAAACAAGAATACGCACCTCGTGTGATTAGTGGTGAATTAGCCTTCTTAATTCGTAGTGCATTAAATACGGCGATTTATGGTGAGCAAGGACTTAGTTGGAAAGGTACCAGCTGGCGTATTGCTCAAAGCATTAAACGTAGTGATATCGGTGGTAAAACCGGTACCACTAATAGTGCGAAAGTAGCTTGGTACGCAGGTTTTGGCGCAAACTTAGTCACCACAACCTATGTTGGTTTCGATGATAACAAACGCATATTAGGTAAAGGTGAAGCGGGTGCAAAAACTGCAATGCCGGCGTGGGTCGCTTATATGAAAGCTGCACTTTCTGATGTTCCAGAACGTCAACTTGAGCTTCCTCCAAACATCATGGAAAAAACCATTGATAGTAACTCTGGTTTACTTTCTGAAGGTGGTGGTCGCAAAGAATACTTTATCGTCGGTACTGAGCCTAAACGTACTTACATTGCGGAAATGCAAGAGCGTGGTTATTATGTTCCACCAGAGTTACAACAACGTCTAAACGGTGGAACAGGTAAAACTAAAGATGCCATTCCAGCAACGCAACCAGAAGAATTATTCTAGTACTGATTAAAATACTAAAAGTGTAGTTAATTTTAAATGCCTTTCCGATCTCAATTTGTGAAAGGCATTCTTTTACTCAAAATATTTTCAATATTAGTTAAATTTTAAGTTTGATAAATTTATCTAGCGCAGTTGCCTATCTCTTGTTTCCGTAATAAACCAAAGTCCAATCAAACTTAATACGGCATTTAAGGTTAGATAAATTCCAACACTTTTTAAGCCATAATTTGCATTCAGTGGTAACGCAATAATTGCTGCTACACTGGCACCGAATAAGCCTGAAATATTGTAGGTCAACGATGCACCGGAATAACGAGCATGTGTTGGAAATAATTCAGGTAAGAAACTCGCAAGCGGGCCATAACCCATGCCAATTAACCCCATTCCTATCATCAAGAACCAAAATAAACTGGTAGTTGTTCCATTATCGAGAAAATATGGCAAGGCTAAGCCAAAAATAGCCACGCCAAAGGTTGTCCAAATTAACCAAATTCTTCGTCCAACAATATCGATATATTTGCCTGAAATAGCAATTGTAATAGCTAATGAAATCGCACTGCACATTAGTAAAGCAGTAAAAATTTGTGGTGAGAAACCTAATCCCATTGCGTAGCCAGCTTCTGATACGGTTGGGGCAGATTTTGCATAAATTTGGCTGAAAGCGATCATAATATAAAAGAGCACATAGCCTGCAATGCAGATCATCATGCCTAAGAAGAACGGTTTGAAATGAGTAACGATTACTTCTATCATCGGTAAAGCTTTAGGTTTAGGCTTGTTAAGTACAGCAATAAATATTGGTGCTTCCGTAAGTTTTAATCGAACATACAAACCAATTGCAACTAATACAAAAGAGGAAAGAAATGGAATTCGCCATGCCCAGTCAATCATTGCTGCTTGTCCAAAAAGCGTGGTAATGAGTAGAAAGATACCATTGGCAAGTAGTAACCCTAGAGGTGCGCCTAATTGTGGAAAAGTGCCATACCAACCACGTTTTCCTTCAGGTGCATTTTCGATTGCCACTAATGCAGCGCCGCCCCATTCGCCACCTAAACCAATACCTTGCCCGATACGGCATAAGCAAAGTAAGATGGTTGCCCATATTCCGATACTGTCGTAAGTCGGTAATAAGCCGATCACTACGGTTGAGATTCCCATTACTAACAGGCTCATAACAAAGGTATTTTTTCTTCCTAAGCGATCGCCAAAATGTCCGAATAATACCGCCCCCAGAGGACGAGCAATAAAAGTCAGTGCTAGCGTAGAAAGCGCAGCGATTTGGCCTGAAAGCGGATCGGCTGCATGGAAAAATTGATGATTGAAAACGAGCACCGCAGCCATGGCATAAATATAGTTATCGAAATATTCAATAGCGGTGCCAATCATTGTTGCTATTGCGACTCGTTTTAAGCTATTTGGATTATTGGTTGCTTGCATTACTTTCTTCCTTTAAGGCTTGAGTGGCTACTTTTATATCATTCGCTTGAGTTATAGCCGTTATAACTGCAACACCATCAGCACCATATTTCAGTAAGGTTTTTACATGTTCTCGTTTTACGCCACCAATAGCTACAAGTGGTTTGGTGATTCCTGCTTCTCTCAATGTTTGAATGAACGTCATTCCTAGAGTAGGTTTAGGATTTTCTTTTGACTGAGTCGGAAAAATTGGACCAATACCGAAATAATCGATTTCAGATAATTCCTCTCCGATTTTGGCTTCGTCTAAACGGTTTACTGACCAACCAATAATCAGTGGTTTATTGGTTTTTGCTCGAATCGTTTTTACAGGCGTATCACTTTGCCCAACGTGAATACCATCCGCTTCAATTTCTAAAGCTAAATCAACGTTATCATCGACAATAAATGGCACATTATATTGACGACATAAGTCTCTGCACTTAATGGCTAAGACTCGTTGTTCTGTTGGAGAATTTTCTAATGAGAATTTGCCTTTATCGCGAAATTGAAAACAGGTAATGCCACCTTCTAAAGCTTGTTTAAGAACAGAAAGCAAGTTATCTGCTGGATTATCACCTAAATGTCGGCAATCTTGTGTGCCTGCTACAAAATAGATCGGTAAAATTTCTTGAATATTTTTCATCTTTCAATCCTTAAAGGCGACTGTAAGCCCAATGATTCGTTGGTCCATGTCCATGACCAATATTCAATGGGTGAGAAATAGCTGCCGTAATAAAATCTTTGGCTGTTTTGACCGCACTTTCTAGAGGTGCCCCTTTGGCTAATTCTGCCGTTAAGCAAGCTGAAAAAGTACAACCTGTGCCATGAGTATGTGGTGTATTGAAACGTGGACTTTCCAAAACAAAATGTTCACCATTTTGTAAAAGGATCCAATCTTGGCATTGCTGACTTTGTGAATTGAGTGAATGTCCGCCCTTAATAATCACATTCTTTGCGCCTTGTTTTTGCAAGTCTAACGCGGCTTGTTGAATGCTGGCTGTATCAGAAATCTTAAAACTAGTTAAAGCTTCTGCCTCAGGAATATTTGGCGTAATCACATCGGCAAGTGGCAATAAATATTTGCTTAGTGCGGAAATAGCTTGTTGTTGCAATAAAGGTGCCCCACCTTTCGCAATCATGACGGGATCAAGAACTAATGTGCCGAATGGTCGATATTTTAAGAAATCAGCAACGCATTCAATAATATCTGCCGTGCCAAGCATGCCAATTTTGGCACTTGCAATTTGAAAGTCATTTTTAACCGCTTCAAGTTGTGCTTGAATCGTGTTCAGCGGAATAGGGTGAATATCAAATACGCCAAGTGTGTTTTGTGCGGTGACAGCTGTAATCACTGAAGTCCCAAATACGCCTTGCATTTGAAAGGTTTTCAAATCTGCTTGAATTCCCGCACCACCGCCGCAGTCAGAACCAGCAATAGTCAATGTTTGTGGAATGTTAGACATATTTCACCTCCGCATTTTGTTCTATTAAATCAGGTGTTAAGTCTGCCAATTCATCAAGTAAGCGAATTTGGAATTGACCGACTTGCGTGGTTAAGTTTTTAGCCGCAAGCTCCCCTGCAACGGTGTAAGCGGCACAGGCTTCGACTGTTGCAGAAAAATGTTTACCTTCATCAACGGCTAAAAATGCTGTGCATACTGCACTTAATAAACACCCCGATGCGGTGACTTTTGGAAATAGCGGCGTACCGTTATGGATGGTAGCAGTTTGCTGACCATCACTGATAATATCGACTTCTCCACTAATCAACACCGTACAGTTATAGCGTTGTGCAACATGTTTAGCGACTTCTTGTAGATTCGTTTTACCTTGTCCCGCATCCACGCCTTTTGCTTGCCAGTCTTCACCTGCAATTGCAGCTAGCTCACCAGCATTACCACGAATTAAGGCAAATTTTACTTCCGCCAATAACTGACGGACTGTTTCTTGTCGGTAACGAGTGGCGCCCACTCCAACCGGGTCAAGCACGACAGGAATGCCTATAGAATTAGCCGTTTTACCCGCTAATAACATAGCCTCTCGTTCTTTACCTATGAGAGTACCGATATTGATGACTAATGCTTGGCTGATTTTCGGCACCTCAACCATTTCCTCTATGTTGGCTGACATCAATGGTGACGCACCTAATGCAAGTAAGCCATTGGCACTAAAATTTGCCGCGACAATGTTGGTAATGTTATGAATAAGCGGGTTTTGTTCACGAATTTTTGATAAATAAATAGATTTCATTTCACACCTTTATTTTTATGCTAAATCTAATCCCATTTGCCAAAATCCGATTTCCATTCGGGTAGCCGTAGTAAAAATTTGTTGGATATGAGCGAATTGGGCATCATTAAGTGGTTCACAAAGTGCGGTAAGAAAATCAACTGTTTCTTGTGCCGCTTGTTGATATTCTGGTGCAGAGTATGCGTCAATCCATGCTTGATAAGGATTGCTTGGTTGTTTGGGATAATTTTCTGTGATGTAACGGGCGACTTGTGCGTAACCTAAAGCACAAGGCGTAACGGCGGCATATAGTTCAGGTAAACCGCCCGTCATTCCACAATCAAGCAGATAACGTGTATAGGAAATACATGCCGCACTTTCGGGTGTTTGGAATATTTCCTGTTCACTAATTTCCCATTGTCGGCAGTAATCCAAATGTAATTGGATTTCTTGGCAAAGAATATCGAGCGTTTTACGTGGCATGTCCATCTCGGCAAAATTTTTTGCCTTGAATACGCCCAAGGCAAAAGCTCGGCTGTAATGGAAAAGATAGATGTAATCTTGTTTTAAATAGTGTTGAAAACAAGCTTTTGGCAAGGTGCCTTTTGCAAGTTGTTGCACAAATTCATGCTCAACATATTGCTTCCAATAAGGTTGCGCTTGCTGAATGAGTTGATTAATCATCATTTTCCCTTATTGTAATTCGACAGCATAGTCTTTCAATTCAAGTGCTTTTGTAATCAACCCTTTCTGATGCATAAATTCCGCCATTTGTTGATAACGTTTAGCATCCAATTGACGGGGTTTCGTTGCTAATAAAGGTAGGGTATCTTTCCATGCTAATTGATTTAATTCTGTATTAAGTTCTTTTGGCTTATAGCTCACAAATGCTTGCCATGCTTCATCTGGATGGCTTTGTAGATAGGTTGTGGCTTGTTCAAGTGCGGTCAAAAAAGCGGAAATTTTTTTAGAGGCAAGATTGTTTCTGTTCGCCACTAAAATCAATTCATCATAAGCTGGCACACCATATTGTTCTGGGAAAAATGCCACGCCTTCTTGTTTTTCTAAATGGATCTGATTCAGTTCGAAATTACGAAATGCCCCGATGACCGCATCGACTTGTCCGGTTAAAAGAGAAGGGGAAAGTGACCAATTCACATTCACTAATTTTACGTCTTGGTTGCTGAGTCCGATGGAATGGAGCATGGTATCGAGCAACACATCTTCAAAGCCACTGACTGAATAGCCTACTTTTTTCCCTTTCAGATCGGCAAGCGTTTTGATATTGCTATTTTTTAGAACCACTACGCTATTTAATGGGCTGGAAATCAGAGAGCCTACACGTACTAAAGGTAATCCTTCAGCAACTTGTTGATAAAGTTGAGGTTGATAATTAATAGCTAAGTCCACTTTTCCTGCGGCAACTAATTTAGGCGGTAATGATGGAGCGGCGGGTTCGATAATGTCGACGTCTAAGTTATTTTTTTCAAAAAAGCCTTTTTGTTGCGCGACAATGATTGCGGCGTGATCAGGATTTACATACCAATCAAGCATTAAGCTGATTTTCTCTTTTGCTAAGCTGGAAAAGCTGGCGGTGAGTCCAATTAAAAGACTGAAATAACGGATGATTTTCTTCATTTTTGTCTCCTTTTGTCATGAAGTGTTAAACGTTCCAAATAAAACGGCGTAGTAGCCAATCAATGCTGAAATATAAACAAAGTGAAATTGCCACTAAGATCAGCAATGCGGCAAACATTAAATCTACCTGCATACGGGCGTTGGCATGAATCATCAAATAGCCAAGCCCTTCTGATGAACCCACCCATTCTCCAATTACAGCGCCAATTGGTGCGACTGAAACAGCAATGCGAAAGCCTGATGCAAATGCGGGTAAAGCAGCTGGTAAACGTACTTTAAGTAATAAACGCCAAGGGGATGGCTTGAATGTTTTGGCGAGATCAATCCAAGCTTTAGGTGTATTGCGTAAGCCATCGTAACAAGCTGCAGTTACAGGGAAATAGATAATGAGAATAGCCATAACAATTTTTGACGGCATGCCATAACCTAGCCAAAGTACGAGTATCGGAGCGATAGCAAAAACAGGAATTGCTTGAGAAATCACTAAAACCGGTAACAGTAAGGACGATATTTTAGGCGAAAAAGAGAGCAATAGGGCTGATGACAATCCAAAAAGAAAACCCAGTAGCAGCCCTAAGCCAATTTCAATTAAGGTGATTAGTGTATGTTGCCAAAGTAGTTCTGAATGAGAAGTTAATTGCAACCATACAGCTTGTGGAGAAGGAAATATGTAATGGGGAAAATCACCGAATACACCAATAAGTTGCCATAGACAAAGCAATATAACTCCAATAAAGAGCGGTTTAAGAAGGTTAAGTTTCATCTTTTTCCCTCTAATAACTCGTTCAATAATTGCTGTTGGAGCATCCACAAATTATTTTGGTTTAGATCTCGTGGTGCTTTACCTTCAGGTTTTATAACATCGGATAATGCTGATTGATTAGGCTGCGGTGAACGTAATACAAAAATACGTTGGCTTAAGCGTAATGCTTCTTGAGGATCATGGGTAACTAATAATACTGATTTATTTTTTAATAGTTCATAGGCCAAGTTTTGTAATTGGTAACGACTAATCGCATCAAGGGCAGAGAATGGTTCATCAAGTAAAACTAAATCAGCGTTTTGCATTAATACTCGAGCGAGCGCCACTCTTTGTTTTTGCCCTCCAGATAATTGAGCACTGTTTTTATGCAGATGCTCTGACATACCCACTTGTTCAAGTAATACTTTGGCTCGAATAGTGGTTTTTGCAGATTTATTTCCAAATAGTACGTTTTCTAATTGGACGTTATCAACAATTGAAAGCCAAGGATAAAGGGTATCTTTTTGCGGTAACCATGCCACTCGAATATGAGGATGGGAGGTGATATTGCCTTGAACTTTTCCTGGTATTTCAAGCCCTGCAATTAATCTCAAAAGCGTTGATTTACCTACACCAGAGCAGCCAAGTAAACTGACCCACTCATTAGGCAAAAGCGTTAAATCAAGGTGTTCAAATAGTACTTGCTCTCCAAAAGCAAGACTAAGATCCTGAATATTCACCATAGCATTAACCTAAGGATTAATAACCAAAGGTAACGGCAGAAAAGGAGTAAAAATAGGTATGAAGAATGAGAAAATATTTTGGCATATTAGTTTCCTACGTCAGTACTAACTGTTTCAGGTTCACGGGTATCATCTCAGCCACCTTGTGGCACCCCGACTAAAATTTGAAATAATTTTATATCGCAATTAAGAATAAAACAATAGGAAATGATATTAACTTTAGTTTAGATTTTTTTGTTTAGTCCTCAGGAGTCAATTTAAGTAATGAAAATAATAAGTTAAATTATAGACTCACTTTTCAAGTGTTATATTCAACGTTCTAGAAATGACTCCTTACCTTGTAAAATAAGACAACAAAAGTATTTATAATAAAAAACTAGATTCTCTATAAGCATATAATATATTATTAGTCCTTTAATTTGCTTTTCCATAAGTTGCTTGCCGGATTATAAAAATTTCTGACATCATGAATATCCCCTTGAATTCAAAGCTCTTCAAAGGTTTTAGTGTTTCAAGTGATAATATTTTTTCTACAGAAAAGTTATACCATCAATCTTGAGCGTACTTTTCTCATCATAAAGGAGAAACTATGTTAAGTTATCGCCACAGTTTTCATGCTGGCAACCACGCCGATGTGCTTAAGCACATTGTACTAATGCTGATTCTAGAAGATCTTTCACTAAAAGAAAAAGGTTTCTACTATCTCGACACCCATTCAGGTGTTGGCCGTTATCGCTTAAGTTCTAACGAATCAGAAAAAACCGGCGAATACAAAGAGGGAATTGGAAGACTTTGGGAAAGAACAGATTTACCCGAAGAGATTGCTCGCTACGTGGATCTCATTAAAAAGATCAATTATGGGGGTAAAGAATTACGCTATTATGCGGGTTCACCAATGATTGCTGCACAATTATTGCGTCCTCAAGATCGTGCATTACTGACAGAATTACACCCAAGCGATTTTCCATTATTACGCAATAATTTTAAAGAGTTTAAGAATATCACAACAAAATCAGAAAATGGTTTCCAACAACTCAAAGCCACACTTCCACCCAAAGAACGCAGAGGTTTGGTGCTTATTGATCCACCTTATGAATTAAAAGAAGATTATGATTTGGTGGTGAAAGCTATAGAAGAGGGTTATAAGCGCTTTGCGACAGGCACTTATGCGATTTGGTATCCCGTGGTACTTCGCCAGCAGACAAAACGCATTTTTAAAGGATTAGAAGCGACAGGGATTCGTAAAATTCTGAAAATTGAATTGGCTGTTCGCCCTGATAGTGATCAACGTGGTATGACCGCGAGTGGAATGGTGGTGATTAATCCACCTTGGCAATTAGAACAGCAAATGAAAGCTATTTTGCCTTATTTGACCCAAACGCTCGTCCCTGAAGGTACAGGAAGTTGGACAGTGGAATGGATTGTGCCGGAATAATCCATTCCAAAACCTTGGTCAAAATGACCGCACTTTTAAATTTTAATTTTATTGGAATACAACACTAAACAAAGTGCAATAACCATAATTAAAATCGCGCCTGCGAATAAGATGGTATCAACTGAGCTTTCATGATTCACAATAATCAAACGCAACATGGCCGTAATCCCTGCGTAAATAAAATAGCGTAAAGGAAAGTGATAGCCACTTTTAAAATATTGCACAATAAGGCCAATAAAACCGAAGTATAAGAAAAACATCACGGCTTGTTCAGCGACTTCATAAGGCACAACGCTTGATGTATTAAATACCATAATCGCTAAAGTGTACGTGATTTTAGCTAAAGCAATAATCAACACTAAAGCCAACGCGATAAGCGAAAAGCTTAATACTACTTTTAATACACCTGTCACTACTCGAGGCAGCTTTTCTAGTTCTTGAGATTCTTCCATAAAGTTCCTTTTTTGTTTTTAAATGACGAAAGTTGCGTATTTTAAAGGAATGTGATTTCGCGGTAAATAACCAAATTTAATCAAATAAAAAAGGCAGATATTTCTGCCTTTTCTTTTTTACATAAATGAATAATTACTCATCTAAGAAACTTCTCAATGTTTCTGAACGACTTGGATGACGTAGTTTACGTAATGCTTTCGCTTCAATCTGACGAATACGCTCACGGGTTACATCAAATTGTTTACCCACTTCTTCAAGTGTATGGTCGGTATTCATATCAATACCAAAACGCATACGTAACACTTTCGCTTCACGAGGAGTTAAACCTTCTAACACTTCATGAGTTGCCACTTTTAAGCTTTGTGCGGTTGCTGAATCTAATGGCAATTCAAGGGTTGAATCCTCAATGAAGTCACCTAAATGTGAATCATCGTCATCACCGATTGGGGTTTCCATTGAAATTGGCTCTTTCGCAATTTTAAGCACTTTACGGATTTTATCTTCTGGCATTCCCATGCGTTCAGCAAGCTCTTCTGGCGTCGCTTCACGTCCCATCTCTTGTAACATTTGACGAGAAATACGATTTAATTTATTAATCGTTTCAATCATATGAACAGGAATACGGATTGTGCGCGCTTGGTCTGCAATGGAACGCGTAATTGCCTGACGAATCCACCAGGTTGCATAGGTGGAGAATTTATAACCACGACGGTATTCAAATTTATCTACCGCTTTCATCAAACCGATATTCCCTTCTTGAATTAAATCCAAGAATTGTAAACCTCGGTTTGTATATTTTTTCGCAATAGAAATCACCAAACGTAAGTTGGCTTCAACCATTTCTTTTTTTGCACGGCGAGCTTTTTGTTCACCACGAGATACCGCATCACAAATCTCACGCATTTGTTGGATGGTAAGATTGGTATTTTGCTCAATATTCGCTAAGTTATCTAAAGATAAACGGATACGTTCTTCATATTTTGGTAAACGTTTTGCCCAAGCTTTCGTTGATTTTAATGCTTTTGCTACCCATGCATCACTGCTGCCATTCGCAACAATAAGCGCCTCAAATTCATCTTTTGGCATACCTGCAATATCAACTAATACTTTTTGTAGTTGACGCTCTTCTGCACGTACACGTTTCATCATATTCTTCATTGATAAAACAAGCGTATCGAATTGTTTAGGCACTAAACGGAATTGTTTAAAAATATCTGCGAGTAAAGCAATTTGATCTTTTGCGCGTTTACCACTGCGTCCGTGTTTTGCAATAGATGCTAATGTTTTAGTGTGTTGCTCTCTTAATGCCGAAAATCTTTCACGCGCTACTTCAGGATCGATGCTATTATCAGAATCGCTGTCATCAGAACTTGAGCTGCTATCGCTTTCATCTTCCTCATCGCTCTCATCATCAACTTCTGCAGCGACTTCAACACTTTCCTCTTCGTTAGCAAAATTCTCATCAATATTTGCTGCTTCCTCTGCGGCAATATTTGGATCCACAAATCCGGTAATTAAATCAGCTAAACGATAATTACCCGCTTCTACTTGATCATAATTATCTAATAATTCGGTTAACGCTTCTGGGTACGCCGCAATGGCGGTTTGAACTTCGTCAATTCCTTCCTCAATACGTTTTGCAATGCTGATTTCATCTTCACGGGTAAGAAGATCAACCGTTCCCATTTCACGCATATACATACGCACAGGGTCGGTTGTACGACCGATTTCAGATTCCACATTTGATAAAATTTGCGTTGCTTCTTCCACAGCATCTTCATCTGGAATCGTGTCATTCAACATCATTTCGTCACTTTCCGGTGCTTCATCCAGAACCGGAATACCAGCATCATGCTGTAAAGTTTGCAACAACTTATCGTAATATTCTGGATCGATCAAATCTTCTGGAAGCAAGTCATTGATCTCCGCATAAGTTAAATAACCTTGCGTACGACCCAATTCCATAAGCTGTTCAATTTGTTCTGAATATTGCTCGGCGGTAGATTGTTGATTTTGTTCCATTTTTATTCCCGTTTTGCGTTATTTTTGGAAGATAAAAGCCCTTGTTTTGAACAGGAGATTTTACCATTGTTATGACGGATTAACTAACTGTTTTTTCTGCTCTTCTTTTCCCTTGAGCAAATTCACTAAAATTGCTCGTTCTTGATCAGTTAAGCCTTCCGCCCTTTCTTTGGCGATAAGCATCTCAATATCACGTTCAATTGCTTGAATATTCAATCGACGATAGTTTTGAGAGAATGCATTAATGATTTCTAAGTCGTCTAATAGATGATCCCAAGAGGCTAATATTTCAAGGGGCTTGCTGAATTCTGTATCACGAAAATACTCTAAGATTTGCCCTGTTGTAATGCCTTCTCGTTCACGACAAAGTGCGGTCAATTTTTCGAGTAATTCGTAACCCGCCTCATGCTTTAAGGCTTGTAAACCCACATCCGAAATACGATTCACTAATTGTGAATTCTGTAATAACAGCGAAATCACCACACGCATTGGTGTTTTCTTAATAGTTTTTTGTGGCGTTTTAGGTTTGGGTTCAGCCTTGTCTATTTGATTTGGTATTAAGCTTTCAAGCTGTGATTGATCAAAGATTCCGAGCTTTTGCGCCAACATATTCCGCAATGATAGACGCAACATATCACCAGGGATTTGACGAATTAAAGGCGCTGCGAGTGCCACTAATTTGCCTCGTCCTTCTTGCGTCGAGAAATCTACTTGTGGACTTAAATGCGCAAATAAAAATTCTGTGAGGGACTGAGCTTGATCAATATATTCTTCAAACTTTTCTTTACCATATTGGCGAATATAAGTATCTGGGTCTTCTCCATCGGGTAGGAAAATAAACTTAATTTGTCGTCCATCTTCCAGATAGGGCAGGGCATTTTCAAGGGCACGCCAAGCGGCATCACGCCCTGCTCTATCACCATCATAGCAGCAAATAACTTGCTCTGTTGAACGAAACAATAATTGAATTTGCTCCGATGTCGTTGATGTCCCAAGAGAAGCCACCGCATAATTGACACCAAATTGCGCCAATGCCACCACGTCCATGTAGCCTTCAACCACCAGTAATTTTTCTGGCTCATCATTAATTTGTAAGGCTTCATACAAGCCATAAAGCTCATTTCCTTTATGGTATGTAATAGTTTCGGGTGAGTTTAGATATTTGGGTTTTTCATCCGTTAAAACGCGTCCACCAAAGGCAACCGTACGACCACGTTTATCCCGAATCGGAAACATAATACGATTACGGAATTTATCGTACACATTGCCACGATCGTTTCGAGAAAGCATACCTAAATCAAACAGTTTTTTCTGTTCTTCTCGATTTTTGCCGAATTGACGCAACACCGTATCCATCGCATTGGGCACATAACCGATTTGAAAACGAGCAATAATTTCTGGCGATAAACCACGTTGCTGAAGATAGCTTTGAGCAGGAATATTTAGCGGTAGTTGAGCTTGATAAAACGACGCAATCTCTTGCATCAAATCGTATAAATTACGTTTTGTCTGATAGCTCACATCAGGTTTATTGCCGAATTGGTTTGCACGTTTTTCATAAGGCACTTCAAGCCCTGCCGAAGCGGCAAGTTCTTCAACGGCTTCAACAAATTCTAATTTGTCATAATCCATTAAAAATGAAATGGCATTACCTTTCGCGCCACAGCCGAAGCAATAATAGAATTGTTTTTTTTCACTTACCGTAAAGGAGGGTGTTTTTTCGTGATGAAACGGACAACAAGCTTGATAATCTCGTCCCGCTTTTTTGAGTTTCACACGCGCATTAATCACATCGACAATATTCGATTTTGTGAGCAGATCATCAATAAATTGGCGTGGAATAGAGCCTTTCATTGCCTTGCCTCCTTGAATACGATGCAAAAGTGCGGTTGATTTTGCGTGATTTTTTTGATGAGTTTAAAGCAACAAAACCGTGATACCCAAAAGGTTTCACGGTTTGTCTTAACTCGAGTTAGAAAATACTACAAATTAGTATAAACGGGTATTGCGCGCATTTTCGCGAGCATTACGTTTAGCGTGACGTTTAGCAAGTGTTGCTTTTTCACGTTTACGGATTGTAGTTGGTTTTTCATAGAATTCACGAGCGCGAACTTCTGCTAAAATACCAGCTTTTTCGCAAGAGCGTTTGAAACGACGTAAAGCTACGTCGAATGATTCGTTTTCACGTACTTTAATTACAGGCATAAGCCAATCACCTCAATGAGTTTAATTTAATTGCAATTTTAAATTTTTATTACTGCCGAATGAACGGCAAATTCAATAAAGGACGCAATTCTAATCGATCTTCCCTGCAAAAGCAAAGGAAAGATCGCCTATTTGCTGAAAATTTGGCGTTTGAACTGGTTTAAGCGGGCTAAACAAGGTAAAATCTTTGCCAATTTTTTTAATAAAATGAGAAGAAAATGCGTATTTTAGGGATCGAAACCTCCTGTGATGAAACAGGTGTCGCGATTTATGATGAAGACAAAGGCTTAATTGCTAATCAACTCTACACGCAAATTGCCTTGCATGCGGATTACGGCGGTGTGGTGCCAGAACTGGCTTCTCGCGATCACATTCGCAAAACAGCACCATTAATTAAAGCAGCATTAGAAGAAGCTAATTTAACCGCTGATCAAATTGATGGTATCGCCTATACAAGTGGCCCAGGTTTAGTGGGGGCATTATTAGTGGGCGCAACAATCGCACGTTCACTGGCTTATGCCTGGAATGTGCCCGCTATTGGCGTACACCACATGGAAGGTCATCTACTTGCGCCAATGCTTGATGAAAATCGACCGCACTTTCCATTTATTGCCCTCTTAGTTTCAGGTGGACATACGCAATTAGTGCGCGTTGATGGTGTGGGTAAATATGAAGTCATTGGCGAATCTATTGATGATGCGGCAGGTGAAGCCTTTGATAAAACCGCAAAATTATTAGGGTTAGATTACCCTGGTGGTGCAGCACTTTCACATTTAGCCGAAAAAGGATCGCCGGATCGTTTTGTATTTCCACGTCCAATGACAGATCGACCAGGCCTTGATTTTAGCTTTTCAGGTTTAAAAACCTCAGCGGCTAACACCATTAATCAAGCGCTCAAACAAGAAGGGGAATTAACCGACCAAACCAAAGCCGATATTGCCTTTGCCTTCCAAGATTCCGTCGTGGATACGCTCGCCATTAAATGTAAACGTGCCTTAAAAGAAACCGGCTATAAACGTTTAGTGATTGCTGGCGGGGTGAGTGCAAACAAAAAATTACGTGAAACCCTTGGCGCTATGATGAAAAATCTTGGTGGTGAAGTATTTTACCCGCAACCTCAATTTTGTACCGATAATGGTGCCATGATTGCCTACACAGGCTTTTTGCGCTTAAAACAAGGTCAGAATAGCGATCTCGCCATTGATGTTAAACCACGTTGGGCAATGACTGAACTCCCTGCAATTTAAGGAAAAAATATGGAAAATATGATTAAAGTGAGAGCTATGCGTGCAGCCGGTATCGCTTGTTTTTTAGTGCTCGCGATTATTGGCGCATGGATTTTTACCACACCAAGTGGCGATATCGTTAGCGCGCTTTCAGCTGCCGGAAAAATGGTTGGCGGTGGTGCAACTTACGGTACCTTTATGCTAGCAGCCTGTCCACCTGTTGCAGGATTTATTGCCTATTATTTCTGGAAATGGGTGATTAAATAATGGCAAAACTCTATTTTTACTACTCTACGATGAATGCGGGCAAATCAACCACGTTGCTGCAGTCTTCCTATAACTACCGTGAACGCAATATGAACACCATGGTTTATACGGCTGCCATTGATGACCGTTTTGGATTAGGCAAAGTCACGTCACGTATTGGTATTCATGAAGATGCCAATTTATTTACGTCAACGAGTGACCTTTTTGCCGAAGTGAGCCAACATTTACAACAAGAAAAAATTCATTGTGTTTTGGTTGATGAAGCCCAGTTTTTAACGAAACAACAAGTCTATCAATTAAGTGATGTCGTAGATAAACTGAAGATTCCTGTGCTTTGTTATGGCTTACGCACAGACTTCCAAGCTGAGCTATTTGAAGGTAGCAAGTATTTACTTGCTTGGGCAGATCAACTAGAAGAATTAAAAACAATCTGTTATTGTGGGCGTAAAGCCAATTTCGTTTTACGTTTAAATGAACAAGGTGAAGTCATTAAGGAAGGGGAACAAATCCAAATTGGTGGAAACGACTCCTATCTTTCGGTTTGCCGCTATCATTACAAAGAAAAGTGCGGTCAGCTTTAACCTCATTTTTCAATTTTATACTCGGAGGACAATTTTATGCTAAAAAACAAAACATTCGGCAGTGCCTTAATCATTGCAGGCACAACCATCGGGGCGGGAATGCTCGCGATGCCATTAACCTCTGCTGGTATTGGTTTTGGTTACACCGTTTTCTTATTGGTCGGCTTATGGGCACTTTTAGTTTACAGTGGTTTGCTTTTTGTTGAAGTGTATCAAACTGCCGATCGCTTGAATGATGGCGTGGCGACTCTCGCGGAGAAATACTTTGGCATCACTGGGCGTGTCTTAGCCACCTTTAGTTTGCTTATTTTACTTTATGCCCTTTCTGCAGCCTACATCACTGGTGGTGGTTCATTATTATCGGGTTTACCAACCGCTTTTGGTTTCGAAAGTCTTTCCTCCGAACTTTCAATTATTATATTTACTGTCGTACTCGGTGCCTTTGTGGTTGTAGGTACAAGAGGTGTTGATGGTGCCACCCGTATTCTGTTCATCGGTAAATTAATTGCCTTTGCTTTTGTGTTGTTCATGATGTTACCCAAAGTATCTGTCGATAACCTGATGGCCTTACCTTTAAATTATGCTTTCGTGATCTCTGCAGCGCCAATTTTCTTTACCTCCTTTGGCTTCCACATCATCATGGGCAGCGTAAACAGCTATTTAGATGGTAGTGTTACTCAATTCCGTAAAGCGATTTTAATTGGTACAGCGATTCCACTCGTCGCTTATTTAGTGTGGCAATTAGCGACTCACGGCGTATTAAGTCAAAATGAATTCGTGCAAGTACTCCAAGCGGATCCAACACTTAACGGATTAGTGAACGCGACGCGTCAAATCACGAATTCCCACATCATGGGCGAAATCGTGCGTGTATTCTCAGCACTTGCATTAATCACCTCTTTCCTTGGTGTGATGCTAGGGGTATTTGAAGGTTTAGGCGATTTATTCAAACGTTACAAATTACCACACAACCGTTTAACACTGACGGTTGCCGCCTTCACACCACCACTTGCGTTCGCCTTGTATTATCCTGAAGGTTTTATCGCCGCATTAAGCTATGCTGGCTTACTCTGTGCGTTCTATTGCTTGATTTTGCCTATCGGACTGGCATGGAAAACCCGTCAAGCGAATCCGAATCTGCCTTATCGTGTAATCGGTGGTAATGTGACTTTAGTGATTGCGTTAATCATTGGTGTAGCAATTATGATCGTGCCATTCTTAATTCAAGCGGGTTACCTACCGGCTGTGGCAGGCTAAAGTGCGGTAGATTTTCAAGGCATTTTTCTTATAAAAAGTAGGGCTTAAACGCCCTATTTTTTTATTTTCAAAAAGTTTTCATTTTTTTATCTCTCTTAATCTTTCCTTAAGATTCTCTTGTTTAAATACACTCATCGAAGGTAAACAACCCAATCGATAAATAAATTTGAAAGCAAAACTTTCAACTTACTTTATGATTATCTTATTTAGGAGAACAAACTATGAAAAAATTACTTACTGTTGCAGCTATCGCATTATCTTCTGTTGCCGTATATAACACCGCAATGGCGCAAGGATTTAATGATGGAAAGAATCAAGTCACTCAACAAGGTTTTGTAGATGAAAGCGTCATTGTGAAAACCGTCGCTGATGCATTAAATGCCAATGATAACACTCCAGTTCGTTTAGACGGACAAATTGTAAAACAAATTGGTAAAAAGGATTTCTTATTTAAAGATGCAAGTGGAAAAGAAATCCAAATTGAAGTCAGCAAAAAAGCATGGAATGGTCAAACGATAGCACCTCAAGATAACATTCAAATTATCGGTAAAGTCGATAAAGAATGGAATAAAACAGATATTGATGTGAAACAAATCATCAAAAAATAAGTAACAAAATGACCGCACTTAATCTTGAGATGAGATGAAGTGCGGTCAATTTTGAGCGTATTTTTGAGATAAAAAATGGGGCGTATTCATCTGCGCCCCATTTTGTTTTCTAACCGTTTAACTATGACTGAATTTCTGCAATGAACTCTTCTTCCGTTAGCACAGTAACACCTAATTCTTGTGCTTTTGTGAGCTTAGAACCCGCCGCATCACCGGCAATCACAAAATCCGTTTTTGCTGAAACCGAGCCGCTCACTTTCGCGCCCATGTCTTGTAATAACGCTTTCGCTTCATTACGGCCCATTTGGGTTAAGGCTCCGGTTAACACAACCGTTTTGCCTTTAAAACGATTTTCTGTTACTTCTTTAGTTTCCACTGTTTCCCAATGTACGCCTTGAGCGATCAAATCATTCACCACAGACACGTTATGTGGCTCGTGCCAAAACGCTAAAATACGATTTGCCACCACTTCTCCTACATCCGGTACTTGTTGTAAGGCTTCTAAATCTGCATTTTGTAACGCTTCTAGGGTTTTGAAATGATTTGCTAAATTCAATGCCGTTGCTTCACCCACTTCACGAATCCCTAGAGCAAAAATAAAACGTGCTAACGTCGTATTTTTTGCTTTTTCAAGGCTGGCTAAGGCATTTTCAGCAGATTTTACGCCCATTCTTTCCAAACGGGTTAGCGTGGTTAAATCTAACTTGAATAAATCGGCTGGCGTATGAATTAATTCACGATCCACTAACTGCTCGATCAATTTGCCCCCTACGCCATCAATATCCATGGCCTTGCGAGAAACGAAATGTTTAAGCGCTTCTTTACGCTGTGCTGCACAGAACAAACCGCCCGTACAACGCGCTACCGCTTCACCTTCAATACGAACAATGGCTGAATCACATACAGGACAAGTTTCTGGGAAAACAATTGGTCTTGCATCCGCTGGGCGACGATCGTGCAATACGCCGATAATTTGTGGGATCACATCCCCCGCACGGCGAATCACTACCGTATCACCAATCGCAATATCCAAACGTTCAATTTCATCACCATTATGCAATGTGGCATTACTTACCGTTACCCCTGCCACAAATACCGGCTCTAATTTTGCTACTGGGGTAATTGCACCCGTTCTGCCTACTTGGAATTCCACGTCATTTAAGCGAGTTAATTCTTCTTGCGCAGGGAATTTATAAGCAATCGCCCAACGTGGCGCCTTGGAGATAAAACCTAATTTCTCTTGTAACGCAATATCATTAATTTTCAGCACGGTACCATCAATATCATAGCCAAGGGAACTGCGTTTATTTTGAATATCACGATAAAAATCCAACACTTCATCTGTGCCGTTACATAAACGGATTTCTGGGTTTACCGGAATCCCAATAGACTTCAACCATTGCAAACGATCATAATGCGTATTTGGTAAATCCACCCCTTCTGCAATACCAATACCATAAGCATTCAATACCAATGGACGCTTACTCGTAATTTTTGGATCGAGCTGTCGCAACGAACCTGCTGCTGCATTACGTGGATTAGTAAAGGTTTTCTCGCCTTTCTCTAAAGCCTGTTGATTTAAACGCTCAAAGCCTTCATGTGGCATAAACACTTCACCACGCACTTCTAAACGTGCAGGTGGATTGTCCATTAAAAGTTGCAAGGGAATATTTCGAATTGTACGGATATTCGCGGTAATATCCTCCCCTGTTGCCCCATCACCACGGGTTGCGGCTTGAGTCAGTACGCCATTCACATACAAAATACTCACCGCTAAACCATCTAATTTCGGCTCACAGCAGAAAGTAAGAGGTTCAGGCAAACGAATAAGACGATCTTCAATACGTTTTACGAATGCATAGAATTCCTCGTTTGAAAAGGCATTATCCAAAGACAGCATTGGAATTTCATGACGAATTTGAGCAAAACCAGAAAGCGGTTTGGCGCCTACACGTTGAGTAGGTGAATCTGCCGTAATGCGTTCCGGATGGGCGGCTTCTAAGGCTTTAAGTTGATGAAATAAACGGTCATATTCTGCATCAGGAATCGTTGGGTTATCCAATACATGATATTCATATTCATAACGACGAAGATCCTGACGTAATTTATCAATTTGTTGCTGAAGGCTCATAATGTTCTCTAACAGTTTGTTCATTGAATTAAAATGGGCGAACCATCGCGGCTCGCCCAAAGTGCGGTTATTTTTCGTGCGTTTTTATGCGATACGAGATAAATAATCCTGCTCTGCTACATCATCAAAAATTTCTTGTTGTTCAGTCAGCACTACACCACCTAAATCTTCTGCAATAGTTTTCGCTGCGCGAATCATGGTACGTAAGTTGGCCAAATTATTACCTGGCGATGGCAATTGCATAAAGAACACAATCCCAATGGTTGAAAACTCAGCCATATTGTAATAATCAAACGTACCTGGCTGTTCAATATTCGCTACGCTAAATAATACAGGACTCGCTACACTCAAATCTAAATGGCGATGATACATTTGATGTTCACCAAAAATAAAACCAAGATTTTCCAAAGATTGTGATAATTGCGGTCCATAAAAGTCACGATTTTGATTCGAAATCACATAAAGTTGAACAAAACCAGAGGTTTGTTTTGGTTTCTCTACTTCGACAGGTTCATGATAATTAAAATGCACATTGTCATGTGTAGCATTCTGTGAACTTAATGACATTTCCGCTAACTGCTCACGCAATTCAGGCGAAGAAGAATTCACACCATCAAAATCATTGCTTTGCGCTTCTAATTCTTCGATTGTCATTTCTACTACACGACGCTTCGACTGCTCATTAGCGTCAAGATAAGCTGCAGACTCGGATTGCGATGCTGAAGGTGATTGAACAGACTCGATTTCATAAACAGACTGATTTGGTAAGGAGATTTTTATATCATCGACACTTTTTTCTGTTTGACGAGCATCCTCTTGAGTTCGTTGCTCTTCAACCTGGCTCACCACCTGTGGCATAACATTGAATCGATCAGTAGTTTGCTGTACTGTTTGTACGCTCTCTGCACTATGCGTTAAAGAGATATCCGCATTGACATCGGCCGCTTGCGAAAAAGGATTGACCTCCTCACTTTTAAAAGTGCGATTAAATGCATTCGCATTTTTAAAATACTTTGATTTCTCTCGACGATTTGACCATAATCCGTGTACCACTAGGGCAATTAAAGCGATCACTCCTAAAATGATCAAAATGGTATTCAAATCCATTCTTGTTGCTCCTTGACGCAATAATTTTTGCTAATCCTATCACATTTCACCAAGTGAAAAAATAGGGATACAAACAAGATATTAAAAGGAACAAAATGGAATTTTTCTCAAAAAACATTGTCTTTCTGTGAGATTTTGTGCTTTTTACTTTTCAATTCAAAGGAACAATGATGATCGATCAAAATGAAATAAAATCTGCTTTCAATCATTTCGTAATGGGTTGGCATTTTATTACGCAAAAAGGTCTCCGCCGTTTTGTGATTATGCCAATTTTACTTAACGTCGTTCTACTTACAGGCTTATTTTGGCTATTCGTTTCACAAATCTCCACGATGATTGACTGGGTGATGAGCTTTATTCCAGATTGGCTAAGCTTTTTAAGCGTGATTTTGCTTGTGTTGTCTATTGGCTCAATTCTCTTATTTTTCTATTTTGCCTTTACAACGCTTTCAGGCTTTATTGCCGCACCGTTTAATGGATTATTAGCAGAAAAAGTCGAAAAAATGCTAACTGGTGAAGCCGTTAATGATGATGGTTTTGCCGAAATTATGAAAGATGTGCCACGTATGCTAAATCGTGAATGGCAAAAACTGTGGTACAGCTTACCGAAATTCGTAGGCTTATTCCTATTGAGTTTTATCCCTGTTATCGGACAAACCATTATTCCGGTACTGACCTTCTTATTTACTTTCTGGATGATGGCAATTCAATATTGTGATTACCCATTTGATAATCATAAAATTTCTTTTGGCATTATGAAAAACGCATTAGGCGAAAGACGCATACAAAGCCTGACATTCGGAGCATTAATCACCCTTTGTACCGCATTACCGATTGTGAATTTAGTCGTTATTCCCGTTGCAGTCTGTGGTGCGACCATAATGTGGGTCGAAAATTATCGCTCACAATTAAAATTTGATATGAATTTTGACCGCACTTCAGGTTCAACACAAATTGTGACACGTTCTACAAGTACGGAAATTAAGCCTTCGGGAAACAGCATCGTGAATAAATAGCATTTAGTTATAAAATATAGCGATTAACTATTTTTTGAATTTAAAAGCTGGTGTTATAACTATTGCATCAAATTATTCCAAAATATAAAAGGACAGTAAAATGACAATTTATGCAGATAACTCATACTCAATCGGTAATACGCCATTAGTTCGTTTAAAACATTTCGGACACAATGGTAACGTTGTCGTAAAAATTGAAGGTCGTAACCCTAGCTTTAGCGTGAAATGCCGTATTGGTGCCAACATGATCTGGCAAGCGGAAAAAGATGGCATTTTAACGGCTGGTAAAGAAATAGTAGATGCGACTAGTGGTAACACCGGTATCGCTTTAGCCTATGTGGCTGCCGCACGCGGTTATAAAATCACCTTAACCATGCCTGAAACCATGAGTCTTGAACGTAAACGTTTATTACGTGGTTTAGGCGTCAATCTTGTGCTCACTGAAGGCTCAAAAGGGATGAAAGGTGCAATCGCTAAAGCAGAAGAAATTGTGGCGTCTAATCCAAATCATTATGTGATGCTAAAACAATTTGAAAACCCGGCTAACCCTGACATTCACCGTCAAACTACTGGTGAAGAAATTTGGAAAGATACGGAAGGTAAAGTCGATGTTGTGGTTGCTGGTGTGGGTACCGGTGGTACAATTACCGGTATTTCTCGTGCGATCAAACTCGATCACGGTAAAAAAATTACCTCTGTGGCGGTTGAACCAACAGAATCACCTGTTATTAGCCAAACCCTTGCAGGCCAAGAAGTAAAACCAGGTCCACACAAAATTCAAGGTATCGGTGCGGGCTTCATTCCGAAAAACTTAGATTTATCATTAATTGATCGCGTGGAAACTGTAGATAGCGATACTGCGATTGCTACCGCTCGCCGTTTAATGGCTGAAGAAGGGATTCTTGCGGGTATTTCCTCTGGAGCCGCTGTGGCAGTAGCTGACCGCTTAGCAAAACTACCAGAATTCCAAGATAAATTAATCGTCGCGATCTTACCTTCTGCATCAGAACGTTATTTAAGTACGGCGTTATTTGAAGGAATTGAGGCTTAGTGATTAAGCCTCACTATTTCACTTTTAGATGTAAATAAAGGAACACTTATGAAAAAATCATTTTTTAGCACCGCACTTTTAGCGGCTGGATTAGCTCTTTCTACTTTTGCTAACGCAGGTGAAATTGCTGATCGCGTTGAACAAACTAAAACCTTATTAGTCGGTACTGAGGGAACTTACGCACCATTCACTTTCCACGACAAAGATGGCAAGTTAACGGGTTTTGATGTGGAAATTATCGAAAATGTCGCACAAAAATTAGGTTGGAAAGTCGAATTCAAAGAAACCGCTTGGGACGGTATGTATGCAGGTTTAAACGCAAAACGCTTTGATGTTATTGCAAACCAAACCAATCCAAGCCCAGAACGTTTAAAAAAATATGATTACAGTGCACCTTATAACTACTCTGCTGGCGTAATCGTGACGAAAGCTGATAACGATAGCATTAAATCATTCCCTGATTTAAAAGGTAAAAAATCTGCACAATCTGCAACTAGTAACTGGAGCAAAGATGCTCGTGCTAATGGTGCAATTATTGTAACCGTTGATAGCTTGGCGCAAAACCTTGAAGCAGTAAAACAAGGTCGTGTTGACGCAACTGTAAATGATAAACTCGCGGTGTTAGATTACTTCAAAAAACAACCTAATGCAGGCTTAAAAATTGCTGTAGAAAGTGATAAAAAAATCCCGACCGGTTTTGCTTTCTTGAAAGGTGAAGAACCGCTTATTGCGAAAGTAAACCAAGCACTTGAAGAACTACGCAAAGACGGAACGTTAAAACAAATTTCAATCAAATGGTTTGGCGATGACATTACTCAATAATTGGTTAGCAAGCCTTCCATTTATGACCGCAGAACGAGCTGATTATGTAATCAGCTCGTTTTGGCCTATGATGGAAGGGGCAATTTTATATACGATTCCCCTAGCGGTAATTTCCTTCTTTTGCGGTTTATTCATTGCTGTTATTGTGGCTGTGATTTGCACATTACCGCATCCCAATTTAATGACCAAAATTCTGCAGGGCATTTGCCGCACTTATATTTCAATTATTCGTGGCACGCCAATGTTGGTGCAGATCTTCATTATCTTCTACGGTTTACCTGAAATTGGTATCAAGCTAGAACCTTTTCCAACCGCAATTATTGCGTTCTCCATTAACATTGGTGCTTATGCGGCAGAAACGGTAAGGGCCTCCATTCTTGCGATTCCTAAAGGTCAATGGGAAGCCTCTTATGCGATAGGCATGAATTACACACAAGCTTTCGTGCGTACCATTATGCCGCAAGCTTTACGTATTTCCGTCCCTTCGCTATCAAACACTTTCATTAGCACGGTGAAAGATACTTCTCTTGCTTCACTCGTTTGGATCGCTGAATTATTCCGTGTAGCGCAAAACATCACGGCTGAAAACTATGAGTTTATTTTAATTTATAGTGAAGCAGCCCTTATTTATTGGGTATTCTGTTTTGTGCTGTCGATAGGGCAAACCCGCTTAGAAAAACGCCTTTCTCGCCATTTATAAGGACTGGTTATGTTAAAAGTCACGAATATTCAGAAAAGTTTTAATGGCCACCATGTATTAAAAAGCATTGATTTTGAAATTAATAAAGGTGAAGTGGTTGCCATTCTGGGCCCATCAGGTTCAGGCAAAACGACCTTTTTACGCTGTTTAAATTTGCTCGAACGCCCAGAAAAAGGGGTATTAGCATTTACCGATGGAAGCTTAACTATTGATTTCAGCAAGAAGATCAGCAAATCCGATGAACTAAAATTGCGTCGTCGTTCCTCAATGGTGTTCCAACAATACAACCTATTTCCTCACCGCACGGCTCTTGAGAATGTGATGGAAGGGATGGTGGTTGTGCAAAAACAACCAAAAGAGACTGCTCGTGAAAAAGCCTTGGCATTATTGGAAAAAGTCGGTTTAAAAGCAAAAGCGGATTTATATCCCTCTCAACTTTCTGGTGGTCAACAGCAACGTGTCGGGATCGCCCGAGCTTTAGCGGTTAAACCCGATATTATCTTGTTAGATGAGCCCACTTCCGCTCTTGACCCGGAACTCGTTGGTGAAGTGTTACAGGCACTCAAAATGCTCGCACAAGAAGGCTGGACAATGATTATCGTCACCCATGAGTTGAATTTTGCCAAAGATGTGGCAGATCGTGTGATTCTTATGGAAAATGGTCATATTGTTGAACAAAATACCGCAGCTGAATTCTTCAGTCATCCACAGCAAGAGCGCACCAAACAATTCTTATTGCAAGCTAAAATGCCGATGGAATTCGAAGATTATTGTATTTAATCCCCCTAAATACAAAAAGAGCGGTCAAAAAACATCATGAATTTTGACCGCTCTTTCTATTAGAATAAATTACATAATGGCGTTATAGAATACCGCTGCTAAAGCCGCCCCGATAAATGGACCTACAACCGGAACCCAACTGTATCCCCAGTCAGCTTTAGTTTTTAATGTACCACCAAGTAAAAGACCTAAAGTTAAGCGCGGACCAAGATCTCGAGCTGGGTTGATCGCATAACCGGTTGTTCCACCTAAACTTAAACCAATTGCCCAAACTAAAATCGCGACTGGTAATGCCCCGATAGAACCTAAACCAATTGGCGTGCTTTCTGCTGTGCCAGGTAAAGTGATGTTTGCACCTGCAAGATAGAAAATCACGAAGACGAGTACGAAGGTACCAACGATTTCGTTCACTAAGTTGATTGGATAGTTACGAATTGCTGGTTCAGTACAGAAACAAGCGCGTTTTAAGCCCTCTTCTTCAGTCGCTGCAAAGTGATCTTTATACATAATGTAAACCAACAACGCACCAACCATGCCACCCACCACTTGTGCCGCGATGTAGCCCGGCACCAATTCCCAAGCAAATGCACCTTTCATTGCTACACCAAGTGTTACCGCAGGATTTAAGTGTGCCCCACTGTAAGGTCCCGTTACAACAACCGCCACATACACCGCAAATGCCCATGCGGTAGTGATCACAATCCAACCAGAACTTTGCCCTTTCGTTTTATTTAAGCATACGTTGGCCACTACACCGTTACCTAACAGGATGAGAAGTGCTGTGCCAAAAAATTCTGCAAAATAGGCATTCATAAGAAAATCTCCAAATAATGATTAACTTAATGATTTCATTAAAGAAATCTTGCTTTGCAATTCGTTTCGTTGTTTGATCAAATATTGAGATACTCAAAGTGAGTGGCTTCATTATCTAGTTTTAACCAATTAATTCAATAGATGAAACCGATCTATTTTCTAAAAATGAGAGAGCGATCACATTATTTTGTGCGTTAACGCAATCGTTTACATATTTTCAGGAAAAAATTTGTGATCACAGTCACAAAATCAAATATTGCTTATTCCAATTAAGTTCGAATTCAATTAAGTTAGGTTCGCAATTTGTTCGTTTAAGCTCAAAATTTCTTCATTCATTTAATGAGAGTGCCAAACACTCTAAGGAATAGAACCATGACAGACAAGAAATACATCATTGCGTTGGACCAAGGTACCACAAGCTCTCGTGCAGTATTATTAGATCACAATGCGAATGTTGTCGAAATCGCTCAACGTGAATTTACACAAATTTATCCACGTGCAGGCTGGGTGGAACATAATCCAATGGAAATTTGGGCAACACAAAGTTCAACATTAAACGAAGTGGTTGCAAAAGCAGGCATTACCTCTGATGAAGTTGCGGCAATTGGTATTACTAACCAACGTGAAACCACCATCGTATGGGAAAAAGCAACCGGTACACCGGTTTATAACGCGATTGTGTGGCAATGTCGTCGTACTGCAGATATTACAGACAAACTTAAAGCGGATGGTCATGAGGAATATATCCGCAACACCACGGGTTTAGTGGTGGACCCCTATTTCTCTGGTACAAAAGTGAAATGGATTTTAGACAATGTAGAAGGCGCTCGCGAAAAAGCGGAACGTGGCGAGCTTTTATTCGGTACTGTAGATACCTGGCTTGTGTGGAAATTAACCCAAGGTCGTGTTCACGTAACGGATTACACCAACGCATCCCGTACCATGTTATTTAACATCCATACGAAAAAATGGGATGACAAAATGTTGGAATTATTAAATATTCCACGCTCTATGTTACCTGAAGTGCGTAATTCTTCTGAAGTGTATGGCCAAACCAACATCGGGGGTAAAGGCGGCGTACGTATTCCAGTTGCAGGTATCGCGGGCGACCAACAAGCGGCACTTTACGGCCATCTATGCACACGCGCAGGCCAAGCGAAAAATACCTATGGTACAGGCTGCTTTATGTTGCTCCACACCGGTGATAAAGCTATTACCTCTAAAAATGGCCTATTAACCACCATCGCTTGTAACGCCAAAGGTGAACCTGAATACGCACTTGAAGGTTCTGTATTTATTGCAGGCGCTTCAATCCAATGGTTACGTGATGAACTCAAAATCGTTCATGACAGCCACGACTCCGAATACTTCGCACAGAAAGTCCCTGATAGCAACGGGGTATATGTTGTTCCAGCCTTCACCGGTTTAGGTGCACCATATTGGGATCCGTATGCACGCGGTGCAATTTTTGGTCTTTCTCGAGGTTCTAACCGTAACCATATTGTACGCGCAACCCTTGAATCTATCGCTTACCAAACTCGTGACGTATTAGAAGCAATGCAATCTGACTCTGGTCAACGCTTACAATATTTACGTGTTGATGGCGGCGCAACCAACAATAGCTTCTTAATGCAATTCCAAGCGGATATTTTAGATGTGAATGTTGAACGACCTGTCGTAAAAGAAGTGACCGCACTTGGTGCAGCTTACCTTGCCGGTCTTGCAGTTGGTTTCTGGAAAGACCTCGATGAACTTCACGACAAAGCACGTGTAGAACGAACTTTTACGCCTGATAACGATGATGAAAAACGTCAACGTCGGTATAAAGGTTGGAAAAAAGCCGTTAAACGCTCATTAGAATGGGCAAAAGAAGATGCGGAATAATCTTTTCTGACTGATAATAAAATGAGATCAAAATTTCTATTTTGATCTCACCTAAAAGCTACACCATTCACTTAAGGACTGACGTCGATATATTAGACGACGTCCTTTTCTTTTGATTTTAATTAAATTGATCGGCCATCATCGCAATTTAGATCACCATTGATTATCGAAACCATTTACTTCTCTATATGCCACAAATGATTCTTTATTCAGTCTCAATTCGATGATAGACGGCTAAATGACCAGCCAAATTTTCAATAAAAGAAACTACTCGCTTAGTTAGCCATTCAGAGATTACTTTACCATCTCTAAATGGCTGCTAGTAGGCTTATATTCGATATTAACTAAAGAATATGTTGGTATTGTTCTAACATCTCTTTTGGCCATACGCTTGATTGCACTTCACCAATGTGTTTTTTGTGAAGCAACAACATTGCCAAGCGAGATTGACCGATACCACCACCGATGGTGAGAGGTAATTTGCCGTTTAATAAATCTTGGTGCCAATCCATTTTTAAGCGATCTTCATCACCGGTTAAGCCAACTTGTAAACGTAATGCGGATTCATCCACACGAATACCCATTGAAGAAAGCTCAAACGCTTTACCTAACTCAGCGTTCCACACCAAAATATCACCGTTTAAGCCTTTGTAGCCGTTTTCAGATTCAGTTGTCCAGTCATCATAGTCTGGTGCACGACCATCATGTGGTTTACCGTCTGATAATTTGCCACCAATACCAATTAAGAACACGGCGCCATATTCTTTACAAATCGCATTTTCACGCTCTTTGCTTGAAAGATCTGGGTAGCGTTTCACTAAATCTTCACTGTGAACGAAGGTGATTTCTTTTGGCAAACTTGATGGGATATCAAAACGCGCTTCTACTGCTAATTCAGTTAAACGGATTGCACGATAGATAGAACGTACCGTTTCTTTTAAATAAGCAAAGTTACGACGACCTTCAGGAATCACTTTTTCCCAGTCCCATTGATCCACATAAACAGAGTGAGTTTGATCCAATGAATCTTCATCTGGACGTAATGCTTTCATGTGCACAAATAAGCCTTCGCCTTCTTTAAAGTGGAAACGTGCTAAAGTGTGACGTTTCCATTTTGCTAATGAGTGAACCACTTCATAAACCGCATTTGGGATGCATTTCACGTTTACTTGAACCGCTTTCTCAATGCCTGATAAGTTATCTTGCATACCATTGCCAACTTCACTCAGGATTGGACCTTGCACTTCAATGATGCCAAGTTGTTCAATTAAATTTTGAGTAAAGGTGTTCTTCACAAAGCTAATTTCTTGTTGTTGTAAAATAAACGTCTTTTTCATATTTATCCTTCTTTTTTATAATAACTGGTAAGATTTGTTGTGTATTATTTAATAAAATTGCAATTTGTTTCAAGTAATTTCTTTACATTGTTTTAAATGTTGAATATTATCAAAAATAAAGAAGATATTTTAAAAAAGATCTAACTGGGGGTGTTTTATGCACAATATCGATACGCTTGATCGACAAATTCTCCGAGTACTGACAAAAGATGCTCGTACACCCTATGCAGAAATGGCCAAAAACTTTGGTGTAAGCCCGGGTACAATTCATGTTCGTGTAGAGAAAATGCGTCAGTCTGGCCTGATTGAAGGGACAAAAGCGATTATTGATGAGCGTAAGTTGGGTTACGATGTGTGTTGCTTTATTGGCATTATTTTGAAAAGTGCAAAAGATTATGAAAAAGTGATTAAAAAGCTAGACACTTTTGATGAAGTGGTGGAAGCCTATTATACCACGGGTAACTATTCGATTTTTATTAAAGTGATGACACATACGATTGCTGAATTACATTCCGTGCTGGCAACTAAAATTCAGCTAATTGATGAAATTCAATCGACGGAAACCTTGATTTCCATGCAAAATCCTATTTTACGAGACATTAAACCTTAAATGTCATCGAAACAATAAAGGCGTGTATTTAACACGCCTTTTGTTTTTTAATTAACGATAACGATCGAGGAATTTGTAATAGAGTACGCCGATCTTGGTGGCTAAGTTTTTAAGATATTTTCCACCATAAAACGAAGGGACTTTCAACCCTTCAAAAATTCTCAAACGTTCGTCATTACCTAAAATTGCTTCTGCAATAATGCGTCCTGCAAGTCCAGTGAGAGCGACACCGTGTCCAGAATAACCTTGTGCAAAGTAAATATGCGGTGAAATACGACCAAAATGCGGGCTTGCGTTCATTGTCATATCAATTGGCCCTGCCCAGCCATAGTCAATTTTGACATTTTCTAACTGTGGGAAAACATGCAACATATTGCCACGCATAATTTGCACCATATCTTTTTCTGAGCTTGAGTCACTACCAAATAACAAACGGTTATCCGCACTCAAGCGATAGTAATCGAGCAAGATATTGTTATCGCAAACAGACATGCCATTGTTGATCACTGAGTCAGCCGTGGCTTGATCTAAAGGTTCGGTCGCAATAATAAAGCTCTCGACCGGTAAAATTTTGCGATTAATACCGTGATGAATGGACTTCGGTAGTGCATCAATATAAGCGTTGGTGGCTAAAATAACGTCTTGAGAAATAACCGCACTTTTATCGGTTTTGACTTCAATGCAGCCTGATTTTTCCACTAAATCCACAACAGGCGATTGTTCATAAATCTGCACGCCTAAATCCAAGCAAGCTTTTGCTAAGCCTAAGCAATAGTTTAATGGGTGTAAGTGGCCTGAGTTGCTATCGTATAAGCCGCCTACATAAATATCGCTGCCTAGATGTTGTTTAAGTTTGGCTTTATCCCAAAGTTGCATTTTGTCATAGCCAAAAGTGGCATGGCTGGCTTTTTCCATTTCAATGAGATCGTCCATACGACGTTCATTTAACGCCAATGTGGCATAACCTTTTTTCCAATCACATTGAATGCCATATTTCGCAATGCGTTCGTCAATAATATCAATGGCTTCTAGCGACATATCCCAAAGTTTTTTCGCTTTATCAAAGCCCACTTGAGCAATATATTCATCAATGCCTTCTTCAAAACCATTGATAGCTTGACCGCCACTTCTGCCGGATGCGCCAAATCCGACTCTCGCACCTTCTAGGACAACCACTTTTTTACCTTTTTCCGCCAATTCAAGCGCTGCAGATAAACCAAAAAACCCCGCACCGATGACACAAACATCCGCCTCTTCTTGTTGAGTGAGAGGCATCAGTTCAAAAGTTTGATTCCGACTGTCAAGATAATAAGATTTGATGTGTTCTTGATGTGCAAATTCGAGCATAATTGATGATTAATTAACATAAAATTGAGATAAAGGAAATCTTACCCTGATAGAAAAATATGTCAAACCTTTTGCAAAAAAGGTGCTATACTCAGAAAGTTTATATAAGTAAACAATTACTTAGGGTTTATTTTGATTGTCCTGAGGAGGTCAATAAATTGAAAAAAAATGCTGTTCAATACATCAAATCACTTTGCCTTTCAGCAGTTGCATTCGCTGCAACCTCTGCAGCACTTGCTGCTGAAAAATTGTATGTTTACAACTGGACTGACTATGTCCCATCCAATTTGGTTGCAGAATTTACCAAAGAAACGGGCATCGAAGTGATTTATTCTACGTTTGAAAGTAATGAAGAAATGTATGCTAAATTGAAGCTGACCTCTAGTACAGGCAGCGGTTATGATTTAGTTTTCCCATCAAGCTATTACGTCAATAAAATGGCGAAAGAAAATATGTTACAAGAGCTTGATCACAGCAAATTAAGTAATTTTAAACAAATTCCGGCAAACTTATTAAATAAGGAATTTGACCCAAATAACAAATATTCTCTGCCTTATGTTTATGGCTTAACCGGTATCGGCGTGAATGCAGATGATATTGATCCAAGCAAAATCACAAGCTGGGCGGATTTATGGAACCCAGAATATAAAGGCAAAGTATTATTAACCAGTGATGCACGTGAAGTGTTCCATATCGCATTAGTCTTAGACGGAAAATCACCAAATACTACAAATGAAGAAGAGATCAAAGCGGCTTATGAGCGCTTAGTGAAATTATTACCAAATGTGGTGACCTTTAACTCTGATTCGCCAGAAGTGCCGTATGTACAAGGTGAAGCGTCTATCGGGATGTTATGGAACGGTTCAGCTTATTTAGCACACAAAGAAAACCCAAGCCTCCAATTTGTGTATCCAAAAGAAGGTGCCGTTTTCTGGATGGATAACTATGCGATTCCAAAGGGTGCGAACAATGTTGAAGGCGCGTATAAATTTATCGACTTCTTACTTCGTCCTGAAAATGCGAAATTAGTAGTGGAGAAAATGGGCTTCTCTATGCCAAATGAAGGCGTAAAAGCATTGCTTTCACCTGAAATGGCCAATAACCCAACCTTATTCCCATCGGCTGAAAATGTTGAAAAAGGTATTATGCAAGGCGATGTGGGTGAGGCGGTTGATATTTATGAAAAATACTGGAATAAATTGAAAACCAATTGATAACGTCTCAATGAAAGTGCGGTCCAAAATGATCTGACCGCACTTTTTTTATTCCTTCACAAATTGTTTAATTTGATCTGAATTCAAATGACCTGGTTGTGCTTTAATAAGGTTTAAATCTTTATCCAATAGCAAATTAAACGGATAGCCTAATACATTAGCACGTTTAATAATTTCTCCATTTTCATCCAATAATACGGTAATATTTTTGTAATCCAGACCTTTATACCAATTGATAAATTTTGGGCTATTTTGTTCGTTCTTTTGTCCAGGTGAGGCAATCGTAATCACATTAAAATCAAGATTTTTTTCTGCACTAAGATCGTCAATTTCCGCTAAACCCGCCAAGCAAATTGGACACCAAGATGCCCACATTTTGATATAAAGCGGTTTGCCTTGATATTGTGATAAGGTGACGGTTTGGTTATCCAATGTCTTCAAGGAAATATCCGCCAAAGACACCTTCTCTTGCGCAAAGCTTAATGGACTCAAAAACAATAAAAGTACGATCAATATTTTTCTCATTTTACCCTCTTATTTCACAAAAGGAATCAAATCACCATAACCTTGTTTTTCCATTTCACCCAATGGAATAAACTTAATTGATGCGCTATTGATACAATAACGTAAGCCACCTTTATCACGCGGACCATCGTCAAACACATGACCTAAATGGGCATGACCACTACGACTTAACACCTCAATACGAGTCATATTAAAGCTATTGTCTCTTTGATACTCCGCCACTTCAGCGGCAATCGGTTTAGTAAAACTTGGCCAACCACAGCCCGATTCAAATTTATCTTTAGAAGAAAATAACGGCTCTCCCGTGGTAATATCCACATAAATACCCGGCGCGAAATTATCCCAATATTCGTTACTAAAAGAGCGTTCGGTATGTTTGCCTTGCGTCACATCATATTGAAGTGCGGTCAATTTTTGCTTTAATTCTGCATCACTTGGTTTTGGGTATTTTTTATCATCAATTAATGGCTCATCGGCTTTTTTGATGTCGATATGACAATAACCATTCGGATTCTTCTTGAGATAATCCTGATGATACTCTTCCGCCTCCACATAATTTTTCAGCGGTTCTACTTCAATTTGAATCGGCGCTTGATATTTACTTTGTAAGGTTTTCAATGCCTCTTCAATAACCGCTTTATCTTGCTCATTTTGATAATAAATGCCGGTGCGATATTGTCTGCCACGATCATTACCTTGTTTGTTAATACTGGTTGGATCGATCACGCGAAAATAATATTGCAGCAATTTATCTAGCGAAATTTTATTTGGATCGTAAGTGACTTTCACCGTTTCCGCATGATCTGTCGCATGCAATAATTGGTAGTTAGTGGTATCACCTTTTCCATTAGCATAGCCCGAAACAGCATCGGTCACGCCTTGAATGCGTTCCATATAAGCTTCTAATCCCCAAAAGCAGCCACCTGCAAGATAAATAATTTGTTGTTCTTGTTTACTTTCCATTGTCATTTTTTGCTCCTTTGATGATTCTGTGTGATCAGCATACGTTAAACTACTTTGCAAACCGCTAAAAAGTGCGGTCAATATGAGAAATGTTTTTGTATATTTCATTTTCTTTCCTTATTATAGAAAATATCTTAAGATTACATTTCATTAGACGAATACAAGCCCATTTTCTTACAAAATAAGGCAATTTTTACCGCACTTTGTGCAAGGAACCCTTATGCCAAACATACATCTCCGCAATAATTATCAAAAAGCTGTTGTTTGTATGGTATTAGCTTACATCAGCATTGCCTTAATGGGCGTATTTGTAAAATACGCCTCTGATGAATTACCGTCCAGTGAAATTTTATTTTCCCGCTTCTTTATTGGTTTTGTGTTTCTCTTACCCTTTTTAATTAAAGATGGAGATTTCAAAGTCGATATGTCCCAATGGAAGTTTCTCGTTTTGCGTAACCTCGCCGGCATAGCCAGTATGTTATTAACCTTCTACGCTATTAAATATTTACCGATTTCCATTGCGGTTTTATTGATGAATACGTCCACACTTTTTGTGCCTTTATTGCTGTTTTTCTTTAAAGTCAGAACACCATTAAAAGTATTAGCTTGCAGTTTTATGGGTTTTATTGGTGTATCTATCATTATGCTGACCAACGGCTCAATGAATATCAATCCTCTCCATGTAGGCTATGCTTTGGGTGCGGCAGTCTTGGCTGCGATGGCATTTATCAGCTTACAAGAGCTCAATAAACACAATTCGCCTAAAAATATCGTGTTTTACTTCCACTTATTAGGTTCTATTTTATTGCCACTCTTTTTTATCGCACAGTGGAAAATGCCAACATTACATGGATTTACATTACTGCTTTTGGTGGGCGGATTCGGGCTTATTTTCCAATTATTACTCACTCGTGCCTTTAAATACGCGCCAGCGAATGTCATTACGCCTTTTGCTTTTACCGGTGTCATTTTTTCCAGCATCTGTGACTGGTTCTTCTGGGATAACGTACCAAGCCTAAATTTCTGGATTGGTTCATTAGTCATTATTGTTGCCGTCAGTTTGCTTGCTAGAATGCGGGCGAAATAGAGAAATCCGACCAAATAGCTAAAATATAACTATTCTCAATAACATTGTTTGGATGTATAATCCAAACGCTTTTTATTATTGAGGACACAACATGAAAAAATTATTAAAAACCACTTTAGCTTCCGCATTATTGATGGCATCTGCATTTGCTAGTGCTGTGACGATTAAAGATGCAAAGGGCGAATTTACCCTTGATAAAACCCCAAGCCGTGTTGTGGCGTTGGAATATTCTTTTGTGGATGCGTTAGCCCAAGTGGGTGTAAGCCCAGTGGGTGTGGCCGACGATAACAAAGTCGATCGTATTCTGCCGCAAGTACGCGAAAAAATTGCTGCATGGCAATCCGTTGGCACGCGTTCTCAGCCAAGCCTTGAAGTGATTGCTTCTCTCAAACCCGATTTAATTATTGCCGATCCTTCCCGTCACACAGCGGTGTTTGAAGAATTGAAAAAAATTGCGCCAACGGTGATGTTCGATTCTCGTCATGAAAGCTATCAAGAAAACCTTGAAACAGCACAAAAAATTGGTGATTTAGTGGGTCAAAGCGCTGAAATGAAAGCGAAGATCAATGAACATAATGATTACATTGCCAACATTGCAAAAAATCTAGGTGTACAAGGCAAAAAAGCCTCATTTGGTACTTCCCGAGAAGATAAATTTAATATCCAAAATGACAATGGCTATGTGGGTAGTTTCTTAACGACATTAGGTTTTGCCCCAACCAAACTCAATAGCGATCAGGCTTTCGTGGAAATCAACCTTGAACAATTAGTAATGGAAAAACCGGAATACTTGTTCATCGCCCATTACCGTGATGAAAGTATTGCGCGCAAATGGGAAGCCGAGCCACTTTGGAAAGCCATTCCTGCCGTAAAAGCAAATCATGTTTACAGCGTTGACGCCGACATGTGGGCGCGTGGCCGCGGCTTAGAAGCGAGCAAAATTATGGCAAAACAAATTGAAGGTTTCGTGAAACAAAAATAATGATGAAGTCCACTTTCCGTTGGGGACTTCCCCTTATCATTCTGGCTTTCCTATTATGGGGAAGCCTGTTTTTGTATTATCCCATCGAAATTCGACCGCTTGCAGCGTTACAAGCGTTCCTCCCCGATGGCGATGAAATTGCCAAAATTACGGTAACCGATTTACGCCTACCTCGAGCATTAGTTGGCATGATTTTAGGTGCCAATCTTGCGGTGGCGGGGGCGTTGTTACAAACCATTACGCGCAACCCACTAGCCTCACCTACATTACTCAGCGTGAACTCGGGAGCCAGTCTTGCCATGGTGACCGCCAGTGCGTTTAGCCCCTTGATTCTTTCTGGTTATAGCATTGCCTTAGTTGCCAGTATCGGTGGTGGTCTGAGTTGGTTTGTAGTGATGCTGATCAGCAACGGATGGAAAGACAACAGTGGAGATCGTAGCCGAGTGATTTTAGCGGGGATTGCCGTATCACTACTGTGTGCAGCTCTGACGAAATTGGTGCTCATTATCGCAGAAGATCATGCCTTCGGTATTATGAGTTGGCTAGCTGGCGGCATTGCACATGCCCGTTGGAATGAATTATTGACGTTATTTCCGTTCTTTATTTTGACCGCACTTTTCTGCCTGTTTTTTGCCAGCCGTTTGAACTTACTCAATTTAAGCGATGAATCCGCTCGTTCACTAGGCATCAATCTCTTCCGTTTACGTTGGTACGCTAACATCATGGCGTTATTGATTGTGGGTTCTAGTGTGAGTGTTGCCGGCCCCGTAGCCTTTATTGGCTTACTCGTGCCCCATCTTGCCCGCTATTGGATTGGTTATGACTTGCGAAAATCGCTCCCCATGGCGATGTTACTCGGCGCAATTTTAATGCTGGCTGCAGATACCATTGCCCGCGCGGTCAACTTCCCTAGCGAAGTGCCTGCCGGTGCGGTGCTTGCCTTAATCGGTGCACCAGTCTTTGTATTATTTGCCAGAGGAAGACACTAATGCGAGCTTCTCATGTATCTTTTCGCGCTATCGGCTTTTATGTCGTCACGCTTAGTCTAATGGTACTACTCTTTGGGTTGAGTATTCGCCTTGGCACTTATACGCTTTCCTTTGAGGAAATTTGGGCGGCCTTTCAGCCTGATGATAAAAACTATTTTACCTTGATGGAATATCGCCTACCCCGTGCGGTATTAGCGATTTTATTAGGCGGCGCCTTAGCGATTTCTGGTGTGCTCGTACAAAGCGTGGTGCGTAATCCACTTGCCTCTCCCGATATTTTGGGGATTAACAATGCAGCGGGGTTAATTGCTGTTTCGGTATTGATGTTCTTGCCAAACTTAGCATTTTACTGGATGCCGATTTTTGCCTTTTTAGGTGGTGTGCTATCTTTTGTTATTTTATGGATCGTATGCGGCTTTAACTTCCGCCCTATCAAAATGGCAATCATTGGAGTTGCACTTTCCGCATTGTGGGCAGCCATTAGTCATTATTTGATGCTTACCAATCCGGTCGAGATCAACACGGCTATGTTATGGCTCACAGGAAGCCTGTGGGGGCGCAGCTGGTCTTATTTGAATGTGGTATTGCCATGGTTAGTAGTATTACTGCCCTTGCCATTTATTTTCTGTCACGATCTAGATACCCTTGGTTTAGGTGAAAACAAAGCCTCCACCTTGGGCGTAACCGTAAATAAAGTGCAAATTAGCGTTTTAGTGTTAGCGGTAGCCCTTTCCACTACAGCTGTGGCAATTTGTGGTCCAATTGCCTTTTTAGGATTAGTTGCTCCGCATCTTGCTCGTCGTTTAGTCGGTGGCAGACATCGCACCCTATTACCGGCGGCCTTGATTATTGGCGCCCTCTTATTACAACTTTCGGATATTTTGGCGCGGGTGATTGACCCACCAACTGAACTCCCCGCGGGCATTCTGACTGCAATTATCGGTGCGCCATATTTCTTCTACTTATTGATGAGAACTAAATAATGAGCATTGAAATCAATAATTTATCTTTAGGTTATCAAGATAAACTCGTGGTTAAAAATCTGTCGCTAAAATTCCCGAAAAATAAAGTGATTGCATTAATCGGCCCAAATGGTTGCTGTAAGTCCACCACATTAAAAGCGGTGGCTCGCTTGCTCAAACCGAAGCAAGGCTCAATCACTCATAAAGGTCAGGATATTTGGCAAAAAAGCCCTAAAGAATATGCCCAAGAATTGGCTTTTCTCCCGCAGCAACACTTGGTACCCGAAGGGATTAAAGTGCGGGAATTGATCGCCTACGGGCGTTCGCCTTACTTAAATCTCTGGGGCAAACTCAGCCAAAAAGATGAAGAATTGGTCACTTGGGCGATGGATCAAACACAAACTGCTGAACTTGCCGAACAGTTGGTTTCTGATTTATCTGGTGGTCAGCAACAACGCGTCTTCTTAGCCATGACTCTTGCGCAAGATGCTGAATTAGTGCTACTCGATGAGCCTACCACTTATCTGGATTTAAACCGCCAAGCTGAACTCATGGGCATGATGCGACAAATGCAACAAAACGGAAAAACCGTGATTACGGTGTTACATGACCTCAACCAAGCCTGCCGCTATTGCGATCACTTAATCGTCATGAAAAAAGGTGCAGTAATGGCACAAGGCACACCTGATGAAGTCATGACCGAAGAGTTGCTGAAGGATGTGTTTGATTTAGATGTCATTATTCATCGTGATCCTATCAGCAATACACCAATGTTTATTTTGAAATAACCTACTATCACTTCTCTAAATATAAAGCTTTATTGTAGGGTAGTAACAATATTGGTCTCTTCTCACCATATCAGAAAATATCATTCACATAAAAAATTAATATAAAAAACCGCGCTTTGATTTAAAAACCAAAGTGCGGTTATTTTTAGAAATGTTTAATTAGATAACTATATTCTCTAATTAAGCTTTTGGACCTGCTGCGATAAGCGCTTTACCTTCTGCGTTAGTCGCATATTTTTCGAAGTTTTTCACGAAACGACCTGCAAGATCTTCAGCTTTAGCTTGCCATTGAGCTTTATCCGCATAAGTATCACGTGGGTCTAAGATCGCTGGATCTACACCTGGTAATGCTTTTGGAATCGCTAAGTTAAAGATTGGTAACTCGCCCATTTCTGCTTTTTCGATAGAACCATCTAAGATGGCATCGATAATACCACGAGTATCTTTGATTGAGATACGTTTACCTGTACCGTTCCAACCGGTATTAACTAAGTAAGCTTCTGCACCAGCAGCTTGCATACGTTTCACTAACACTTGAGCATATTGTGTTGGGTGAAGAGTTAAGAACGCCGCACCGAAACATGCTGAGAAGGTTGGAGTTGGCTCAGTAATACCACGCTCTGTACCAGCTAATTTAGCGGTGAAACCAGATAAGAAGTAGTATTTAGTTTGCTCTGGTGTCAATTTAGACACAGGAGGTAATACACCGAATGCGTCCGCAGTTAAGAAAATTACTTTCGTTGCGTGACCAGCACGAGATACTGGTTTAACAATATTATCAATGTGATAAATTGGGTAAGACACTCGAGTATTTTCAGTTTTAGAACCATCATCGAAATCAACTGAACCATCAGCACGAACCACTACGTTTTCTAATAACGCATCGCGACGGATTGCACGATAAATATCCGGCTCATTTTCTTCTGAAAGATGGATAGTTTTCGCATAGCAACCACCTTCAAAGTTGAAGATACCTACATCATCCCAACCGTGCTCATCGTCACCGATTAATTCACGTTTTGGATCAGTGGAAAGGGTGGTTTTACCTGTACCTGATAAACCGAAGAACACTGCTACATCACCGTCTTTACCTACGTTAGCAGAACAGTGCATTGCACCTACACCTTTAAGTGGTAGGAAGTAGTTCATCATTGAGAACATACCTTTCTTCATTTCGCCGCCGTACCAAGTACCACCGATTAATTGGATACGCTCAGTTAAGTTGAATGCAACGAAGTTTTCAGAGTTCAAACCTTGTTCTTTCCAGTTCGGGTTGGTGCATTTAGAACCATTCATTACCACGAAATCAGGTTTAAAGGTTTTTAATTGTTCTTCTGTAGGACGAATGAACATATTTTTCACAAAGTGTGCTTGCCATGCTACTTCAGTCACAATACGTACTGCGATACGGTCTTGTTCACTTGCGCCACAGAAACCATCAACCACGAATAAACGTTTACCAGAAAGTTGTTTAGTCACAAGACCTTTCAAGCTTGACCAAGTTTCTTGAGTCATTGGTTTGTTATCGTTTTTCGCCACATCAGAAGTCCACCACACAGTATCTTTTGTGGTATCATCTAAAACGATGTATTTATCTTTCGGCGAACGACCGGTAAAGATCCCTGTATCAACAGCCACCGCTCCAGTTGTGGTAAGTGTACCTTTTTCAAAGCCTTCTAAGCCAGGTTTGGTTTCTTCTTCAAAAAGTTGTTCATAGCTTGGGTTATAAACCACTTCTTTTACATCATGAATACCAATGGCTTCAAGTTCTTTAATTACATTTTTAATGTCAGTCATAGTTCACCTCTTGATTAAAGTTTAAAAATTTTTCCTGTGGTTATTGTAGGGGAATTGCCAGAAAAAAAATGTTAACTAGATCAAATTTTTGAACATTCATTGAAAATTTCTACCTATTTTTAGGGTGTTTTTGGGAGCCAAGATGAAGTGCGGTTGATTTCACCTTTACTTTTACTATATAGTGATAACCATTCTCAAATTAAGACCGGATAACCATGTTCTCATTTCTGCGTTTACCCTTTTTATTTTTCCTGCTGATGTGTACGCAAAGCGCGCAAGCTGAACCCGATTTTAAAATTCCACCTATTCAAGAAAGCATGAAAAAAATGTATCAAATTCAACAAAAAGATTTTACTTTTGAAAGTAAGCATTATCGTTTGTTTATTGCTGTTCCACCGAAAACGTCGAAAAAACTGACCGCACTTTATACGCTAGATGGTAACGCTCAATTTCCAATCGCAGTGAATGCGGTCAATCCTAACAAACCTCTCCCTCTTATTGTCGGTATCGGTTATGTATCTGATAAAGCTTACGCCATTGAGGAACGTACAAGAGACTACACGTTTCCGGCTGAAGGTGCTGAATTTGCCAAAGGAGGGAAAGCTGCCGATTTTTTACGTTTTATTCAAGAAGATGTTAAACCTTACATTGAGCAGCATTTCAATATAAATAAAGAAAAACAATATTTCTTTGGTCATTCTTTTGGGGGATTATTTGGATTGTATGTGCTCTTCCATCAACCAGATTTATTTCAACATTACACATTGGCAAGCCCTTCCCTTTGGTGGGGAAATGGCTCATTTTTGCCTCAAAATGAATCTTGGATTAGCCAAAAACCATCACATATTTTGATTACATTAGGCTCTTACGAAGAACATCCTGAACAGGATCCTAATATCACTGAAGAGCAATTACAGCGTATTAATCAACGGAAACAAATGCGAACAATCAATGCGCATCAACTGGCGGGAATATTGGAAAAACAAGGAAATTCCGTGGCGTTTATTTCCATTCCCAATAAAAACCACGGTGGCTCAATTCCTGACGCAATCAAACATTGCTTGGAACAAGTGCAACAATAAAACATCCATAAAAAAATGCCCGTTATCATGAACGGGGATTTTTCTTATTGTGCTTGTTTGAGTTTATTGATTGCTTCTTTATTGAAGAAGTAATGCGTGCCACAACATTCACACTGCATATCAATGCTGCCTTTATGCTCTTCTAAGATTTCCTCAATTTCAGCTTCTGGAATCAGTAATAATGCTGCCCCTGAACGCTCAGGTGAGCAACCACAGAAGAAAGAAACTGATTGTGGTTCAAAAACTTCCACCACTTCTTCGTGATATAAGCGATAAAGCAATTCTTCTGCGGGTAATCCAAATAACTCCTCATCTTTTACGGTTGCAGCTAACGTAGTTAAATGCTCAAAATCCTCTGGTGTACCTTGGCCATCTGGCATAATCTGTAGCAACATTCCTGCAGCAACTGGTTTGCCTTCATATTCACCCGTGCGAATAATAAGCTGAGTTTGTAATTGTTCTGAACGAACAAAATAGTCTTCTAAACATTCCGTAATCGTTGGTTTATCTAAACCGATAACGCCTTGATACCGCTCACCTTCAGTTGGAGCAATCGTAATCACTAATACGCCTTTGCCGATCATATCATGAAGGCTCATACCGTCTTGAATATCGCCTTGTACACGTGCTAATGCACGGATCTGTTGTTGGTCATTACCATTTACTAAAGCTAATTTTAATGGACCATCACCTTGAATTTGAACAGTAATATTACCGTTAAATTTTAATGTTGCAGTCAATAAATTAGTCGCCACCATCATCTCACCTAATAAGTTTTGTACCGCTTTTGGATAATGATGAGTATTCAACGTATCAGTAAAAGTTTGATTTAATCGCACCCATTCACCACGCACGGCACGGTTTTGGAAAAGGTAGCGGTAAAGTTTGTCATTGTCTTGAGTGTAATTCATTATTTGTTCCTATTTATTCTTTGAGTAAAAAGCGCGGTCAATTTTTCGAATAAATCGTAAACATTCAAAAAAGATGTCATTTTGTTACCGCACTTTGCGCCTGAGCAGTATTATGGGGGTGAAAATCAAAATTACAAGCCAAAAAGAAAAGCGGATAGCTTTCACTATCCGCTCACTTTATAAAATTAAACTGATAAATTACCAGTATGCACGTAAACCGATAACAGTTTTGAAATCACGGCTACGATCAAGCTGTTTACCTGCGTCATCAAAGGTATTCTCGTATTTAGTACGAGTCGCTTGCCATTCAATGAATGGTTTAACTTTTAATGAACCTTGATTATACACATAGTATTCAGTACCCACTAAGAATTGGCGATCTGTTGATTTGGAATATGCAGAACCCACAGGTAACGTTTTCTCAGTTTTATAAGAATACATTGCATATACGTTCCAGTCTTCATTTAAACCTTGGCGAATTACTGCGGTTACTTCATTATTTTTTACCTTGTTACCTGCGCCATCTTTATTTTTAGTATCTTTGTGAGCAAAGTCTAAACCATAAGTAGTGTGAACAAAGTTATATGCTAAGCCTAAAGCATAAGCATTGCTGTAGTATGCTGTTTTGTCAGCATTTTCAGAAATTTCACGAGTGAAACCTGCTGCGACAGTTACATTTTGGATACTATCAATTTCATGATCAAAGATAAGACCTGTACCCCAAGTGTTTTTACGGTTATTTTTTAAATCTACGTTTTTGATGTCACGTTTGCTTGAACCGCCATAGTACGCACCAAATTTCACTTTATTTGAGCCGTAGTCACCATTATAAACATATTGTGCTACACGACGAGCTGAAGTCTCTAATAAACCATCAGTCAAGCTATAAGTATTTGCTAAATCACTTTGTGTTACTTCATCAGTGATAGTTACCATGTTACCGTAAGTTAACTCACCGAATTGTTTGTGGCCAAAACCAGCATAAAGTTGACGAGTATAAACATGGTCAAAATCATGTTGTGAAGGCGCTTCACCACGCATACGCCATTCCGCACGACCTAAAGCATAGAAATCGCCACCTAAACTTTGTTTTAATTTAAAGCCAAAACGTGAACCATCGTTATCAACTGCATGGTTGATGTGCTCTTTGCTTTCACCGCCCGCTACATAGTTAGTTTTGTTAGAGGTGCTTTCCCATTTAACACGTAAAGAACCGTAAAAATCAACATCTGTACCAGTTTGGTCAATGTGGAAGTTATAAGCTTGTGCAGAACCTGCTGCTAATGCCGCTACAGATAAAGCAAGAAGTGTTTTTTTCATAACGCTTTCCCTATTATTTAATGAAGTTTATTAAAAAATTGAACTTTTTGCAGTTTATACACTACAACCTAAATGGTCAACCCTAAATTTTTCTAACTATCAGAAAATAGGCAATATTTTGACTAAAATCAATCCAGATAAATACATATTCGATTATTTTATCGCCTATTTAGTTAATAAATTAAGCGCAGAAAATACTTGGTCTGAGGTAATATTTTCCATTGAATTCGCTGTTAAATAGTGCTGATTTTGACCATAACAGCCAATTAAGGTCGGATCTGTTGCGCCATAAAGCGTAATATTTGGTTTATCCAGTGCGGCTGTCAAATGGGCAAGCCCTGTATCCACGGACACCACGGCTTTCGCATTAGCTATTTGGTCAGCCAATTCATTCAATGAAAGTTTAGGTAAAACGACCACATGAGATAAACCTGTGGCTAATCGCTCTGCTCTCGCCTTTTCTTTTTCATTCCCCCAAGGTAAACGGACTTGAATAGAAAGTGTGGTCAGTTTTTCGATTAAATTCCGCCATTCTCGTTCTGACCAATGCTTTTCATCTCTTGTTGTAGAGTGAAAAAAAATCACGTAAGGTTCAATAGAATTTACGGAAATAAAATGACGTGCAATGCCATAATCCCCTTTTTCTATCGGCAACGGATAAGATAGTGCTTGAGCAAAAAGCTGACGAATACGTTCTACCGCATGTTGTTGATAAGAAATCACATATTTTTTATCGTAAAACAAGGAAGCTATCGGCTCACGGATACTTTTGCGGTCATAGCCATGTTTGACACCATTGGCTAAGCGTGTCGCAAAAAAAGCGCTCTTAAAAAGCCCTTGCGCATCAATCACAGCATCATATTGATTGGCTTGTAATAAAGTGCGGTAAGATTTCCACTCATTTTTGGTCTGAGCCGAAAAAGGCGATTTTCGCCAGCGTCTTAAGGCAATTGGAATGATTTGCTTCACTGCCGAATGCCAACGTGGAATTTCGGCAAAATTCTCTTCCACCACCCAATCAATGGAGAGATTAGGAATAGCACGCTGTGCATCAGTCAATGCCGGCAAAGTATGAATCACATCCCCCATAGAGGAAGTCTTAATCACACATACTTTCATTTAATTAACCTTCTTCCCCAGTGCATAATTCCAAGTCCAGATACGGCTAAAATGCCTCCAATAATTAAGGAGGAATCCACTTGTTCATTCAACCAAACGGCTGAGAATAAAATCCCTAAAATCGGCACTAGAATAATATAAGCAGAGGCATTACCTGCGCCTAAGTATTTCACCCCATCAAAATACCATGCATAGGCTAATACCGTTGCACCAAATGCAAGACCAAGTAAACTAAACCATTGTGGTCCATTTAATTGAAGTACGGTTGCCCAATCTTCTGCATTTTCCGTCCATAACGCTGCCAACGTCAGCATGAAGAAACCAAAAGTGGAAGAAATTGTGGTCGCGGTAAGGGAATCTATTCCAATTAATACCTTACGCGCCAACAAAGTATAAGCAACCCAGCAAACTAAAGCACAAAGCAATAACATTTGACCGAATCCAAAATTTTGTAAGAGATTAGTTGGATTCCCTTTTGTCATGGCTAATAGGGAACCGCTAATTGCAATAATCATGCCTAATACAACCCAGCGATTCCATTTTTCTTTAAATAGTAAAATAGCAAAAAACATCGTAAAGACTGGATTCGAAGCAACCACCATCGTTCCTTGTCCTGCAGGCACGTATTTCAAGCCCCAAATAAAGAAAGTCGAATAACCAAAAATCCCAAGCAAAGCCGTTAATAATAATCCAAACCATTGGTTAGGACGAAGCTTTCTCACATAAATAAAGCGATTAGCCACATACAACCAAATCAACAATGGAATAATCGCGAACAAAAATCGTAAACTTGAAGCCACAAATGTCGGCATGGCTTGGGCAACCACTCGTCCCCAAGGCCAAGAGGCGCCCCATAAAATGGCCATTCCGATTAATTGTAAGTGTATGCGTAGAGGGTTCATTTTGCTAATAATGCCTCTAATTTTTCTAATGCCATTTCTGGCGTAATATCAATCAAACTTTGATGATACCCTTCCGAGCTATCTGTACTTTTACGCACCTTAATTAAATCGCCTTCAATTAAACGAATAATTACAGCTTTATCAGATAATGGTGGCGTATAAGTTGGGCTCGTTGGGCCATAAAGTGCAACCAATGGACGATCTGTCGCAGCAGCAATATGCATTAAGCCGCTATCATTGCTCACCACTGCCGTACAGTTAGCGATTAAATCCACAGCTTGATTCAGGTTAGTTTGTCCCGCTAAATTTAAACAAAATGATTGTAGCTCGGCAGGTAATGCATTGCGAATTTGCTCTCCTGATTCCACATCTTTTGGTGAACCAAATAATTCTACCGCATAGCCTTTTTCAATCAGCATTTCTGCTAACTTAGCATAATGATAATGCGGCCAACGTTTAGCTGGACCAAATTCAGCCCCAGGACAGAACCCGATAATCGGACGTTCGCCTAAAAGTGCGGTCTGTTTTTCAAATGTTTTTAAGGTTTCTGCTTGTTGAGTTGACTCAACGGTTAAATAAGGTTTTAGAACAGGAATATCAGCCGCTTTCGGTACCGCATTTTGCTCAAAAGCTAACGCGACATAACGTTGCACCATCATAGGATAATCACGTTTATTATTGCGTAAATCGTTAAGCAAGAAATAACGGCTCTCCCCTTTCCAGCCTCGACGTACCGCAATTTTTGCAAAGGCGGGAATAAAAGCTGACTTCAAGGAGTTTGGTAATATGATTGCCATATCATATTGATTGCGCAATGCCTTACCTAAACGATAACGTTCACACAAGGCAAACTTGCCGTGTCCAAGCGGCATTTCAATAGCATGACGCACTTCTGGCATACGGGCTAAAAGCGGTTTACACCAATTGGGTGCCATCACATCAATTTGGCAATTTGGATATTGCTGTTTGAGTTGTTGATACAAACTGTGCGACATCATCATATCGCCGACCCAAGATGGGCCGATAATTAAAATATTCATGCTTGACCTTATAACAAAAGTGCGGCTAAAAATAAGATTAATTTTAACCGCACTTTATTCATTTTCTAGTATTGAACGACATTATTTGTTCAATATTTTTATTTATTTAACCACACCATGTACTCGGCCACACCTTCCGCTACGGTTTTAAATGGTTTGTCGTAGCCAGTTGCGCGGAGTTTCGTTAAATCTGCTTGCGTATATTCTTGATAGCGAGATTTCAAATGCTCTGGGAATGGAATGGTTTCCACTGCGCCTTTACCGTGGAATTTAATTACCGCTTTCGCCACTTCAGCGAAAGATTCTGCATTGCCGGTACCACAGTTAAAGATACCCGAAATACCATTTTGCCAGCACCAAATGTTGACTTGTGCCACATCACCTACATAAACGAAATCACGGCGGAAGTGTTCACTGCCTGCAAATAATTTTGGATTTTCGCCTTTCAAGATTTGGTTATTTAAGTGGAATGCGACACTCGCCATTGAACCTTTGTGACCTTCACGCGGACCATACACGTTGAAATAACGGAAACCACATACTGGTGATTGCGCTTCAGGTAAAATCGCACGCACATATTGGTCGAACAAGAATTTAGAATAACCGTATACATTCAACGGGCCTTCAAATTCACGCTCTTCACGGAATTCAGTTTTGTCGCCATAAGTCGCTGCACTTGATGCATATAAGAACGGAATTTGACGATCTAAACAGTAATGCAATAACTCTTTTGAATATTCGTAGTTATTATGCATGATGTATTTGCCGTCCCATTCAGTGGTCGCTGAACAAGCCCCTTCATGGAATACTGCATCGATATCACCTAAATCATCACCGGCAATAATTGACGCAATGAAGTCTTCTTTATCACAGTAATCTGCGATATCAAGATCCACTAAGTTAATGAATTTAGTCCCGTCTTTTAAGTTATCCACCACTAAAATATCTTTGCGTCCCATATCGTTTAGCGCTTTAACGATATTACTGCCGATAAAACCGGCGCCACCTGTTACGATAATCATAATTCTGTCCTCTTTAAAATAAGTCTGTGTATTGTAATAGATTTTGTGCCGCTTAGCCAAAAAACTCTGTGAAAAACAACCGCACTTTTAAGCCCCAGTAACTTGTCCAGCCTGTTGTGGCCAAATCCATTTTTCCTTTGTTTAAAATAATAATGGTCGGCGTCACATTCACCTGCCATTGATCCGCAATTTTGCCTTGAGGATCATTCACCGTTGTAAACTGATAGTGATGGGTTTGTAAATAATCTTCCACGTCCTTATTTGACCCTGAACGCAGCGCGACAGAGACTACCGGATAGCCTTCTTCTGAAAGTGAATTAATCGCTGGCGAAGTATAACGACAATAGCCGCACCAACTTCCCCAGAAATAAATGATCGTCGGCTTAGCTTGATCTAATTGAGGTAAAAAGAAGGCATTCCCCTGTAAATCATAAAGTGCTGTCGCATTGATTTCAGGTGGAATATTGGGTTTACGAATAAAATCGAGAATACTGCTCACGATAATTAACGTCAGCAGGAGCGAAATCGCATTTTTTAATAAGGTTTTAATTTTCACAATAAAATTTCATGAGCTAGGATAAGTGGATTGTAATCGATTAGAAAAGTGCGGTCAAAATTACAGATATTTTGCTATAAATACGTTAAACGTTTATGTACGTTATCGTGATTGTAACGAAGCTGTTCAAACATGTAGTCGGAACTGAGCCAGCGTTTACGATCGGTAAATTTTGGATCAGTTTCCACCAGATAGCCGTTCGGAGCATCTGGGTTGATTTTATACAGGCTGGCCTGTGGTAAACGCACTTCTGTCAAATGGGTTTTTACCATTGGCATGGTCATACTAGATAAGTCTTGAGGATCAACTTTTTCAACGGCGGTCTGTAATTTAGCGATGACCTGCCCGGAACTAATCACATTATGGTTATTTATGGTCGGTGTCAGTGTAATTTCGGTATGTTTGCCGATACATAGTGATAGCTTAGGTGTTGCAAATGTGGATTGAATTGTTTGGCTAACACGGGGCTACGCTTAAAACCGCGTTGTTTATGCCATTCGTCGATACGTTGCGCGGTGGTTTGTATTGCCGTGCGTAATGATTTGCCGTTTTTTGTGGCGGAACAATGGATCACGATTTTGGTGATAGGAAGTGATAGAGATATTTCTTTAAACCTCTTTAATATTACGTAAAGAAATTTTAAGAAATAATGGTGGGTTGCTATATTAAAGGAGTTTAAAGAAAAAGGCTGTCATAAGACAGCCTTTGAATTAATGGTTACGATATTTATCCATTGGGATCTCAATGCGGAAAACACCGCCGTGAGGATGATAAATTCGCTTACCTTTTTTAGTGATATATGGAGTAAAAATCACTGCCACCTGTTCACCATTAGGGTTAGTTTCAAATACCATTTGAAGCCTCCTATATTGTTAGGAGGGCGTATTTATTATTGTAATTTGAGAGAAATATCTCATTTTACAAACTTAATCCTTGCGAAAATCTATTAAAAGAGTAAAATTTCGCATTGCTTTCAGGTTAAGAAAATCAGTAACGCCCTATGGAACTGATTTTTTTGCTTACTATTTAATAAAGTACTGCAATACTTTACTAAATCTTATAAACCCAGTCTTTATGATTGGGTTTTTACATTTCTAGCCGACCGAAATCTAGTGAGATTTGTGTAATTGAGTACCCCATTGCTTCTAAAATAATTTCTGCAAAGGTGTCTGCCTGCCATTCGGGATCTTCATTGATTGTAGGTGACTCGTCTGCTTTGTGTAAATAGGCTTGGTGCATTAGAAAAACGTGTCCGAGTTCATGCAACACAATTTCGAGTGAATCTTTATCGCCTTTACAGGCAAGAATATAGGTATTTTCAGGAATACGAATGGTAAACTCGCTTGGGCTGAAATGCCCTTTGGTGAAGTTATGGGTAAGTTCCTGCCATTCGGTCTCTGACAGGATCTCAAGATTGACAATCGTTGCCACATTTTCCAATACATCATCAAAGCGTTGGCGTGCTTTATTCCATTTGGTAAATTTCAAATGCTTAGCAAGAGGCAACGCCATTTTTTCAATTTCATTTCTGGTCATTGGTTTTACTCGTAAGCCGTTCATTTCGTATAATAAACTTTGTAAACTCATCCATTACTCTCCCTTTTCTGAATGGATTTCTTTTAATAATTCGGCAAATTTGGTGAGTTGCTCTGCGGTCATCGCAGATTTGGCGAAACCTGCTACCATCATTTGCTGTTGTAATGGCAAACCTTCTACAGGAATAGCGTCATTAGAAATATGGGCCAATTCTTGCAAGTCTTCAGTTTGTACGTTTTTGTCTTTAAAGTAGTTAGCAATTTTTTCTACCCATTCAGTCGGGACTTTTTTACGACCGGTTTCCATTCCGCTTAAAAATGCTGGACTGGCTCCGATAGTCTCTGCCATACTAAGTAGTGTTTCACCGGCATCAATCCGAGCTTTGCGGACTGCTTTGCCGAATTCTGTAAGTGCCATAGTTTTATCTCCTTGTCTCTCTTATTTCCCAATTTTAAGCAATTAAATAAGAAAGTCAATAAATTATTTTTTAGTTTTTGATTTTTCATTCACCTATTTGGTAAATGCAGAGTTATTAAAAAACGTCCTTTCGGACGTTTTTTCTAATTTTTAGCGGTTATGCGTTACCGAACATATCAAATTGGCGTCGGGCGATTTCTTCTTTTGTGATTTTTTTCACTATCTGATAAATCCACTGCATTGATACGTTGTATTTTCGTGTGAGTTCACGGTGATTTGTATCTTTGAACTCGTTAAAAATCTTCCGGTCGCGTTCGTTTAGTAATAAAACAAGATTACGAGGGATATAAATCACCTCACCGCCCCAGCATTGCGCGATATGGTTTTCCCCAATAAAAAAGGCTCTACATCACGTAAAGCCCCGTTTCATAAGGTTTTGAACCACTTATTCCCGCTTATTACAACCAAATCCCTATTTCTTTGTTTATTTCTCATATTAAGTGGTTGGATACAGCCGTAAAATATAGCCCGACCCGACCCAAAGGGAGGGGAAGCACCAAATAAAAAAGCCCTAGTAAATAACTAGGGCTTAGATATAGCTTTAATTACAATGCAGGAGCTAGATCATTAAGCTCTTCTATTCTCAACATTCTAATATCTGATACAGATGGCTTGAACCAAGAATAAGACTGAGAAAGTTTTTGAGCAGCCAAAACACATTTAACCGCTGTCATATCTGCACCACCAAAATAAACACTACCTTGTTGATGATCAAAGCCTTCTGCTTCTAGCACTTTTTTTACATCACCGTAAGCATTCTGCCAACTTTCAGTAGGGTATAGCTCTTTTAGCATTGCAGTATCAAGATCGAAAGCAATAGCATACATATTAAAATCCTCCGCTCATTATTTTGGAACATAAATTGTACAATACAGAACATAGCAGTACAAGAAAATTAAAATTTTCTTTATTGTTCGCCGCTTTTTATTTCTTTTGGATATTCAAAAAAATCAGGATTTTGATTTTTTTGAGCAAATAAAAGCTCAAAAAGAGCGTATAAAATACGGTGTGGAACAGGTCGAGAATTTGGCTTACCGCTTTTCCGTCGCCAGCTATGAATGTTGGCTTTAGTCACTGAAAAGCCCTTTTCTTCAAGCAACTTAACCTTGCATTTCACCCGCGAATTTTGGATTCTCTTGAAGAGCACGCGCATAAGCCTCATCCCAATCTTTCAACGAGACCACAACATTATCATAGGTTTTCTCTGGGTTTGAGATAGCTTCCCATAATGGATTTAGTTGGTGATTTTCCTCTAAATAGCAAGCTGGAATAATTTGTCCTTTATGCTGAATAACTGAGTTTGCACTGTGGCATTGTCATTGATTCAGCATCAAATGTTATCAGCACCGCTTTAGCCGGCAGACCGGCAGCGGAAGTGGTGGCTTCAGGATTATCACCTGCGGTGAATAATCAAATTAAGAAAGCAACAACAGATGCAAAAGGCAATGTGAATACTGCCCTCAATTTGACTGCTCATGCACTTTGGGGCGCAGTAGAGGCTTATGCGGGCAATCGTAATGTTGCTGCTGGTGCTGCGGGTGTACGTTTTAATTGTTCAGCTTCATCTTTAATAATGATATTTTGTGTATTAATACCACTTTTTGTTGTGCTAGATTGGCTATCGGAATCTTTACTATACACCAATGCAGGGTTTAGGTTTAATAGTAATATTCGCATTTTCGGCAAAGGCGAAGTCAATGGCCATCGCCGTTTAGGTGTGTTACTCGCTCGTGATATTTCTGTAGAAAAAGCATTGGAAAAAGTAGAGCGAGCTTACGCGAAGTTGGATGTGAAATTATAAGGTTTTCTTAATATAAGCATCGTTGAAAATACAAAAAGTGCGATAAATTTTCGAGAAGTTTTAAAACTCTTTGAAAATTGACCGCACTTTATATTAAACACCTTAAATATAGAATTTTTAAATAGTTTAAAAGCTAGAGATAACCTAATATTAAAAACTTAAATGATTAGATATACTTCTGACCCCATATATTTCTATTCTAATATGTAGGTAATTGATATATCACACTCTCTACAGTACCTTTAGGATATCTAATTTCACTAAAAGAATCTCCATTATCTACACTATAAAATAAGCGCTCAGTATCCCCTGAATATGCCATACATAAATAAAGTGTATTTATATTTTCATAACCACCCAGCTCTGTTGTATCAATTAGAAAAACATTAGGTAATTCTCCACTATGCCATTTCATGGCATTAAATTCAGTTTCACCAAAGTCTTCATTTGTACAACCGCCATAATAATATTTATTAATAAATGAGTCTTTTAAATTAAAAAATACTGTACCTAAGGTATAATTATCATAAGAATCATTATTTTCAGGATATAACCTATTACCTACTCTTATTTTAATATTACCGTACACATAATCATCAATTGAAAAACTCTCATTCCAATAAACTCCAAAATCCTTTTTATTACTTTCAATTGACCTCATTACTTACCCTAAAATTATTAGGATCAATTAGTCAAATTGAACCGATAATACTATCATAAAAATCAACTACATCTTTTGTTTTTACTATCCATTCAGATATCTTAAAACCATCTTCATTTAAGACCTCTCGTTTATTTACATATTCATTGATTTTAGACGAATCAAACTCTGGGAAATCATCTACAAATATGATCTTATTTTGAACATAAGAAACTTCTCCATTATAATAAATAATCCATGTAGAAATGAAATTTAAAGATTCTGGCTCATGCATAGATGTAATAAGTACAGAATGTTTATTTTTTTCTATCCCATCAGCTATAGATGTAGCCCAGCTATTTTTATATTCTTCAATACCCCAATAGTCTATTGGAATATGTAATTCTTCTACATATTCACCTAAAGAGATCGAAGCCAAAATATGCATTCCATATCCATTATCAAAAGATGTATCTTTATCTTTAAAGAAAATACCAAACATTATTAATCCTTAATTCTTTTTAAATCCTTGTCATAAGTACCAAGTCTATTTCCTCTTCGATCAAAAATTTTCCAACCATCGGAAACATTATGACCATCAACATCTGGGGTAATATAATTTTTGCCATTCCAATAAACATCTTGCCCATGGGAATTAAATGGCGCTTTTTGAGGAGGGATCCTATGTCCATATCCAAGCTTTTCTGCTGCTTTGTCAACAGTTCTATCTCTCGCAAATAACGCATTATCTTTCCAATCCCCAACCTGACTTTCACCGCCCACCAAAATATGGCTGTCTTTATCATTCGTTACCGTTTGATTTCCACCTGTGTGAGTCGGTAAATTATAATCTGCTGGATACTCAATACCTCCAGTATGATTAACAAAGATTCTTGGATCAACTACAGGTTTACCACCATATGTTGTAGTCACTAAACTTGGATCAACTGGCATATATCCGCCATCCGCATTCGGAAATTATAAGATTTACTTAAAGATAATCAGCTCTGAAAATATAAAAAGTGCGGTCAATTTTTGAAAGGTTTTAAAACTCTTTGAAAATTGACCGCACTTTTATTATCATTCCCGACCTATCTACCAAACAGCGAAGCCCAAAATCCTTTTTTATTTTCAACGTTCTTTTTCTTCGCTTCTTCCATTCTTTGTTTGACATAATTTACCCAAACTTGATGGGGTGCATCAAAATCAAATGATTTCATAAAATCATAAGGAATTTTATATTCTGCTAATGGATTTATATCAATCAATTCTTTGGGCGCTATAGGGCTATCAATACCCAAATCAAAACCGTGGATTGCTGCGATTTTGGCATACATTAAAACTTGCGGTTGCAAGTAAAAATCAAAATGTAAAAGTGTGTCTTTGGCTGCTCGTTTCGCAAACTTAAGTTCGAGTAATTTATCTAAAGCCTCTTGCATTCCTTTTATATTTTTATCCGCTAGTGCCACATAAAATTCATGATCGGGAATGCGCTTTAAATCACTACGGGCTTTTTTCTCATCATTTAAGAACGTGAGTGAGCGTTCTTTTAATAATTGCCAATCTCCACTTAACGCCAATAAAGTGTTCGCATTAAAAAAAGGTCTCGTATCAGTTCGTTTATAGGGGACTGAAATATCCACAATTTCATCACGATGTTTAATTGAATAATCAATCAACTTTTGGTTATCTGAAAGTAAACTCATAAAAAAGAAATTTGTATTAATCCCGTTGTATGCCCATTGAAAATCATATTTAGACAGAATCCCCAAGAAACCAGCAATAGAAGCATTTTCTTTAAATCCTGAAATATTATTTTCTAATAAATACTTAGAGGCTAATGCACGATGGAAATCATTTAAATAATGAATTAAAGAAAAAACATTACCTGTAAAATTATCTATAGGAGCTAACGTTGAAAATAATTCTTTATGATTAAATTCAGTATATTCATCTACTCTAGCCAGAGTAAAATTCTTTGCTTCATCATAGCTTTTAGCAATCTCACTACCTAAAAATACCTTATATCTTTCCATATTTACACCTATTACGATTAATTCTTATTAGGAATTCTAACTGGTAATAACACAACCTTACCATTTGATTTATCTACGCCAGCTATAATTGTTTTAATTGATTTACCATTCCGCTCTGCATTTTTTATTGCTAACTTAGTTGGATCATTATTAGGTAATTGATCCAAGACTGCATTTATCCATTCACTTGACAATTGGTTTGTTTTGCCTGCCCCTTTCGAACTCACCTGAATTGCCCCATTAGTTTTTATTTGTTTACTATCAATAATGACTACAGAGCCATCTTTGCCTACTAACACATGATCAAAGCCATTATTTGAGCCATATTTTCCGCCTTGTAATGGTTCATAACCTGAACGTTTTGCTAAATCATGAATTAACGACTCTGTTTTTCCACCTTTAATATCACCATTTTTGACAATATCATCGATTAAAGCTTGCTCAGCTTTACTAGTCGCTTTTATTTCACAACTTGCTCCACAAACTTTAGTGCCATTGATAAATCCTTTATCAGTTGATACAGCGATATTATCCACTTCATTAATTACTCGATTCAAAACAGTGTGATTAACTACTCTATTTACTTGATTTTTAGTAAAATCAACTACACCGTTTTTCAGTGCTCCCATTGGCTTAACTAACGCCAATCCCGCACCACTTAGAACAACTCCTCCTGTTGAAACACCTTTCATTTTACCTTGGCGGTAACCTTGCATTTCACCCGCAAGTTTTGGATTTTCTTGAAGAGCACGCGCATAAGCCTCATCCCAATCTTTCAACGAGACCACAACATTATTATAGGTTTTCTCTGGGTTTGAGATAGCTTCCCATAAAGACACTACGGTATCATCTAAATTAACAACTGCATCCGCTGTTTCTTTAACACTATCAATTTGACCCTGAGCTTCTGCAAGCTCTAGACCTTCTTGATATTCTTTAGCTTTATCCTCATCTCCATTGAATAAAACCTTGGCATACATTTCAATGTTTTGCTTACGCTCATCACTAGGATGAACGTCATCAGCCATGCTGTTATTCTCCACTGAATCTTTTGCTGTTTTAGCCGCAATAATCGCCCCATCAGAGCTATCTGATAAAGTACCACCAGCAATACCTGCGGCTACCTGGCTTAAAGAAGATACCGTACGTTTTTCTTCTTCGCTAAGCTTTTCAGGTGATTTATTATAAAGTGTCGAGGCAAGGAAATGAGCCGCAACCTCTCCGCCTGCTGCACCCGCAGCACCCGCAGCAACATTACGATTGCCCGCATAAGCCTCCACCGCGCCCCAAAGTGCATGAGCTGTCAAATTGAGAGCCGTATTCACATTGCCTTTTGCATCTGTTGTCGCTTTCTTAATTTGATTATTCACCGCAGGTGATAATCCTGAAGCCACCACTTCCGCTGCCGGTCTGCCGGCTAAAGCAGTGCTGATAACATTTAATGCCGAATCAATGACAAGACGTTGACTTCCACCTGTTTCCCATTCTTTGGCTTCGCGACTCGCTGTCTCAAAATTATCTCGTGCTTGTTTGACTAAAGCGCGGTTCGTTTCGTTGTTGTTTTCTGCCTTGGCTTTTTCTGCTTCTTCTAACGCAATTGCGGCTTCATGACGTTTTGCTTTCGCTTCTTCACCAAATTTATTAGCAAGCAAACTTCCTGCTTCCGCGACATTTGGTCCAAATTTCTCTGTCACCTCACGTTGGAAATCAAGCTCTTTTTGAACATCATCTTTATTAAAACGATTCTCTAATTTGCCACTTTGGCTTTGTGCACTCTCTGTAGTGATATCGGTTTTAATCGCCGCAATTTCTTCTTGTACCGTTTTGCCTGTACGTTTTAATTGCTCAGCTTCATCTTTAATAATGATATTTTGTGTATTAATACCACTTTTTGTTGTGCTAGATTGGCTATCGGAATCTTTACCATAGCCCATGCCATAAGAGAATTGGAGAGACTCCTTGCCTTCAGCCAATTTCTTGGTGTTCTCTTTTCCATCTACTCCTTTAGAATTAACGGTTGTGTTGCCATTTTTATCAGTATAAAGCAGATTACCATCTTTATCTGTGGCTTGTTTTGTACTTTGAGCCTCACCATTTTCACCAAATGGTGTTTCAAAGTTAGCTGACACACTGCCACTTACACCAAAACTGCTGCCACTATAATTTGAGTGATTTTCAATATCTGAATGTGTAATGCTGCCAGTGCTAAAATGGTTTTTACCATCTGCTTCTGCCTTTTGTGTAGAGGTAATCAATGCACCTTTAAGATCGGTATGCTTATTAACATTAATATCATAGCCTTCATCTCCGGCATAAATTCCTGCCTGTTCATTCACACTCGCATGATCAGCATTGATTTTTGATTTATTGAAACTACCACCTGCAGAAAAACCATAGCCTACTGTCGCACTCCCACTCACGTTCATTTGTTTGCCTTTGTATGTGGCGGTGTCTTGCAAACTCTCAATATTCAGGTTTTCCGCATCCAATTCAACACGTTTACCCTTCACTTGACTGCCTGCAAGAGTGACATCACCACCTGCATTAATCACGGTTTTACTTTGACTATCACCTACATGACTTGCAACATAAGTGGTTTCATCACCATTGCCATAGCCTTTTCCGGAATTACTGCCTAAAGTAGCCCCAGCAGCCTCACCATTACTCACTTTAATGGCTAATCGACGAGACTAATACGATGGACAGAGTAACAGGGCATTTCGTGGTTTGATAATGTCAACCTTTCATTATTGGTGGTATCTAAACGTACATCAGATTGAGATTGCAATATTTTATCTTGTGCTTGTTGAATCTGTTGCTGTCGTTGTTGTTGCGTTGCATCGATTTGATTTAAACGAGAGAAGTTTTCAGTTTGATTAGCAAAAAGAGAATTAGGAAGGCAGGCAAATATCATTACCGAATAAATATGCTGATGAACTACTTTCACATTTGTACCTAAGATGACAAATTTTATTTGATTAATTTTATGCTATTTATAATTTATTATCAAATACTCGCTGAATTTAAAATGCTTCAATTAAATAATCTTATTTATTTTAAACATTAAATTAAAAAAATAAAGCAACCCATTGCTGAGTTACTTATGTATGAAAGTAACATGAAGAAATCGGGATGCCGTGATTACTGCAAATTCTGTGCTCGAATGTTGGAATATCGTTGAAAGTTTTTTAGTGTGTTATCAGCGAACAAATCATCTCCAACTTTTGTTAACATCATCACATTCGATCCTAACTTAGCAGCAGCTACTGCTTGATTAGCACCCTTACCTCCACATCCTATCTTGAAGCTAGGAGCTTCAAGTGTCTCACCCAACTTAGGCATCCGATCTATATATGTAATCAGATCAACCATATTTGAACCAATAACTGCAATATCCATACGACCTCCATTTCAATTGTTAATAAAGTAACATTTTGTTTAAGAAATAGTATAATCACCAATAAATGTTAAAAAAGTGACAAATATCACAGTTCTAGAAAAAATTTTTATGATATTATTAGAAACAATAAAACTATAACCATATATCACCATGGACAGAAAAAACAATTCAAGAATAAAAAGCTTAGAATTTATACTAAGAACAATGAGCTCTATAAAATTAAGAGACGCCGCCAATATACTAAGTGTATCTGAAATGACTTTAAGAAGAGATTTAAGTATTGAAGGATGCCCTTTAATTCTACTAGGTGGTCATATAGTCAGAACCCCTCAAAATCATCATGAGGCTAACTATCTTATTTTTGAACAAGAAACTAAGAATTTAAAGGAGAAAATGACTATAGGTAAAGCAGCAGCAGAACTTGTTGAAAATGGCGATGTTATTTTTTTTGATTGTGGTTCAACAATCCCTTTTATTGCATCACAAATAAAATCAGATATAAAATTTACTGCACTTTGTTGTTCTCTAAATACATTTACAATTTTGCAAGAAAAAAGTAATTGTGAAGTAATACTAGCAGGTGGTTCATACTCTAGTCACAACTCCTTTTTCACTCCAATTAATAACTCAGAAATAGAATCGATACTTACAACTAAAGCCTTTATTTCTGCGGCAGGAGTAAGCGATGAATATGGTGTTAGCTGCTTTGATTATGATGAAGCAAAAGTAAAAAAAGTAGCAATGAAAAAAAGTAGAAAAAATATATTGGTTTTTGATCATACAAAAATAAATCAAGTAAAAAAAGCATATATTGGAGATTTAAACCAATTCGATTTACTGATATGTGATAAAGAATTACCTAAAAATTTTTATGAGAAAAAATAATTGTCCTTAATGAGACATAATTAAATCAGGAGAAAAAATATGGATAGTAAACAATTAGCACAATATATTGATCACACTGCCCTTACTGCTGAAAAAACAGAACAGGATATACTTAAGCTTTGTGATGAAGCCATTCAGTACGGTTTTTATTCAGTCTGTATTAATTCAGGTTATATTCCGTTAGCCAAAGAAAAACTCGCTGGCTCAGATGTAAAAATTTGTACAGTAGTCGGTTTTCCACTTGGCGCTAACTTATCCTCAGTCAAAGCGTTTGAAACCCAAGAAGCCATCAAAGCGGGTGCGGGTGAAATCGATATGGTGATTAATGTCGGCTTGATTAAATCAAATAAATGGGATGCTGTAAAAGAGGACATTCAAGCTGTCTTAACCGCTTGTCATGGTGTGCCGCTTAAAGTGATTTTAGAAACGTGCTTACTCACCAAAGAAGAAATCGTAAAAGCCTGTGAAATCTGTAAAGCGCTAGGTGTGGCATTCGTTAAAACCTCAACGGGTTTCAATAAAGGCGGGGCAACCGTAGAAGATGTGGCATTAATGAAGAAAACGGTAGGCAACATTGGCGTAAAAGCCTCTGGCGGTATTCGTGATACTCAAACCGCACTAGCGATGATTGAAGCAGGCGCTACACGAATTGGTGCAAGCGCAGGCATTGCAATTGTAACGGGGGTTTCTGGTAATACCTCAAGTAATTACTAACCTATAATAAAAAAGGAGATTGAAGTGTATGACCCAATCTCCTTTTTAAATCATCAAAGACTCAATTAAGCTTTAATTTGTCCTTTCAAGAAATCTAACAACTGATCTTTTGCAATCATTTGTTTTTCACCGGTACGGCGATTTTTGTATTCGATTTCGCCATTTGCGAGATTTTTCTCACCAATCACCACCATGTGTGGCACGCCGATAAGTTCCATATCGGCAAACATGACACCTGGACGCTCTTTACGGTCATCAAAGATCACCTCAACGCCTTGTGCTTGTAAAGTGCGGTACAATTCTTCGGCATATTCTTGAACGCTTTCAGATTTATGCATATTCATTGGTACAACGGCAACTGTGAATGGCGCAATTTCATCTGTTGGCCACACAATACCGCGTTCGTCAAAATGCTGTTCAATCGCTGCAGCCACCACACGTGTTACACCAATCCCGTAACATCCCATGGTGACGACCATTGGACGACCATCTTCACCTTGAACGGTCGCATTCATCGCTTCTGAGTATTTTTTACCTAATTGGAAGATATGGCCTACTTCGATACCACGTTTAATCAATAAGGTGCCTTTACCATCTGGGCTTGGATCACCTTCAACCACGTTACGAATATCCGCCACTTTTGGTAACGCTACATCACGCTCCCAGTTGATATTGAAGTAATGTTTACCATCAATGTTTGCACCCGCACTGAAATCAGACACTAATGCCACTGAACGGTCAATAATCACTGGAATATTGAGATTAACAGGACCTAATGAACCCACACCTGCACCAATTTTTGCTTTGATGGCAGCTTCATCCGCAAACTCAAATGGTGAAGCCACTTCCGGTAATTTTTCCGCTTTGATTTCGTTTAATTCATGGTCACCACGAATGACTAATGCCACTAACGGTTGATCTTCGCTTGCCCCTTTTACAATCAAGGTTTTAACCGTTTTCTCAATTGACAAATTGAATTGTTCCACCAACTCTGCAATTGTTTTTGCATTTGGTGTATCAACTAATTCCATCGCTTTCGTTGGTGCGGTGCGCTCACCAATTGCCACCGCTTCCGCTAATTCAATGTTTGCAGCGTAATCAGATTCCGTAGAGAAAATCACATCATCTTCACCGCTGTTTGCTAACACTTGGAATTCATGTGATGCACTACCACCGATAGAACCGGTATCCGCTTGTACGGCACGGAAATCTAAACCTAAGCGATTGAAAATATTACTATAAGTCTGGTACATCACATCATAAGTTTGTTGTAAGCTCGCATGATCCGCATGGAAAGAATACGCATCTTTCATGATAAATTCACGTGAACGCATGACACCGAAACGAGGACGCACTTCATCACGGAATTTGGTTTGAATTTGGTATAAATTGATTGGAAGTTGTTTGTATGATGACACTTCGCGACGAACTAAATCCGTAATCACTTCTTCGTGTGTTGGACCTAACACAAAGTTACGGTTTCCGCGATCCTCAAAACGAAGTAATTCTGGGCCATATTGTTCCCAACGACCTGATTCTTCCCATAATTCTGCTGGTTGCACGACTGGCATTTTGATTTCAAGTGCACCACTTTTATCCATTTCTTCACGAATGATTTTTTCTACTTTACGAAGCACACGCCAGCCGGTTGGCATCCAGTTATAAAGACCTGAAGCAAGAGGGCGAATCATCCCCGCACGAAGCATTAATTGATGGCTCACAATGGCCGCTTCAGCTGGGGTTTCTTTTAATGTTGAGAATAAATATTGACTTGTACGCATTGAATTAACCTTAGATTCTAAGCATTGAGAAAAAATTGGTGAGAGTATAACAAAAAGTGCGGTCATTTTTAACCGCACTTTTTTCTGAGAAAAGATTATCTTCTCGGTAAGTATCTAACTGGATCGACAGATTTACCTTTATAACGGATCTCGAAGTGAAGTTTCACAGCATTGGTCCCTGTGCTACCCATTTTCGCAATCTCTTGGCCTGCTTTCACTTCTTGTTGATCGCTCACAAGGATCTTGTCGTTGTGTGCATAAGCACTTAAGAAATCATCGTTATGTTTGATGATGATTAAATTACCATAGCCACGTAACGCATTACCCGCATACACAACACGACCGTTCGCTGCGGCTTTAACTGCTTGACCGCGAGAACCGCTGATATCAACCCCTTTATTACCACCATCGGTATTAGAGAAACCTTGGATCACGTTACCTTGGGTTGGCCATTGCCATGCAATATTCGACGCAATAGGTGCGACAACATTCGCATTAACAGGCATATTATCTGTGGTCGCCACTTGTGTGGTAGTCGTCGTTGCCGGCATACTCGGTGTATTGGTATAAACGGGTGCTGAAGCTGCACTACCTACGCCGGATTTAATTGGACCAATCACCGTACCATCAGAACCAATTTGTGTACCGTTCGCACCTGGTGTATAAGTCACTTCTGGCTCAGTTGGGGCTGCCGGTGCAGCTGGTGCCGTCGTTTTCACGGGTACAGTCGTAGTAACCGTTTTAGTTGAACAATTTGAAATTTTTAACGTTTGGCCTACACTTAAGCTATAAGGCTCTTTCATATTGTTCATGCTTGCCAAATCTTTCACGTCCATACCCGTCAAGTAAGCGATTAAGAACATGGTATCGCCTTTGTTGACTTTATAGGTATTTCCTTTGTATGAACCTTTTTGAATTTGGCTGTAATCTGGTGCGTTGGTATTTGGATTACGCGGCACGTTAATTGCACCTGAGCTAGTACAATCAGAAACCGTTTTAGTTACTGTTTTAGTTTGTGGTTGAACCGGAGCTGGAGCAGGCGTTGGTTTAGGCTGTGCTGCAGCAGGTTGTTGTACCGGTTGATAAGTCGGTTGGAAACGTGGCTGTGGTGTTTGAGTTCCCGTTGGCACGCTATTGCCCATGGTATTTGGCATCGTATTTTGTTGGATTTCTGGCTGCCATGTACCGCTCGAATTATTATCAACCGGCTGCATTACCCCTGGAGAAAGGGTGCCATCCACATTTTCGATTGGTGCAGGACTATTTGAACTACAAGCGGTTAAAATAGCGATACTCACAGGGAGCAATAAAAACGATTTTTTCATTTATTCTTCCTTTGATATTAAATTTATTTCATTTGATTTGGCATCGAATTCTTTTCAATTTCCGGCATAAAGCTACCACCAGCAACCGCTCCCGTTCCTTCTACGGGTTGCATAATACCATCTGGCAATGCGTCAGGATCTTGTTTTTGTGGTTCTCCTGTACAAGCTGAGATCAGCAATGCACTCGAGATAATAAAGCGTAATTTATTCATAAAAAAGGTCATCCTGTTATTTTAAAATAAGATAAGCAATCACAGCCAGAGCAACGACACTCCAACCAATGACTTCAATAGATTTACGTAATTTCGCGGCAAATTTTTCTCCGCCCCATGCGGCGAGTTTTGCCACTAAAATAAAACGAGCAAAACGCGACACAAACGCGGTAATCACAAACGGGATAAACGCCATTTGCATCACGCCTGCGCAAATGGTGAAAACTTTATAAGGAATTGGGCTAAAACCAGCGATAAAGACCACTAACACGCCCCATTCTTTAAACCACGCCATAGCTTGTTCCCAAGCAGCTTGGTAGCCCCATTGTTGAATATAACCTTGAACCCAATCAAAGGCATAGTAACCAATAGCATAACCAATCATTCCACCGACAACCGAAGCAATCGTAGTATAAAGTGCAAAACGAAATGCACTTTTCGGTTTTGACATTGACATTGGAATCAACATCACATCGGGTGGAATTGGAAAGAAAATGGCCTCAATAAAACTTACAAAGGATAACCAAAACACGGCAAAGCGATGTTTTGACCATTGCATTGTTTTATCATACATCGCACCAAAAATATTCATTCATTTATCCTTTATGGGTTCAACAAGGGAAAAATACATTTCAAAATGGCACATTATTCACTTTCCAGCCAATCTTGTAAAGCAGCAATTGACTGATGAGCAGTAAGATCGGCTTGAATTGGCGTAATGGCAACATACCCATTTTTTACCGCATGGAAATCTGTCCCTTCCCCATCATATTCCGGCAAGCCTGATGGACCAATCCAATAGATATTTTCGCCACGAGGATCTTCTTGTTTAATCACTTCCGCTGCAGAGGTGCGATAGCCTAAATGACACACCTTAATACCTTTGAGTTCTTCGTAAGGTAAATCTGGCACATTGATATTGATCACTTCGCGTTTATTCAATAATTGAGGATGTAATTTAGGGATCAAATCACACACCACGCGAGCCGCTGTTTCATAATGCAGACGACCATCTAAAGAGACGGCAATGGCTGGCAATCCTAAATGACGCCCTTCTAATGCGGCCGCCAAGGTGCCTGAATACAAGGTATCATCACCCATGTTACAACCTGCATTAATACCCGATACGACAAGATCAACTTGTCCAGATAAAAAACCATTTAAGGCCAAATGCACACAATCTGCGGGGGTGCCATTCACACAATAATCACCGCAATCTAAATGACGAGGGCGAAGCGGCTCAACAAGCGTTAATGAGCTTGATGCTGCGCTGCGATTACGATCGGGCGCGACGATCACCACATCGGCAATTTTTCGTAATTCTTTTGCTAAAACTTGAATCCCTTCGGCGTGAAAACCGTCATCATTGCTGACTAAAATTCGCATTATTCTTCTTCCTTAATATTCACTAACTCTCGCACCAATGCAGTGGCATAACTCCCTGCCGGCAAATAAAACGAGAGTTTTAAGCCTTCTTCAACAAACGTCCAATGGAAATCTTTTGCCTGCATTAATAAAGGGCGGCGAGTGGCTTTCATTCTTTCTTGTTTCATTAATTCTTGGAAAACTTGATGTTCCAAAACCACTTGATTTTCGACCGCACTTGCGGATAAATTTTCCTCGCCAATTAAAGGCGCGGTGAGCAAAATATCTTGCTCGTTCAAACGTTGCTGTAAAACCGCTAAATCTTCATTTTCATCGGCCTTAAACCAACTGTGCGATCCGTTTAATTGTACAATATCGTCTCTTAGAACCTGATCTGCCACATTTTGTTCAATTCGTTCTGCCACAACTAAATTAAAAATTTCACTGCGAGCTGCAGAAAGGTAAAAACTGCGTTTTTTACGATCTTTGACCTTAATCTCTCCTTTCGCCCAACGAATCGCTTGAGTCAGATTATGACCATCACGCCCAAAACGTTGTTCGGTGAAATAGTTAGGAAAACCGTATTTCGCCACAAAATTTAAACGTTCATTTAACTCATCACTTTCTTTTGCACCGCGCAATAAAATCTCAAAAGCATTTCCTTGAAGACTGCCCGTGCGAATTTTACGATTGTGGCGAGTCACTTCTAAAATCTCGACACCTTCCAATTGAAATTGGCTAAAATCAGGCGTTTCTTTCCCTGGCATTTGTAAACAAAACCATTGTTCTGTAATACCATGACGATCTTTCAAACCGGCATAACCCATATTTCGATCAGAAATACCCGCAAACTTGGCAAGTTTTTCGCCCACAAACAATGTATTGCAATCTGTTTTACGGATTTTTACCGCCACGAATTCGCCTTCGCCTGACATTTCATAGCCCAGATCTTCTTTCACAATAAAATCAGCGAACTCCTGCTTTAAAAGTGCGGTTGTTTTTGGCGGTGTTTTTAAGGTGAAATAGGGGAGATGTTTGACCATTTTTTTTCGTTCTAAAATAAGAAAGCCCAACTTTTTTCGCTGCAATAAATAGCGTGATCAGCTGGGCATATTAAGCACAATTTATTCGCGCAGAATTTTAACCTTTCCGCCCCTTCAAGGCAAACTGAAATGAGAATAAATTTTTAGCGACATTTTCATCTTTATCCCCTACAATGACCGCACTTTTTCTGACAAAAGGAATGCCTTATGACGAACTTTAACGAACTTCAAGAAGAAACCCGTGAAATCATTACGGATTTATTAAATGACGGCAGCGATCCGGATGCCCTTTATATTATCGAACATCACATCGCCCATTATGATTTTGATACCTTAGAAAAAATTGCCGTGGATGCTTTCAAAGCAGGCTATGAAGTGTCAGAAGCAGAAGAATTTGAAGATGAAAATGGCAAGGTCATTTTCTGTTTTGACATCATCAGTGAAGTGGAATTAAAACCCGAAATTATCGATGCACAACAAAAAGAAATTTTGCCATTAGTGGAAAAATACAAAGGCATTTATGATGGCTGGGGCACGTATTTTGAAGATCCAAATGCCGAGGATGATGAATACGGCGATGACGGCGAATTTTTTGACGATGAAGATGTCGAAGACGACAACGAACGTTTACATTAATAATAACAAAGGGCGTGTTAAACCGCCCTTAATTTTTATCTTAGCCAAATAGGAATGAAACAATGAAACTCAAAGCGCTTTCTTTAGCATTACTTGCCTTACCTATCACTTCTTTTGCAACAGAACCCGTATCTCATCAGCCAACGGATGTCAGCTTTAGTGTTGAAGCAGAAAAAGAAGTAGAACGTGATTTATTGCAAGTCTCCCTTTTTTACCAAGCGGAAGGCAATGATTTATCCACACTCAATAAAACCATGGCAGAAAAAATGAATAAAGCCATTGAGTTAGCAAAAGCACAAAGTGCGGTTGAAATTAAGGACAATTCTCGTAATACCTGGATTCGCTATGATAATAAAGGCAAACAACAAGGCTGGATTGCGCGTGCAGAATTAACCTTAGAAAGTAAAGATTCTCAAGTATTATCAACCTTAGTGCAGGAATTAGATGGCGTATTAGCCATTGATCGCATAAGCGCATCTGTTTCACGTGAGAAATTAAATAGCTTAGAAAAAGAATTAACCAAAGAAGCTTTAGCGAAAGTTAAAGATAAAGCCCTATTAATTCAAGAATCTTTGCAGATGAAAGGTTATCATACACAAAGCCTTGAGGTGTCTTCTGCCAATGATTCTGCGAATGATTTTCGCCCTTATGCTGCAGGGGCAATGATAGCAAAAAGTTTCTCTTACTCGGATGAAAAAGATGAAACTTACACTCAAAGTGGCAAAGAGAAAATTAAAGTCAGTGTGAATGCACGAATTGCATTGCTTAAAGAATAATTTTCTATACAATGAACGACGATTTTTTTAATAAGGAAAACAAGATGAAAGTAGCAAAAAATACGGTTGTGAGTATCGCTTACCAAGTACGTACTCAAGACGGTGTATTAGTTGATGAAGCACCTGCAAATCAACCATTAGAATATTTACAAGGCCACAATAACTTAATCATTGGCCTTGAAAATGCCTTAGAAGGTAAAGACGTTGGCGACAAATTTGAAGTGCGTGTTCAACCTGAAGAAGGCTACGGCGAATACAATGAAAACATGGTTCAACGTGTACCAAAAGAGGTATTCCAAGGCGTTGATGAAGTGGTGGTTGGTATGCGTTTCTTAGCAGATACAGACATCGGCCCAGTTCCTGTTGTGATCACTGAAGTGGATGGCGATGAAGTGGTAGTTGATGGTAACCATATGTTAGCGGGTCAAGAATTACACTTCACTGTTGAAGTTGTTGGCACTCGTGAAGCAACATTAGAAGAAATTGCTCACGGTCACGTACATGGTGCACACGATCATCACCACCATCACGATGACGAAGATGGTCACAGTTGTGGTTGCGGCGGTCACGGTCATCACCACCATGACCATGATCACGATCATGGACACGGCGGTTGCTGTGGCGGCGGTCATAAACACGATCATGATCACGGACACGGTCATGGCGGCTGTGGTTGCGGCGGTCACTAATCTTAATCTAGAGACAAAAAAGTGCGATCAAGTTTGATCGCACTTTTTTATTAATGATTTTTATGGCTTGTACTGTACAGAATTTTGTCGGTATAAGCCATCGCAATTGCTGAAATCAAGAAAGCAAAATGAATAATTACTTCCCACATAATTGTTTTTTCAGGAATTTTTGAGGCATTCACAAAGGTTTGCAATAAGTGAATAGACGAAATGCTGATAATTGACATAGAAAGCTTCACTTTCAGCACGGTCGCATTCACATGGCTCATCCATTCAGGTTGATCCGGATGATTTTTCGTGCGTAGTTTTGAGACGAAAATTTCATAACCGCCTAATGTCACCATCACCAATAAGTTCGCAATCATCACTACATCAATGAGATTGATGTACGGTGAGCATAATGGTGTCTGCATCCATTTCATTAACATTGGTGATGAGATACCACAAGTTTTTCACAAACTTGTAGGCATAGATACCTTGTACGACAATTAAACCTAAGTAAATAGCCGCTTTTAAAGAAAAATTCAACAGGTATGCTTTATTTTACCCCGTTCTCGTTAGTGATAAGAGATAGACGTGTTAAATCTACGTCATTATTGAGTAATTCAACGTTTGGCATGCTCTTGTTAGCCTTCGCTGACAAGTCTTTAAAGCGTTCCACTTTCCCCACTAAACCTTGTTGCCCCACAAGGGCGGTGACGGTGCTGTTGTATTGATTGCTCACGGTAGAAAGGGTGTTACCCAGTTTGTTTAAACGTTCTGCCACCAAGCAAATCTGGTTGTAAATTTCACCTGCTTTTTCTGCGATTTCTTTTGCTTCGGCGTTGCCGCGTTCGATACGCCATAAATTCGCCACTGTGCGTAAAATTGGCATGAGAGTCGTGTGTGAAACCATAATCACATTTTTCTCGTAGCCATAATTAAATAGATTTGGATCTAATTTTAAGGCTTCAATATAAGCGGGTTCCACTGCAATGAACATCAAGACAAAATTAGGACTGCGCATGCCAATCAAATTGCTGTAATCCTTGCGATGCAAGTCATCAATGTGATTTTTCAGGGCTTTAATATGCTCCCTTAGTAAACGCTCACGTTCAAATTCATCCTCAGAATTGACCGCACTTTCGTAAGCATTCAATGACATTTTGCTATCAATGATGATGTTTTTCTCATCGGGCAGATTAAGCACAAAATCAGGATAGTTTCGACCGCCTTGTTCATCTTTAAAATGGGCCTGCGCACTGTAATGCACGTTTTCAATGAGTCCCGCAAGTTGAAGTGCGCGTTCAAGTTGCACTTCTCCCCAGTTGCCTAAGGTTTTCTTTTCCCCTTTTAGCGCAGAAGTTAAATTATTGGCTTCTTGCGACATATTTAAGCCAATTTCCAACACCTTTTTGATTTCTGCTTCTAAGCCCGCATTACCTTTCACCGATTCCGAATGGATTTCATTGACCCGTTTTTGAAAGCCTTCGATTTGTTCTCGGAAAGGCTTCAACAAGGTTTCCAATGCCGTTTGATTGGTTTGATTAAAGGATTGGCTTTTTTCTTCCAAAATGCGGTTGGCCAGATTTTGGAATTCTACGCCTAGTTGTTGTTTGGATTGTTCAATATGCTGTTGCTGTTCGGCAAAATGCTTTTCTTTTTCGGAAAGAGTGGTTTTCAACTCCGTTAATTCTTGTGAAAGTGCGGTCAATTTTTCCTGCGTTTTTTGCTGCTCTTGTTCTTTTCTAAGTACATTTTCTTGCGCTTGTTGTAATTGACCTTGTAAGCTTTCGGCTTGTGCGGATGCGATCCCAAAGCGTTCTTTTAATGCGGTGATTTGCCCGCCAATTTGATCGTGTCGGCGCTGTTCTTCATCCAATTCTTTTTCTAAATATTGGATTTTTTCATCACGTTCATTAAGACGAATTTGCAAGCCTTCCGCATGCGTTTGCGCTTTCACGGCTTGTTGTTCTAATTGATTTTTGATTCCGCTTAAGGAGTCAAAACGCTCAGCTAATTGATTGTAATCGCCGATGGTTTTATTGAGGTCTTGTTGTAATTCTTGCGTATCTCGTTTGCTGCGGCTTAATAGAAAAAGCATCACAATGCTGATAAACACCAGCACGGCAATGATGATTAAATATTGATTAGAGGTGAGTTCTGACATAAATAAGCTCCTGGAAACAGAAAAATTTTAGCATATTCCCAGGAGCTTTTTAAAAATTAAAATGGTTTCAGACAGATAAAAAAAGTGCAAATCACCTTGATCTGCATTTTTATTTTCTAGTATTCATCTTGGTGTTTAAATTTCAATAAATCTCGACGTTCTTTTTTGTTTGGACGACGATCAGGATGTGGCATCGAAAGTGCATTATTTTTTCTCGCCCATGCCATTTCTTCGCGTTTTTTCACACTCTGTGCCGTTTCTTGGTAAAGCAATTGAGCTTCAGGGGCGCCTCGGCGCTGGTCACTCAAGGCAATCACTTCAATTTCTTTTTCATCACTGCCTTGACGTAACTTAATCATGGCACCGATTTCTACATTTTTACTTACTTTGGCTCGTTGACCATTGTAATGGACTTTGCCCCCTTCAATCATCGCTTTCGCAATGCTACGAGTTTTGTAAAAACGTGCTGCCCAAAGCCATTTATCTAATCGTACTTCGTTATTTTCTGCCATAACTCTTCCTATTTCTCTCACTTTGCGTATGATGAGCCAATAATTAAGATAATAGGGCTAATATCATGAAAAAACAACTTCCATATATTCTTTCCATTTCCACCGTGGCAAAATCTCGCCTGTTTGAAATTCAAGCTGTTGATCTCAAATTCTCCAATGGAATTGACCGCACTTACGAATGTTTTCGCCCTTTCAATCGAGATTCCGTGATGGTGATTGCCATTGATGGAGAGGATCTTCTCCTGATTCGCGAATATGCTGTTGGAACGGAACAATATGAATTAGGTTTTGTAAAAGGTGGAATGGATACGGGAGAAACGCCCGAACAAAGTGCTAATCGCGAATTGCAGGAAGAAATTGGCTTTGGGGCAAAAACATGGACATTTTTACGCACGATGAAGATCAATCCACAAATCATGGGTCATAAAATGCACGTTTTATTGGGTGAAGATTTATATCCAAATCAACTAGAAGGAGATGAACCAGAGCCATTAGAAATCGTGCGTTACCCTTTATCTCAACTTGACACATTATTGGTGAGTGACGAATTTAATGAAGCAAGAAACTTAACCGCACTTTATACCTTGCTAGATTATTTAAAAAAACGTAAATAACTCGAAGAAATTTAGATAAATTCTAATCATAAGTAATTAACTTTAAATAAAACTTGAATAAATATTCTTTTTTTGAGAATGTATAGTCATTTTTCAAAATAAATAGGACAATCTATGTTGCATGATAATTTAAAAGAATTGACCTTTCGAGGAATATTCCTCGGTGCGTTAATCACAGTGATTTTCACTGCCTCTAACGTTTATTTAGGTCTTAAAGTAGGGATGACATTTGCCTCCTCCATCCCAGCTGCCGTAATCTCTATGGCAATTTTAAAATTCTTCAAGGATTCCAGTATCTTAGAAAATAACATGGTGCAAACCCAAGCTTCATCAGCGGGGACCTTGTCTTCTGTTATTTTCGTTCTTCCAGGCCTGTTAATGATGGGTTACTGGCAGGAATTCCCATTCTGGCAAACTGTGCTTATCTGCGCCTCTGGGGGCACCTTAGGCGTACTATTTACCATTCCATTACGTCGTGCAATGGTGGTGAACAGTGACCTGCCTTATCCTGAAGGTGTGGCAGCAGCTGAAATTTTAAAAGCAGGTAACAATAATGAAAACGATAGCGGTGTAAAAGATATCGCTTACGGCGGTATTTTTGCAAGTGTTGTTGCATTCTTAACAAACGCATTACGTGTCATGTCTGATAGCGCAAGTGCCTGGTTTTCCAATGGTAAGGCGGCTTTTCAACTACCGATGGGCTTCTCTCTCGCATTAGTTGGTGCCGGCTATTTAATTGGTATTGTAGGCGGTCTTGCAATGTTATTTGGAACATTTCTCGCTTGGGGTGTAGCTGTACCTTATTTCACGGCGACAGGTGATATGCCAACCGATGCTTCTATTGTAAGTTATGCGATGACGGAATGGAAAACCAAAGTTCGCTTTATTGGTGTAGGCACTATCGGTATTGCTGCAATCTGGACATTATTAATCCTTCTCAAACCAATGATTGAGGGAATGATTCATTCTTTCCGTATGTTAAAAGGCTCACAAGCACAATCCGAACATCGTATTGATATCGACTTATCACCAAAAACCATTATTTATATTTTGTTGGCGACTGTCGTATTAATCGTGATTTCCTTATATCACTTCGTTGCAGCCGCACCAATCTCTGCTGAACTTGCCGTGTTATTAGTGGTAGTTTGTACTGTACTTGCGGTGCTAATTGGCTTCTTCGTCGCAGCGGCATCGGGTTATATGGCGGGATTAGTTGGTTCATCTTCTAGCCCAATTTCAGGTATCGGAATTATTTCCGTTATCGTGATTTCACTTGTTTTAGTGACAATTGGTAAAAGCAGTGGTTTATTTGAAACGGCAGACGGTCAAAAATTCTTAACCGCATTGACCTTATTCACCGCATCTATCGTATTAACCACAGCAACCATTTCAAACGATAACTTACAAGACTTAAAAACCGGTCTTTTAGTTGAAGCCACCCCTTGGAGACAACAGGTTGCATTGATTATTGGTTGTTTTGTTGGTGCATTAGTGATTGCGCCGGTATTAGAGATTTTATACCACGCTTATGGTTTCACGGGTGCATTACCTCGTCCAGATATGGATCCAACACAAGCACTTTCTGCACCACAAGCAACCATTATGACCACTATTTCAAAAGGTATTTTCACCAACCAATTAGAGTGGACTTACATTTTAAGTGGTGTAGGTTTGGGTGTGGTGTTAATCATTGTTGATGCATTTATGCGTAAAACCAGCAACGGTCGCTTTGCCTTACCTGTTTTAGCAGTAGGTATTGGTATTTATCTTCCACCATCAATTAATATGCCAGTTGTAGTTGGTGCCGTGATGGCATGGCTTATTTCTCGTCATATTAAGAACTATGCAAAACGAACTCACAATACTGAAGTGGAGAAAAAAGCTGAACGTTTTGGTACACTTTTCGCTGCCGGTTTAATCGTGGGCGAAAGCTTAATGGGTGTTATCTTAGCCTTCATTATCGCGGCTTCTGTGACATCTGGCGGTTCTGAAGCGCCATTAGCCTTAGCGTTAGAAAACTGGGATAATATGGGTGAATTACTCGGTCTTGCCGTATTTATCTTTGGTATCGTCATTTTCGCTTCTCGTGTGCTACGAGCGAAAAAAGCCCAATAATCAATCACCATAGGCTATCTTCCGATAGCCTATTTTTATAAGAGAAAATTATGCAATTATCTCAATCTCTTCTCGATCAAGTTCGCTCGCTCGCCAATGAAGCGGGAAAACATTTGGCTCGTTTTTATCAACAGAATGTGGCAATACAAACTAAATCGGATAACACACCTGTGACAGAAGCAGATTTATTTGTCAGCCAGTTTTTAATCGAAAAACTAACCGCTCTTTTCCCTGATATTCCTGTTCTCTCAGAAGAAAATTGCAATATTCCGTTTGAACAACGTCAAACTTGGCAAACCTATTGGTTGATCGATCCCCTTGATGGCACTCAGCAATTTATTAATCGCACGGATCAATTTTCGGTCTTAATTACACTCGTGCAAAACCACCAACCTATACTTGGCGTCATTCACTTTCCTATTCTAAATATCACTTATTACGCCATGAAAAGTTTCGGGGCTTTTAAACAAACCGACAAAGAGATAAAAGCCTTACAACCACGAAAAATTGATCTCACAAAACCTTTAAAAATCGCCGTAGGCGCAACTACTTCGCAAGAAAAAGTGCGGTCAATTTTAGCGAAGAATTTGTCATGCGAATTTACGGTGGTCGGTTCAAGTAGTTTAAAAAGTGGCTTAGTCGCAGAAGGAGCGGTTGATTGCTATATTCGCCTCGGCAAAACCGGCGAATGGGACACTGCAGGCGCTGAAATTTTATTAGCTGAAATCAATGGTAGAATTTTCGATCCACAATTTCAGCCACTTACCTATAACCAGCGTGAAAGTTTAATTAATCCAAACTTTGTGATGGTGTCAGATAATACACAAAATTGGGCATCTGTCTTTCAATTTAATTGATTGGTTCGATTGGTAAAGTGCAGTAATATATTACATTATTTAAAATAACCGACTCGGAACAATAAGGAATAATATGCAAACGAATAATAACTGTATCGTGATTTTTGGTGCTTCTGGTGATTTAACCCACCGTAAACTCATTCCAGCACTTTACAATCTTTTCAAATTTGGTCGCCTGAACCAATTTTCTGTATTGGGTGTCGCGCGCTCAGAATTAAACAATGACACTTTCCGTGAAAAAATGCGTGAAGCGCTACTTAAAACAGAAGAAACTACGCCAGAAACGCTAGACGCTTTTTGTAGCCATCTCTATTATCAAGCCATAAATACATCTGATGCGGCTGATTACGGTAAATTAGTACCTCGTTTAGAAGAATTACATACTAAATATCAAACGAATGGCAATACCCTTTACTATATGTCAACGCCACCAAGCTTATATGGTGTGATTCCAGAATGCCTTGCAGCTCACGGTTTAAATACAGAAAAAGAGGGTTGGAAGCGCATTATTGTCGAAAAACCTTTTGGTTACGATGAAAAAACAGCGCAAGAACTCGACGTTCAAATTCATCGTTTCTTTGAAGAGCATCAAATCTATCGTATTGATCATTATCTTGGTAAAGAAACTGTACAAAACTTACTTGTTTTACGTTTCTCAAATGGGTGGTTTGAGCCTCTTTGGAACCGTAATTTCATTGATTATGTGGAAATTACCGGTGCTGAATCAATGGGTGTAGAAGAGCGTGGTGGTTATTATGATGGATCCGGTGCAATGCGTGATATGTTCCAAAACCACTTATTACAAGTTTTAGCCATGGTTGCCATGGAACCTCCTGCAATCATCAATGCGAACTCAATGCGTGATGAAGTAGCCAAAGTCATGCATTCTTTACGCCCATTAACGCAAGATGATGTTGAACACAACTTAGTGCTTGGTCAATACACCGCAGCCGAAATTGATGGCAAAGAAGTCAAAGGCTATTTACAAGAAAAAGGCGTACCAGCTAACTCTCGCACTGAAACCTTTATGGCCTTACGTTGTGAAATCGAAAACTGGCGTTGGGCAGGTGTACCTTTCTATGTACGTACAGGTAAGCGCTTGCCGGCACGTGTGACAGAGATTGTGATTCATTTTAAAACTACACCACATCCTGTATTCAGCCAAAATGCACCAGAGAATAAATTGATTATTCGTATTCAACCTGATGAAGCGATTTCAATGCGTTTTGGTTTGAAAAAACCAGGCGCAGGTTTTGAAGCGAAAGAAGTATCAATGGATTTCCGTTATGCAGATTTAGCAGGCGCGCAAGTATTAACCGCTTATGAACGCTTATTGTTAGATGCGATGAAAGGCGATGCAACCTTGTTTGCTCGTACTGATGCTGTGCATGCCGCATGGAAATTTGTGCAACCGATTTTAGATTACAAAGCGAATGGTGGGCGTATTCACGAATATGAAGCGGGTACTTGGGGCCCTGTGGCAGCCGATAAATTAATTGCAAAACAAGGCAAAGTGTGGCGTAAACCGACAGGTTTAATGAAGAAAAAAGTTTAATTAATCTAATGTAGGGTGGGTTAAAGCCCACCTCTGTTAATATAGAATATAATAAATTGTGGGCTAAAGCCCATCTTACGGAAAATCAATGAACTCTATCAGCTTCCCAACAGCTCAACACGCAGTCGATAAAATTGCACAAGAATTTGTGATTTATAGCCAATTAACTCACCCTGTGCATATTTCCCTTTCTGGTGGTTCAACGCCTAAGTTGTTATTCAAAACCTTAGCCAAAGCGCCTTATGTAGAACAAATTAACTGGAAAAATCTGCATTTTTGGTGGGGAGATGATCGTATGGTTCCGCCATCTGATCCTGAAAGTAACTATGGTGAAGTGCAAAAACTTTTATTTGATCACATTCAAATTCCAGCAGAAAATATTCATCGAATTCGTGGTGAAAATGAACCGCACTTTGAGCTAAAACGTTTCGAAGAAGAATTAAGTGCGGTCATTCCAAACGGTGTTTTTGATTGGATTATTTTAGGTATGGGAACAGACGGTCATACCGCGTCTCTCTTCCCACATCAAACCAATTTTGATGATGAAAATCTAGCTGTCATTGCAAAACACCCTGAAAGTGGTCAAATTCGCATTTCTAAAACAGCCAAACTCATTGAACAAGCCAAACGCATTACCTATTTGGTTACCGGCGAAAGCAAAGCGGATATTTTAAAAGAAATCCAAACGACTCCTGCAGAAAATCTGCCTTACCCTGCTGCCAAAATTAAATCAAAAAATGGGGTGACGGAATGGTATTTGGATAAAGCAGCAGCTAAATTGCTATAACAAGTTGAGTATCAAATATTACAGGCTTGCAAAATGATAGACTACAAAGTGAATGAACCGATTTCAGTTAAACAATTTATTGCACTGCTAAATAAAACAACGCTAGGGGCACGCCGTCCGTTAGAGGATGAAAAACGCATCGCAGCGATGTTGCATCATGCGGATTTATTAGTCACCGCTTGGGATGGTGAACGATTAGTGGGTGTGGCGCGTTCGGTGACGGATTTTGCCTATTGCTGTTATTTATCTGATTTAGCAGTTGATGAACAATATCAAAAACAAGGTATCGGTTTACAGTTAATTGAACATACTAAACAAGCCTTACATCCTCAAGCAAAAATTGTGCTTTTATCTGCTCCGCAAGCGGTGGATTACTATCCGCATATTGGGTTTACGCAACACATGAGTGCGTGGATGAAGAGTTAATTTATTAGAATGATATGGAGACAAAAATGAAAAAATTGTTTGTACTACTTACTTCAACTTTGTTATTTGCTTGTTCATCTGGGCCATCTTTAAATCAGTTAGCGGCACAAATGCCAAAAGATAATCGCTCAGTAATGCTTCAAGTTCCAGAAGCAGGAAACCCAGTTTCAAATGGAATGCTTGTAGCAACGATTAGAACCGCAGGTGGTACTTCAGGAAAACGACTCGTATCTCTTTTAGCTACAGATAATTTACATATCGGAATTGCAGGGAACAGTCAATCTGTGAATAAAGCAGTTGCTATGTATGGACTAAATAATGCAGAAAAGGTCGGCAAAGATGTATCTTTATACCTTGTTGGAGATAGTGAAAGCGATAAAGCAGATCTAGGAAAAGCAGCAAAAGCGAAAAATGTAGAAATGCATTACATTATGCAAAAATAATCAAATTAAACACAATATAGGATTAGCCTACCAGTAACATCATAACAAATTACAGTAGGCGATTCCTCTTATCAACAGGAGAAAACAATGTCAGTAAAAGGCGACATCGGTGTTATCGGCTTAGCCGTAATGGGGCAAAACCTCATTTTAAATATGAACGATCATGGCTTTAAAGTTGTGGCATATAACCGTACCACGTCAAAAGTGGATGAATTTTTGCAAGGTGCGGCAAAAGGCACCAACATTATCGGCGCATACTCATTAGAAGATTTAGCTTCTAAATTAGAAAAACCACGTAAAGTGATGTTAATGGTGCGCGCGGGTGATGTGGTGGATCAATTCATTGAGGCATTATTACCGCACTTAGAAGAAGGCGACATCATTATTGATGGCGGTAACTCAAACTACCCAGATACCAACCGTCGTGTAAAAGCATTGGCTAAAAAAGGCATCCGCTTTATCGGTTCGGGTGTTTCTGGCGGTGAAGAAGGTGCGCGTCATGGACCATCCATCATGCCAGGCGGTAATCAAGAAGCATGGCAATATGTTAAACCTATCTTCCAAGCAATCTCTGCTAAAACCGAACAAGGTGAGCCTTGCTGTGACTGGGTTGGCGGTGAAGGCTCTGGCCACTTTGTGAAAATGGTTCACAACGGTATCGAATATGGCGATATGCAATTAATCTGTGAAGCTTACCAATTCTTAAAAGAAGGTTTAGGCTTAAGTTATGACGAAATGCAAGCCATCTTCTCAGAATGGAAAAAAACTGAACTTGATAGTTATCTAATCGATATCACCACTGACATTCTTGGGTATAAAGATGCCGACGGTGAGCCGTTAGTAGAAAAAATCTTAGATACAGCTGGCCAAAAAGGGACAGGTAAATGGACGGGTATCAACGCCTTAGATTTTGGTATTCCATTAACCTTAATCACTGAATCCGTCTTTGCACGCTGTGTTTCTTCATTTAAAGATCAACGTGTTGCAGCAAATCAATTATTCAATAAAACTGTTACTCCAGTTGAAGGTGACAAAAAAGTTTGGATTGAAGCGGTGCGTAAAGCATTATTGGCTTCAAAAATCATTTCTTACGCACAAGGTTTTATGCTTATTCGTGAAGCCTCTGAACAATTTGGTTGGGATATTAACTACGGTGCAACGGCGTTATTATGGCGTGAAGGTTGTATCATTCGTAGCCGTTTCTTAGGTAACATTCGTGATGCATATGAAGCAAATCCAGATTTAATCTTCTTAGGTTCAGATAGTTACTTCAAAGGCATTTTAGAAAACGCATTAAGTGACTGGCGTAAAGTGGTGGCAAAATCTATCGAAGTGGGTATTCCAATGCCATGTATGGCGTCTGCGATTACCTTCTTAGACGGCTACACGTCAGCTCGCTTACCAGCAAATCTTCTGCAAGCTCAGCGTGACTACTTTGGAGCGCACACTTACGAGCGTACTGACAAACCACGTGGCGAATTCTTCCACACCAACTGGACCGGTCGTGGCGGTAATACCGCATCAACGACTTATGATGTGTAAGTCTAAAAACGTATGATAAACTTACCGCACTTTGTTCGCATAAAGTGCGGCTTATTTTTACCTTATTTTGGAGAAAGCTATGTTACCTCAATCACGCTTAGATAAAATTTCAGAAATGGAAAACCTTCTCAATGAAGCGGAGAGTTTCTTAGCTGACGCGGAACAATTTCTTGAAAAATGGCAAGCCTTCTTACCCAAAATGAAAACCTTAGAACACTATTATTTTGATGGTGACTGGCGAGAAGATTATCAAGCTTATGAGGACGGTAAAATCCCAGAGGATATGCCTTGTGGCGTATTAAGTGAAGATTTAGTGTTTAATGCCAGTACAGGGCATCATAGTTTGGCAATTGAATATTTGAAAGTGGTTGCTAAAGTATTAGATCAAGCTAAAGATTAACATTCAAGATATTTAATTGTTCAGAAAAATACCGAAAAACGCATTTTTCTGAACTTTCACTCATCTCTATTTGTCTTATGGATTACTATCACAATGGATAGTTTTATATGTTAAACACGGAGAGATCCTATGAAATTAATTGGAAAATCATTTCTTATCGCGATGACTGTTATTTCTCTTGCAGCATGTGGAAATATGAGTCGTACTCAAAAAAATACAACAACTGGCGCAGCTATCGGTGGCGCAGCAGGCTATATGCTTGGTGGTAATACCGCAACCACATTAGGCGGTGCCGCATTAGGTGGCGTAATCGGTAGTCAAGTCAATAAATAGTCAAAAAAATAACCGCACTTAATGAGTGCGGTTGTTTTTTATTATTCCTCGGCTGTTTTTTCTGCGCTTGGTTTACGACGTTTACCAATGTTTTTCGTATCTTTATGACGAAGTTTGGCTTTCTTCTTCACCTCTGATTTTTTCTTTTCTTCACGCTTTTCTTTAATACGCGCTTTTTGCTTTTTAGACATGGATTTTACTTCCCCATCTTTCGGTGGTTTAGTGCGAGGCTCTAATCCTTCTAAAATACGTGCTTTCAACAGTTCTTCCGTGTAGCGCTTAATTTTACCGAGCAATTTATAATCATGAGCCTCCACAAAAGAAACAGCAGTACCCTTTTTCCCTGCACGAGCCGTACGACCAATACGATGTAAATACGTATCTGCGCTGTAAGGCAAATCGAAGTTCATGACATGTGTCACATCATCGATATCAATCCCGCGAGCAGCCACATCAGTGGCCACTAACACAGTAACCACTCCCGATTTCAGTTTATCAATAGCATTATTACGTTGAGTTTGTGCCATATCGCCTTCTAAATAAGTAGAACGAATGCCACGTTTACGCAAGGTTTCAGAAAGTTCTCGTACATCTTCGCGACGACGGACAAACACAATGCCGCGACTCACGCTTTCGGTTTCGATAAAACGCGAAAGCAACTTAATTTTATGTTCATTGCTATCGGCGTGATAATACCACTGGTTGATTTTCTTGCGTTCACGACGACTTGGCTCAGCATCAATTTTGACTGGGTCATTTAATAAACGATCGGCAAAATCAACTAATAGCTCCCCTTCTAATGTCGCTGAGAAAAGGAGCGTTTGTTTACGCCAACGCGTTTCAGCGGCAATTTTCTCCGCATCTTGGCCAAAGCCCATTTGCAACATGCGATCTGCTTCATCAAAAATCAGCATTTCTACCGCACGACAATCAAAGTTTTCTTCTTTGATGTATTGCAATAAACGCCCTGGTGTTGCCACCACGATATCCTGATTTGAATTAAATACTTCCCCATGATTTTGATACGCCACACCGCCAGTAATGGTTGCAATCTTCAAATGCGTGAATTGTGCCAACTCTTCCGCTTGCTCTGCAACCTGCATCGCTAATTCACGGGTTGGCGTTAAAATTAAAATGCGAGGTGCGCCTGGTTTACGACGAGGATAATCCAATAAATGCTGAATTGCCGGCAATAAAAATGCAGCTGTTTTGCCTGTGCCTGTTGGTGCAGAACCGAGCACGTCACGCTCTTCCATAGCAGCAGGAATCGCTTCTAATTGAATGGCTGTTGGGCGAGTGTAGCCTTTCTTTTCTAAGGCTTTTAATAATTCAGGGGAAAGATCGAATTCTTCAAATGGGGATAAATTCATTATTTTGCGTTAATTTGTTAAAATTGGGGCTGATTATACCTGAAAGTGCGGTCATTTTCCGCAAGATTTTATGAGCAGCTTTACCTTCAAACAATTCCATATTAATCAACAACATTGTGCAATGAAAGTCGGCACTGACGGCATTTTACTGGGTGCTTGGGCGGATGTGTCTGATTGTCAGCGTATTCTTGATATGGGGACTGGCACAGGCTTGGTTGCATTAATGCTTGCCCAACGAAGTCATGAGCATTGCCAAATTGAAGCCGTTGAACTTGATCCCCTTGCAGCACAACAAGCACAAGAAAACTTCAAGGCTTCGCCATGGCACAATCGTCTTCATTTAACACGCCAAGACGTGCAAGCTTATTGCCAACAAACAGCGCATCAATTTGATTTAATTGTGGCGAACCCACCTTATTTTGCACAAGGTGTAGAGTGTAAAAATGACGAACGAGCCCTTGCCCGTTATGTTCAACAAAGCCATTTAGATTGGTTAAATTGGGCGGCGAGTTGTTTATCCGAAAAAGGAAAGATCAGTTTTATCTTGCCTCATGAGGCGGGAAAAATATTGATAAATTCAACCGCACTTTATTGCATCAAGCAGACTGATGTTATTACAAAGACAGGGAAAGATCCACAACGGATGTTACTCACATTTAGCCGAGAGCATTTACCACAGGTAAAAGATAGCTTGGTGATTTATGATGAAAACAATCAGTACACAGAGGAATTTATTGCGTTGACGAAGGCATTTTATTTAAAAATGTAAGGGCATATTACTATGCCCTTTTTAATTAATGTGATTAGTGACTTTCCGCTTTGACGAGTTTCGTCCAGTTGTAATAACCGTATAATGAGTTAAGTAAGTAAGCACTATACATCAAGTACATTGCCGGCTGTTCTGCCCAAAGCAAAATGGAAAGCACATTTAAAACAATCCACAATAACCATTGCTCACGATAACGTAAAATCATCAATAATTGCGCTGCTACGGTAATAATCGTGGTTAAACCATCTAATCCTGTAGAACTCCCGCCTGCCGCTTTTAAGGCTTGAACAAAGCAAAAAGTACCAATCCCAACACTCACGAGTAAAATTGCCCAACCTTTTGGCGTTAAGGCTTTTGCAATTACACTTTCACCACCATTATCGTTTTGCATGTGTTGTTTCCACATAAAATAACCGATAAATTGTGATGGGATATACACATAGAGCACCGTATTCATTTCACCAAGGAAATTGTTTCCCCAGGCGACATAAAAATAGGTGTAAGCAAAAATAAGCCCAAAGAAATAGTTGCTAATTTTCCCTTTACTCACCAATACCACACAGAGAATACCAGCAATCCCCGAAATCATGCCTAATGGGCTATCCGGCGCAAGAACATAAGCAATAATTTGTGCAGCAAGAAAAATAACTATCCACGCCACTTCAAAAGGCTTCCAACCGGATAAAAATTCTTCTTTAAGTCGTTCTGTCCAATTCATGGAACACTCCTGTTTTATGAAAAAGTACGTCATTTTTACACCGCACTTTTTTAAAGTAAAGCTTAGGTGACATTTAATTTAATTATTGTGAGAAAAATCACACTTTATTTTTCATGCTTTTACTCGTGTGCGCCTTGCATTCCCTTATAATCAGACTACAATATCGCCCCATTTTAAGAGATTCATTAAGAGAAACATGATGTTATTTGCAATCGGTCAACGTTGGATTAGCGAAACAGAAAATAGCCTTGGATTAGGAATGATTACTGCCTTAGATTTTCGCACGGTTACCCTTCACTTTCCTGCCGCAGATGAAACCCGAATTTATGCGGTAGCGCAAGCACCCTTAACCCGAATTGCATTGAATAAAGGGGAACAACTTCATCACCAAGCAGGTTGGCAGGGTGAAGTCCTTGATATTCAAGAAATGAATGGTCTCTTATTTTATTTAGTCAAAAATGCACAAGGCGAAGATGTTATCGTCAATGAAAAAGAACTTTCTCCGATAATATCTTTTAGCCAAGCGAAAGATCGCCTCTTTTCATCACAAATTGATCGCAGTGAACATTTTGCGTTGCGCTATCAAACCCTTCTGCATCAACAAGCTCAATTTCAATCGCCTTTACGAGGCTTACGAGGCAATCGTGCGGGTTTAATTCCTCATCAGCTTCATATTGCGCAAGAGGTAGGAAATCGTATCAATCCTCGCGTACTCTTAGCGGATGAAGTGGGGTTAGGCAAAACCATTGAAGCGGGGATGATTTTGCAAAACCAGCTTTTTGCTGAAAAAGTACAACGTGTGTTAATTATTGTACCGGAAACCTTACAACATCAATGGCTTGTGGAAATGCTTCGTCGTTTTAATCTACATTTTTCATTATTTGATGAAGAACGTTGTGAAGATTTTGCCGAACAAGCCATCAATCCATTTAGCACGGAAAGCTTAATTATCTGCGCATTAGATTGGTTAAAAGCACATCCTCATCGCGTACAACAAGCCATTGAAGCTGAATTTGACTGTTTAATTGTCGATGAAGCGCATCATTTGGCTTGGTCTGAAAATGCACCAAGTACCGCTTATTTATTGGTGGAACAATTAGCGAAGGGTATTCCGTCTGTTTTATTACTCACTGCCACGCCTGAACAACTAGGTTTAGAAAGCCATTTCGCACGCTTGCGCTTGCTTGATCCTGAGCGTTTTTATGATTACCAAGCTTTCCTAAAAGAACAGGAAAATTACCAACCTGTTGCGGATGCGGTGCAATCTTTACTCTCAGAGAAGCCGCTAAGTGCGGTCGAAAAAAATCATATTTCTGATTTACTCAATGAGCAGGATGTCGAACCATTATTCAAAGCCTTAGACTGTCATAATGACGACGAAAAGCAAGCGGCACGCCAAGAACTCATTCAAAATCTCATCGACAGACATGGCACAAGCCGTATTTTATTTCGCAATACACGCCAAGGGGTGAAAGGTTTCCCGCATCGGGTTTACCATCAAATAACGATTGATGCGTCTGAAGTAGACGAAAAAATTCATTGGTTAATTGATTTTCTAAAATCACACCGAAATGAAAAAATCTTAGTCATTTGTAAAACAGCACAAACGGCAATTCAACTTGAGCAAGTTTTACGAGAAAAAGAAGCCATTCGTAGTGCTGTTTTCCATGAAAGAATGTCAATTATTGAACGAGATCGTGCGGCAGCTTATTTTGCCGATACCGATAATGGCGCTCAAGTTTTACTGAGTTCAAGCATTGGTTCTGAAGGCAGAAATTTCCAATTTGCTTGTCATCTCGTACTCTTCGATTTACCAGAGAATCCAGACTTACTTGAGCAATGTATCGGCCGTTTAGATCGTATTGGACAAACGCGAGATGTACAAATTTACGTACCCATCCTCGCAGGTTCTGCACAACAAGATTTAGCACGCTGGTATCATGAAGGATTAAATGCTTTTGAACAAACTTGCCCTATTGGTATGACATTGTTTGAACAATATGAAGCTTTATTAAAAGTGCGGTCAGAAAACAAAGCGGATTTTGAGCAACTCATTCTCCAAACGCAAAAACAAGCAAAAATATTGCGCTTAGCCTTAGAGAAAGGGCGTGATCGTTTGTTAGAATTAAATTCTAATGGTGGAGAAAAGGCACAACGACTTGCGTCAGAAATTGCTCAAACCGATAATTCGCCACAATTAGTCGATTTTGCACTGAATTTATTTGATATTATTGGCGTAGAGCAAGATGATTTAGGTGAAAGCAGCATTGTTATCACGCCAACGGGCACCATGCTTGTTCCTGATTTTCCAGGACTAAAAGAAGAAGGTGTCACAGTAACTTTTGACCGACAACTTGCTCTTGCGCGTGAGGAATTAGAATTTCTTACTTGGGATCATCCAATGATACGCCAAGGCATTGATTTAATCGCTTCTGGTGACATTGGCAAAGCATCAATGGCATTATTAGTCAATAAACAGCTACCAGCTGGCACGCTGCTGATTGAATTGATTTATATGATTGAAAGCCAATCATCAAAAGGTTTACAACTGAATCGTTTTCTTCCACCTACACCTGTTCGCTTATTACTGGATAGCAAAGGAAACGATCTCGCCGGACAAGTTAATTTTGATACATTGCAAAATAAACTTAAGCCGCTAGGCAAAGACATTGCGAATAAAATGGTCAAAATGGCTCGTCCAAATATTGAGCAATTAATTAAACTAGGCGATCACAAAATGACCGAAATCGCACAAGCTCAAATTCAAGAAGCCAGTAGATTAGCCGATCAAACATTGAGCAATGAACTCAATCGACTTATCGCCTTGAAAGCAGTAAATAAAAATATTCGCCAGGCGGAAATTGATGTATTAGAAAAACAACGCGCGCTTTCGCTGGAAGAGTTAAGTAAAGCAAGCTGGCGATTAGATAGCCTTCGGGTAATAGTGACAAACAAGGAATAATATGGCACTTATTGAATACCATCCCCCTTTAGAACCGTATTTAGATATTATCTATCAAGATAATCATATCTGCGTGGTAAATAAACCAAGCGGTTTACTTTCAGTTCCTGGCAATCAACCTGAATACTACGATAGTGCAATGAGCCGAGTAAAAGAGAAATTTGGATTTTGTGAACCTGCACACCGTTTAGATATGGCCACAAGTGGGATTATTCTATTTGCATTAAGTAAAGTGGCAGATAAAGAATTGAAACGTCAATTCCGTGAACGTGAGCCAAAGAAATATTATCAAGCTTTAGTATGGGGACACTTAGAACAAGATAGTGGGGAAATTAATCTTCCTATGATTTGTGATTGGGAAAATCGCCCTCGTCAACGCATTGATTTTGTATTTGGCAAAAGAGCGGTCACTTTTTATGAAGTTTTAGAACGGTTACCAACTAACTGTACTCGAGTGAAACTGACACCAATCACAGGACGTTCGCATCAACTTCGTTTACATATGCTCGCGCTTGGACATCCCATTTTAGGGGACAAGTTTTATGCTCACCCACAAGCTAAATCGATGTCACCTCGCTTATGCTTACATGCAGAAGAACTTACGATTACGCACCCTATTACAGGTGAAAAAATGACATTCAGAGCTAAAGCTGAATTTTAGAAAAACAAGATATAAAAAAGGCTCACTGATGTGAGCCTTTTTATTTTATAACAAATTATTATTCCGCTGCTGCTTCTGCAACTTCTGGACGATCAACTAACTCAATGTATGCCATTGGAGCGTTGTCACCTGCACGGAAACCACATTTTAAGATACGGGTGTAACCACCTGCACGTTGAGCAAAACGTGGACCTAATTCATTGAATAATTTCGCAACAGTTTCGATGTTACGAGTACGAGCGAATGCTAAACGACGGTTTGCAACGCTATCTTCTTTTGCTAATGTAATTAACGGTTCAACTACACGACGTAATTCTTTAGCTTTTGGTAAAGTAGTCTTGATGATTTCATGACTAACTAAAGCACTTGCTAAGTTACGGAACATCGCTTGGCGATGGCTGCTATTACGGTTTAGTTGACGACCACTCTTACGATGGCGCATGATCTTATCCTTCTCAGAAAAATCTTAACCTATGACCAAACTAGTCTTCAGCAATACTTGCTGGTGGCCAATTCTCAAGGCGCATACCAAGTGACAAGCCACGTGAAGCGAGAACATCTTTAATTTCAGTAAGCGATTTCTTACCAAGATTAGGCGTTTTTAATAACTCAACTTCTGTACGTTGTACTAAGTCACCGATATAGTGAATTGTTTCTGCTTTCAAACAGTTAGCAGAACGAACTGTCAACTCTAAATCGTCTACAGGACGTAATAAAATCGGATCAAATTCCGGTTTTTCTTCCTTGACTTCAGGTTGACGAACATCACGCAAATCAACGAATGCATCGAGTTGCTCTGCTAAAATTGTTGCTGCACGACGAATTGCTTCTTCCGGATCAATAGTCCCGTTAGTTTCTAACTCAATAACTAATTTATCTAAGTCAGTACGCTGTTCAACACGTGCTGCTTCAACATTATAAGCAATACGGTCAACAGGACTATAACAAGCATCTACTAATAAACGACCGATTGGGCGATCTTCATTTTGTGAATGAGTACGAGCAGATGCAGGTACATAACCTCTACCACGTTGAACTCGAATACGCATATTAATAGATGCATTTTCGTCTGTTAAGTGACAGATTACATGTGATGGATTAACAATCTCAACATCACCATCATGGGTGATATCAGCTGCAACAACAGGGCCAATTCCAGATTTATTTAATGTCAGAATAACATCATCTTTATTCTGTACTTTAACCGCTAGACCTTTAAGGTTTAAAAGAACTTCAAGAATATCTTCCTGAACACCTTCTTTACTACTATATTCATGCAGTACGCCATCAATTTCTACTTCAGTTACAGCACAACCTGGCATTGAAGACAGAAGGATACGACGTAATGCATTCCCTAGAGTATGACCAAAGCCACGCTCTAACGGTTCTAAGATCACCTTAGCATGAGTAGAGCTAATTTGCTCGATATCTACTAAGCGTGGTTTTAAAAATTCTGTAACAGAACCCTGCATTTTATCCTCTCTTTGCTTTTAAGCTTAACTATTATTTAGAGTAAAGCTCAACGATCAGATGTTCGTTAATGTCTGCTGATAAATCAGAACGTTCAGGAACACGTTTGAACACACCTTCCATTTTCGCAGAATCAACTTCTAACCAAGTTGGTTTTTCTCTTTGTTCTGCTAATTCTAATGATGCTTTAATACGTGCTTGTTTTTTAGATTTCTCACGAACAGCAACGACATCATTTACAGAAACTTGGAAAGATGGGATATTTACAACACGACCATTCACGACAATCGCTTTGTGGCTCACTAATTGACGAGCTTCTGCGCGAGTTGCAGCAAATCCCATGCGATAAACAACGTTATCCAATCTACCTTCTAATAATACTAGTAAGTTTTCACCAGTATTACCTTTTAAACGGTTTGCTTCTTTATAGTAGTTACGGAATTGACGTTCTAAAATACCATAGATACGACGAACTTTTTGTTTTTCACGTAATTGACTACCATAGTCAGACAAACGCGGTTTACGAGCACCGTGTTGACCTGGTGCTGTATCAATTTTACATTTTGAATCAATCGCACGCACACCTGATTTAAGGAATAAATCAGTGCCTTCACGACGGCTGAGCTTGAGTTTAGGGCCCAAATATCTTGCCATTTTCTTTCTCCAACTATCCTATTACGCCATTAAACACGACGTTTTTTCGGTGGACGACAACCGTTATGAGGAATCGGAGTCACATCAGTGATGTTCGTGATACGGAAACCCGCTGCATTTAATGCACGGATTGTTGATTCACGACCCGGACCCGGACCTTTAACCATAACTTCCAAGTTCTTTAAGCCGAATTCTTTAACGATTTCAGCACAACGTTCTGCAGCAACTTGTGCAGCGAACGGGGTAGATTTACGAGAACCACGGAAACCTGAACCACCTGCTGTAGCCCAAGCTAAAGCATTACCTTGACGGTCAGTAATGGTAACGATTGTGTTATTGAAAGATGCGTGAATGTGTGCTACGCCATCTACAACTTGTTTTTTTACACGTTTACGTGCACGAACTGGTGTTTTAGCCATTCTTTATTTACCCCGACTATTTTTTGATCGGCTTACGTGGACCCTTACGGGTACGCGCATTAGTTTTAGTACGTTGACCACGTACCGGTAAACTACGACGATGACGTAAACCACGGTAACAACCTAAGTCTAAAAGACGTTTGATGTTTAGTGTTACTTCACGACGTAAGTCACCTTCAACGGTAAATTTACCAACTTCGTCACGCAGTTTGTCAATCTGCTCTTCAGACAATTCGCTGATCTTAACATCTTCAGCAATACCCGCTGCAGCACAAATGCTTTTAGAACGAGTTTTACCGATACCGTAAATTGCAGTTAAAGCGATTACAGCGTGTTTGTGATCAGGAATGTTAATGCCTGCAATACGGGCCACTATGCACTCCTATTATTTTAACTAATTTGGTATTCTGATCTTGAAAAGCCCGTTTTCAGGATACTCAAACAGAATACCAAGGACATAAATGAGTTGAGTAGTATAACTACTCAACCGGTTCTTTGCAAGAAGAAATGTTAATTAACCTTGACGTTGTTTATGTTTAGGGTCGCTGCATAATACGCGAACAACACCTTCACGTTTAACAATTTTACAGTTACGACACATCTTCTTAACGGAAGCACGAACTTTCATTGCTTATCCTTTTTACTTAAATGAACAATTACTGTCCAAAACCTTTAAGGTTTGCTTTTTTTAACGCAGATTCATATTGAGACGACATTAAGTGACTCTGAACTTGCACGATAAAATCCATAATTACAACAACAACGATCAATAAGGAAGTACCACCGAAGTAGAATTTAACATCCCATGCTGATGTCATAATGTAAGGGACCAAACATACGAACGTTACATAAAGACCGCCAATTAATGTTAAGCGAGTCATGACTTTATCAATATAACGCGACGTTTGTTCACCTGGTCTAATTCCTGGGATAAATGCACCAGATTTTTTTAGATTATCTGCTGTATCACGTGGATTATATTGCATTGCAGTGTAGAAGAAACTGAAGAAAATAATCGCCACCGCATAAACAAGAAGATATAAAGGTTGTCCAGGATTCAACAACATTGATAAGTCATTTAACCACTCAAACTTATCATTCTGACCAAACCATTGTGTCAATGTAGCAGGGAATAAAATAATGCTCGAAGCAAAAATTGCTGGCATTACGTTTGCCATATTAACTTTTAATGGTAAGTGAGTTGAATGACCACCTAAAATTTGACGTCCTTGTTGACGCTTAGCATATTCAACACGAATTCTACGTTGTCCACGTTCTACGAAGACAACAAAATAAGTTACTGCAAAAACAATAGCAGCGATTAGTAGAAGAACTAAAGGATGCATTTGTCCTTGACGAGCTTGCTCAACTGTTTCGATGATTGCATGTGGCAATCCTGCAACAATACCACCAAAAACAAGAATTGAGATACCGTTACCAATACCTCTTTCAGTAATTTGCTCACCTAACCACATTAAGAACATAGTTCCGGTCACAAGACTCACTACTGCAGTGAAGTAAAAAGTAAAACCGATATTTGGCACTAACTGCGGCAACATATTCGGTAAACCAGTAGAAATGGCGATAGCTTGGATAGTAGCAAAAACCACCGTTGCATAACGAGTATACTTGGTAATTTTTCTTTGTCCTGCTGCGCCTTCTTTCTTCAATTCTGCTAAAGCAGGTGAAACCGTAGCAAGCAATTGCATCACGATAGATGCCGAGATATACGGCATAATACCTAATGCTAAAATTGATGCTCGGCTCAATGCACCACCAGAGAACATGTTTAACATATCAATGATGGTGCCTTTTTGTTGTTCAACTAATTGAGCTAGCACGGCGGCATCAATACCAGGAAGCGGAATAAAAGAACCAATACGATAAACGATAAGTGCACCTAATACAAAAAGCAATCTGCTTTTCAGTTCACCAGTACCACTATTAGTACTTCTGCTTTGATAACCTGGTTGTTTAGCCATTTGCTAATTATTCCTCAACTGAACCGCCAGCAGCTTCGATCGCTGCTTTTGCACCTTTAGTTACACGTAAACCACGTACAGTAACTGCAGATTTCACCTCACCAGCTAAGATAACTTTAGCGAATTGAATATCTTTAGTTAAAATGTTTGCAGCTTTTAATGCTTCTAAAGTGACAACATTTCCTTCAACTTTTGTTAATTCGTTTAAACGAACTTCAGCAGTTACAGCTGATTTCATTGAAGTGAAACCAAATTTTGGTAAACGACGGTACAATGGCATTTGACCACCCTCGAAACCACGGCGAACACCGCCGCCTGTACGAGATTTTTGACCTTTATGACCACGACCACCAGTTTTTCCTAAACCTGAACCAATACCACGACCAAGGCGTTTTGCACTGTGCTTAGCACCTTCAGCCGGAGATAGAGTATTTAAACGCATTCTCTTACTCCTCCACTTTAACCATGTATGAAACTTGGTTAATCATACCACGTACTGCCGGAGTATCGATTAACTCAACAGTATGGTGCATATGGCGAAGACCAAGACCACGCAAGGTAGCTTTGTGCTTCGGTAAACGAGCAATTGCGCTACGAACTTGAGTTACTTTAATAGTTTTAGCCATTATCAATTACCCCAAAATTTCATCAACGGTTTTGCCACGTTTAGCAGCAACCATTTCTGGTGATTTCATATTTGCTAATGCATCAATAGTTGCACGAACAACGTTGATTGGGTTGGTTGAACCATACGCTTTAGAAAGAACGTTACGTACACCAGCAACTTCTAACACTGAACGCATTGCACCACCTGCGATGATACCTGTACCTTCGCTAGCTGGTTGCATAAATACGCGAGAACCAGTGTGAACGCCTTTAACAGGGTGTTGTAATGTACCTTCATTTAAAGCGACATTAATCATATTGCGACGTGCTTTTTCCATCGCTTTTTGGATCGCTGCTGGAACTTCGCGAGCTTTACCATAACCAAAACCTACGCGACCGTTACCATCACCTACTACTGTTAAAGCAGTAAAGCTCATAATACGACCACCTTTTACAGTTTTTGATACACGGTTTACTGCGATTAGCTTCTCTTGCAGTTCACCAGCTTGTTTTTCGATGTTTGACATCTCAATTTACCTCATTAGAACTGTAGACCAGCTTCACGTGCAGCGTCCGCTAAAGTTTGGACACGACCATGATATTTAAAACCGGAACGGTCAAAAGCAACGTCTTTAACGCCTTTTGCTAATGCACGCTCAGCAACAAGTTTACCTACTACTGCTGCGGCATCTTTATTACCGGTATATTTAACTTGCTCACGAATTGCTTTTTCAACAGTTGAAGCAGCGGCAAGCACTTCTGAACCGTTTGGTGCAATAACTTGTGCGTAGATATGACGCGGAGTACGGTGAATAACTAGACGAGTTACACCTTGCTCTCTCATCATATGACGTGCACGAGCTGCACGACGGATACGAGCTGATTTCTTATCCATAGTGTTACCTTAATTATTTCTTCTTAGCCTCTTTCATACGTACTACTTCATCAGAGTAACGTACACCTTTACCTTTATAAGGCTCAGGACGGCGATAAGCGCGAATATCTGCTGCAACTTGACCAATTAACTGCTTATCAGCACCTTTTAAAACGATTTCCGTTTGTGAAGGGCATTCTGCAGTAATACCTGCTGGTAAAGTGTGCTCCACAGGGTGAGAGAAACCTAAACTTAATGCAACTGCGTTGCCTTTAATTTGAGCTCTGTAACCAACACCCACTAGTTGTAATTTCTTAGTGAAGCCTTCAGTAACACCGATAACCATTGCATTAACTAATGCACGAGCTGTACCCGATTGAGCATTCGCTTCAACAAAACCTTCACGTGGAGTGAAAGTAAATTGACCATTATCTTGTTTAACTTCAACTGATTTATGAATTGTGCGAGATAACTCGCCATTTTTACCTTTTACTGTTAATAGCTGACCGTCGAGTTTAACTTCAACGCCGGCAGGAATATTAACAGGTGCCTTTGCAACACGAGACATTTTCCTACCCCTTTATTAAGCTACGTAACAGATGATCTCACCGCCTAAGCCCGCTTGACGAGCTGCACGGTCAGTCATAACACCTTTAGATGTAGAAATTACAGCAACACCTAAACCACCCATAACTTTTGGTAATTCGTCTTTACGTTTGTAAATACGAAGACCAGGACGGCTTACACGTTGGATGCTTTCTACAACCGGTTTTCCTTGGAAATATTTTAAAGTAATTTCCAATTCAGGTTTTGCACCTTCTAAAACTTTAACGCTTTCGATATAACCTTCAGCAGCTAATACGTTGGCAATTGCCACTTTTAGCTTGGAAGAAGGCATATTGATTGCAACTTTGTTCGCAGCTTGACCGTTACGAATACGGGTCAACATATCTGCGATTGGATCTTGCATACTCATTGTACTTTTTCTCCGATTCCAAAATAAAGTGGTATATTACCAGCTCGCTTTTTTAAGGCCTGGGATCTCGCCACGCATAGCAGCTTCACGAACCTTAATACGGCTTAAACCAAACTTACGTAAAACGCCGTGAGGACGTCCAGTTTGGCGGCAACGGTTACGTTGACGACTAGGGCTAGAATCACGTGGTAAAGTTTGTAACTTTAACACTGCATTCCAACGATCTTCGTCAGAGGCATTGACATCAGAAATGATTTTCTTTAATTCTGCGCGTTTAGCGAAGAATTTCTCAGCCAATTTAACGCGTTTTACATCGCGTGCTTTCATTGATTGTTTTGCCATTATAACCTGCCTTATTTACGGAATGGGAAATTAAAGGCAGCAAGTAGTGCTTGACCTTCTTCATCATTCTTAGCAGTAGTTGTGATAGTGATATCTAAACCACGTACACGATCTACTTTATCGTAATCGATTTCAGGGAAGATGATTTGTTCACGCACACCCATGCTGTAGTTACCACGACCATCAAATGATTTCGCACTTAAACCGCGGAAGTCACGAATACGTGGAACAGCAATTGTAATTAAACGTTCAAAGAACTCCCACATACGCTCACCGCGTAGTGTTACTTTACAACCGATTGGATATCCCTGACGGATTTTAAAGCCAGCAACAGATTTACGAGCTTTAGTTACTAAAGGTTTTTGACCGCTAATTGCTGCTAAGTCCGCTACTGCGTTGTCTAGCAATTTCTTATCGGTCAATGCTTCACCCACACCCATATTCAGGGTAATCTTTTCGATTCGTGGGACTTGCATGACAGATTTGTAGCCGAATTTATTTTTTAACTCGTTTACTACTTGATCTCTGTAGTAATCATGCAGTTTCGCCATCGCATTACTCCAGTTTGTTAGATAATTTCATTGTTAGATTTGAAGAAACGTACTTTTTTGCCGTCTTCGAATCTAAAACCTACACGGTCAGCTTTGTTTGTTTTTGGATTGAAAATCGCAACGTTAGAAGCATCGATAGCCGCTTCTTTTTTCACTAAACCACCAGCTTGTCCTAAAGCAGGAACTGGTTTTTCATGTTTAGTAATGATGTTGATACCTTCAACAAACACTTTACCGTTTGGTAACACTTTAGTTACCTTGCCACGCTTGCCTTTATCTTTACCGGCAAGTACGATTACTTCATCGTTTTGACGAATTTTTGCAGCCATTTCTCACTTCTCCTTACAGTACTTCTGGTGCCAAAGAAATGATCTTCATGAATTTCTCAGAACGAAGTTCACGAGTCACCGGTCCAAAAATACGAGTACCGATTGGTTGCTCTGTGTTATTGTTTAAAATTACACAAGCGTTACCATCGAAGCGAATGACTGATCCGTCTGGGCGACGAACACCCTTCTTGGTGCGCACAACAACTGCTTTTAATACATCACCTTTTTTAACTTTACCGCGTGGAATTGCTTCTTTCACAGTAACTTTGATGATATCACCAATAGCAGCATAACGACGGTGCGATCCACCTAGAACCTTGATACACATTACGCTGCGAGCACCAGAGTTATCGGCAACATCCAGCATAGTCTGTTCTTGGATCATATTTTATGCTCCGTTAAGTTAATAATACACCCTTGCGGGACGAACCTATCCATACCTTAGAAAGGTATGGATAGGTGGCCGAGTTTACCAAAATCACGGAAGAAACGCAATCAAAATTTTATGCTTAAGTCAGAGTGCTTAAAGTGCGGTCAAATTTTTATGACTTTTTAGCAAACTTTGGAAAGAAAAAAGCCAACGGTATAAACCATTGGCTTTTATTTTTAATTTGTTAATTAAGCAATAACTGCTTTCTCAACAACACGAACTAAAGTCCAAGATTTGGTTTTAGAGAGAGGACGACATTCGCGAATCTCTACTACATCACCTAATTTGGCTTCGTTGTTCTCATCGTGTACGTGTAATTTAGTTGTACGACGGATAAATTTACCGTATAACGGGTGTTTTACCTTACGTTCAATAGCAACAACGAAAGATTTTTCCATTTTGTCGCTAACAACTTTACCTTGTACGCTACGAATTTTATCAGTCATTACTCACCCGCCTTCTCAGTTAAAATGGTTTTAACGCGTGCGATATCACGACGCACTTGTTTAGCCTGATGGGTTTGTTGAAGCTGACCGGTGGCTGTTTGCATACGCAATTTGAATTGTTCACCTAAAAGGTTCACCAATTCATCATTCAGCTCTTCAACACTTTTTGTACGTAAATCTTGAGCTTTCATTACATCACCGTCTTAGTTACGAAGGTAGTCTTGATTGGCAATTTAGCAGCTGCTAATGCAAATGCTTGTCTTGCGATCTCTTCAGACACACCATCCATTTCATAAAGTACTTTACCCGGTTGGATTAAGGCTACCCAGTATTCAACGTTACCTTTACCTTTACCCATACGGACTTCTAATGGTTTTTCAGTAATTGGTTTATCTGGGAAAACACGGATCCAGATTTTACCTTGACGTTTAACTGCACGTGTCATTGCACGACGAGCCGCTTCAATTTGACGAGCGGTTAAACGACCACGACCAACTGCTTTTAATCCGAATGTACCAAAGCTAACTTCAGTACCACCCGCGATACCACGGTTACGGCCTTTGTGAACTTTACGGAATTTTGTACGTTTTGGTTGCAACATTTAGCGTTTCTCCTTACTTACGACCTTTGCCACGCGGAGCCTTTTTAGGCTTGTCGGCAGGTTGTTGTTCTGATTGCGCAACTGCAGCCATTCCACCCAAAATTTCACCTTTGAAGATCCATACTTTAACGCCGATTACGCCGTATGTAGTATGAGCTTCTGCAGTGTTATAATCGATGTCCGCACGAAGAGTATGTAGAGGTACACGACCTTCACGATACCATTCAGAACGTGCGATTTCTGCACCACCTAAACGACCGCTAACTTCAACTTTGATACCTTTAGCACCTAAACGCATTGCGCTTTGTACCGCACGTTTCATAGCACGACGGAACATTACGCGACGTTCTAATTGAGAAGCGATGCTGTCTGCAACTAATTTTGCATCTAATTCCGGTTTTTTCACTTCAGCAATGTTGATTTGAGCCGGAACGCCGGCGATTTGAGATACTGCGTTACGTAATTTTTCAACATCTTCACCTTTTTTACCGATAACGATACCAGGGCGAGCTGTGTGAATTGTTACACGAATACTTTTCGCTGGACGCTCAATAGTAATGCGTGAAACCGAAGCGTTTGCTAATTCTTTATTTAAGAATTTGCGTACTTTGAAGTCACCGTCAAGATTGTCGGCGAAATCTTGTGTATTCGCGAACCAAGTAGAGTTCCAAGGTTTTACAATACCTAGGCGAATACCATTTGGATTTACTTTTTGACCCATTGCTATTCCTCTACTTATTAACGATCTGACACAACCACAGTAATGTGGCTAGTACGTTTTAAAATACGATCTGCACGACCTTTAGCACGTGGCATAACACGTTTCATGCTAGGACCTTCGTCAACGAAGATTTTAGCAACTTTAAGATCATCGATATCTGCACCATCATTATGCTCTGCGTTAGCAATAGCAGACTCTAATACTTTTTTCACTAAAGCCGCAGCTTTTTTGTTAGTAAAAGTTAAGATTTCTAATGCTTGCGCAACTTTTTTACCACGAATTAAATCGGCAACTAAGCGAGCTTTTTGGGCAGAAGTGCGAGCGTAACGATGTTTTGCGATAGTTTCCATCTATTTACCTCTTATTTCTTAGCTTTCTTATCTGCCGCGTGACCGCGGTATGTACGAGTCGGTGCAAATTCACCTAATTTATGGCCGATCATTTCATCAGATACATAAACAGGAACGTGCTGACGACCATTATGGACTGCGATGGTCAATCCGATCATTGAAGGAATGATCATTGAACGACGGGACCAAGTTTTGATTGGTTTTTTATCCCCGCTTTCCACCGCCTTCTCTACCTTCTTCAACAAGTGTAGGTCAAGGAAAGGACCTTTCTTGAGAGAACGTGGCATGGCTTATCCTCTTATTAATTTAAATTATTTGCCACGACGACGTACGATGAATTTATCAGTACGTTTATTGTGACGAGTTTTCTTACCTTTAGTTTGAACGCCCCAAGGAGTTACTGGGTGTTTACCAAAGTTACGACCTTCACCACCACCATGTGGGTGATCTACTGGGTTCATTGCAGTACCACGAACTGTAGGGCGAATGCCTCTCCAACGGTTAGCACCAGCTTTACCCAATACGCGAAGCATATGTTCTGAGTTACCAACTTCACCGATTGTAGCAACACATTCAGCTAATACTTTACGCATTTCGCCTGAACGTAAACGTAAAGTTACGTAGTTGCCTTCACGAGCGATGATTTGTACATAAGCACCAGCAGAACGAGCGATTTGACCGCCTTTACCTGGTTTTAATTCAACGTTATGTACTGTTGAACCAACTGGGATATTACGCATTGGTAATGAGTTACCCACTTTAATTGGTGAGTTAACGCCAGATTGGATTTGATCGCCAACTGACAAACCTTTAGGTGCTAAGATATAACGGCGTTCACCATCTTTATAAAGCACTAAAGCAATGTTAGCTGAACGGTTTGGATCATATTCTAAACGCTCAACAACCGCTGGGATATCTAACTTGTTACGTTTGAAATCGATTAAACGGTAATGTTGTTTATGACCACCACCGATGTGGCGAGTGGTAATACGACCATAATTGTTACGACCACCAGTTTTAGATTTAGTATCTAGAAGAGGCGCGTAAGGTTTACCCTTGTGTAATTCAGGGTTCACGATTTTAACAACGTGACGACGACCAGCGGAGGTCGGCTTACATTTAACGATAGCCATTCTCTAATTTCCTCCGATTACTCTGCACTGTCCACGAAGTCCAAGTTTTGGCCTTCGGCTAAAGTTACATAAGCTTTTTTCCAGTCGCTGCGACGACCCATTTTGTTACCACGGCGTTTAGTTTTACCTTTAACAACCACAGTACGAACTGAGTCAACTTTTACTTCAAATAATTGAGCAACAGCAGCAGCAATTTCAGCTTTGTTCGCATCTAAAGCAACTTTAAGTACAACAGTATTAGATTTTTCAGCATTGTTAGTTGCTTTTTCAGAGATATGCGGTGCACGCAGCACGCTTAGCAAACGTTCTTGACTCATGCTAGGATCTCCTCAATTTGTTTCACAGCGTCAACAGTAACAATCACTTTATCGAAAGCGATTAAGCTAACTGGATCGATACCTTGAACATCACGTACATCAACTTTATATAAGTTACGTGCCGCTAAGAATAGATTTTCATCTAAACTTGCTGTGATAATTAATGCATCTTCAACTGCTAAATCTTTTAATTTTTGTACTAAAACTTTAGTTTTTGGTGCATCTAATTCGAATTTCTCAACAACAACTAAACGGTCTTGACGAACTAATTCAGAAAGAATGCTTTTGATAGCACCACGGTACATTTTCTTGTTCACTTTTTGGCTGTGATCTTGTGGTTTAGCCGCAAAGGTTGTACCACCAGAACGCCAGATTGGTGATTTAATATCACCAGAACGAGCACGACCTGTACCTTTTTGACGCCAAGGTTTTTTACCTGAACCAGACACTTCAGCACGAGTTTTTTGCGCACGAGTACCTTGACGAGCACCTGCTGCATAAGCAACAACAACTTGGTGAATCAAAGCTTCGTTAAACTCACGTCCGAAGGTAGTTTCAGAAACAGTTAGTGCATTTGCACCTACAACTTGTAATTCCATCTCTATCTCCTAGACTTATGCTTTAACTGCTGGCTTAACGATAACATCGCCATTGATAGCACCAGGTACAGAACCTTTTACTAATAGCAATTTACGCTCAGCATCTACACGAACAACTTCAAGTGATTGAACGGTTACTCGCTCAGCACCTAAATGTCCTGCCATTTTTTTACCTTTAAACACACGACCTGGAGTTTGGTTTTGACCAATAGAACCAAGTACACGATGTGATAAAGAGTTACCGTGTGTAGCATCTTGAGTACGGAAGTTCCAACGTTTAACACCACCTTGAAAACCTTTACCTTTAGAAGTACCAGTAACATCTACTTTTTTAACATCTGCAAAGATGTCAACATTGATTTCTTGACCTAAAGTGAATTCATCACCTTCAGTACGAAATTCCCATAAACCGCGACCAGCTTCAACACCTGCTTTCACGAAATGACCTGCTTCAGGTTTAGTTACACGATTCGCTTTTTTAGAACCAGTAGTAACTTGAACTGCAGTATAGCCATCGTTTTCAAGAGTTTTAACTTGAGTTACGCGGTTGGCTTCGATTTCGATAACGGTAACTGGTACAGAAACACCGTCTTCATTGAAGATACGGGTCATACCAACTTTACGACCGACTAAACCAATCATTGTAATAACCTCTTAATTAACCTAGGCTGATCTGCACGTCCACGCCGGCAGCCAAATCTAAACGCATTAATGCATCAACAGTTTTTTCTGTTGGCTCTACGATATCTACTAAACGTTTGTGTGTACGAATTTCGTATTGATCACGCGCGTCTTTGTTCACGTGTGGAGAAATCAACACGGTGAAACACTCTTTACGAGTTGGTAAAGGGATTGGACCACGAACTTGTGCACCAGTACGTTTAGCTGTTTCTACGATCTCCGCAGTAGATTGATCGATCAAACGGTGATCGAAAGCTTTTAAGCGGATACGGATTCTTTGGTTCTGCATTAGACCAGAGCTCCAATAAAATTTAGCTAATAAAAAACTAACACCAATCACAATTCTAACTTCAAAATAGAAAAGGAGGTGTAAGTTACCTGTTATATAGTCTCCAAATCGGAAACATTGTTAGTATTACATATCGTAATACTCGTTTAATAAATGATTACATTAAACGGCTTTCAATATCTGAAAGCCCGTGGATATTACACAAAAACACCTAATTATGCAAGCTTTTTGTTCAATTAATTTCCACATACAAAAAAGTGCGGTCATTTTCCCGAATGTTTTTCAGATGAAAACACGACAAAAAATGACCACACTTTAATATAAATGAAATCTATAGTTTGTTATCTAACATTGCAATATGTCTTGTTGCTGCAATCCATGCACCAACATAACCCATAATCAAGCAGCTGACTAATAAGAAGATTAGCTCACCAATGCCTAATCCATTGAGCTCAAATGTCACCGCAAAGATATCCGTTACATATTTCACCGCTGATGTAAAGTATCCTACAATAAGACTGCTAAAGAGTGCTGCAACCAATCCGCCCAACACCGCATAAATCATGCCTGTATAAAGATAAGGACGAAGAATGAATTGATCTGTAGCACCTAATAGTTTCATCACATCAATGCTTGCTCGGCTACTATAGACATCCGAGCGAATACTATTTCCGATAACAAGGAATACCGCAATGGTCATCAAAACCGTGCAGAAAATTGCCACATGCGCAAATAACCACGAAAGTGCGGTCAATTTTTCCATCCAATCGTTATCTAAACGAACTTCTTGCACCCCTTTAATTTTATTTAAGTTGGTACGTAATTCTGCTCGTTTTTCAGATGCATTAAAGTCTTTAGACGGCTTCACCATCACGACTGCCGGTAATGGATTATCATCTAAAATCTCTAATTCTTCACCAAAACCAGACCAACTTTTGAATTCTTTTAAGCTTTCTTGGCGAGAAACATAATTTAAAGATTCCACGCCTTCCTGTTGACGGATTTTTTCCACCACTAAGTTAGCATCTTCTTCACTTAAATTTTTGTGTAAGTAGATTGTGAGTTCGCTTTCTGGATAAAATTGAGTCGTCGCTAAATGTAAATTTTTCCATAACAAATAACTCACCGTTGGAATTGTTAAAGACACGGCAATAACAAGAATTGTGAGCAATGTACCAAATTTACGCTTTAACAAATCGCTCCAAACCGAACGCAATGTATAGGCAGTTTGCACGCCAAAAGAAGCATCAATACGTCTTGTCATTTTTTATCCTTAATAGCGTAAATAGCCTTGTTCAAGTACAAGACATGGTTTTGGTTTTTGTTGAATTAAATTGATATCGTGTGTTGCAATTAATACTGTCATGCCTAAACGATTAAATTCTTCAAAAAGATTGAAAATCCCTAAAGAAAGTTCTCCATCTAAGTTGCCTGTCGGCTCATCCGCTAATAAAAGTTGCGGTTTATGCACGATTGCACGTGCGATATCTACACGTTGTTGTTCCCCACCTGAGATTTGTGGCGGCATATAATTCGCTTTACTACGTAAGCCCACACGATCTAACGCAACCAATGCACGTGTATGCGCTTCTTTTGGGTTCATACCCGCAATAATCAATGGCAGCGCCACATTTTCTACCACACTACGATCCGTTAATAAACGGTAATCTTGGTGAACCATACCAATTTGACGGCGCAAAAAGGGAATTTCATATTTAGACAAACGCGTAATATCGTGACCATTAAACCAGATATTACCGGCATTCGCCTTTTCCATTCCCATGATTAATTTAAGTAAGGTACTTTTACCCGCCCCCGAATGCCCAACAAGATAAGTCATACTTCCGACAGGAAGATGAAAATTCAAACCCTGCAAGGCCGGCTGAGTCGCACCGTGATAAGCTTTAGAGACATTTGAAAATCGAATCACTTTATTATTCCTTTTTATTCTTCATTTTCGTGAACAAACAATGCTTCAATAAATTCTTCTGCATTAAATTCGCGTAAATCCTCAATCTTTTCGCCTACACCAATATAGCGAATTGGTAAATTAAACTGATCCGCAATAGCGAAAATCACGCCACCTTTTGCTGTGCCGTCTAACTTAGTTAATGAAATACCGGTTAACCCAACTGCTTCATCAAAGAGTTTTGCTTGGCTAATCGCATTTTGTCCTGTACCTGCGTCAAGCGTAAGCATAATCTCATGCGGTGCTGTTTCATCATATTTTCTCATGACACGAACAATTTTCTTCAATTCATCCATGAGATTATTTTTATTTTGTAAACGTCCTGCCGTATCCGCAATTAAAACATCAATGTTACGTGCTGCGGCAGATTGCATCGCATCAAAAATGACTGACGCTGAATCTGAACCCGTACTTTGTGCCACTACCGGAATATTGTTACGCTCACCCCATACTTGAAGTTGTTCGACTGCTGCAGCACGGAAAGTATCCCCTGCTGCTAACATGACTGATTTACCTTCATTTTGGAATTTACGAGCTAACTTACCAATTGTGGTTGTTTTACCTACACCGTTTACGCCAACCATTAAAATAACATACGGTTTTTTAGTCGTATCAATAACTAGCGGCTGCGCGACAGGTTTTAAGATCTCCGCCATTTCAACTTTAAGCTGTTGGTAAAGTAATTCCGCATCTTGTAATTGTTTACGACTTGCGTGCTCCGTTAAATTTTTAATAATCTTATTAGTTGTTGGCACGCCAATATCGGCAATCAAAAGCTGCTCTTCCAACTCATCAAACAAATCATCATCAATTTTTTTGCCTAAAAAGAAAGATCGGAAACCCGCACCAATATTTTGTTTGGTTTTGAGTAAACCTTTAACTAAACGGCTGAAAAAGCCGCCTTCACTTGGTTTTTCTTGCGTTTCGGTATTGATATCTGAACGTAATTCGTCTTTAACATCGTCAACAATTTCAGATTCAATCTCGGCTTCAACCACAGGAAGATCTTCAATGACATTATCTTGTTCAATAATGCTTTCTGTTGGCTCTTCCGTAGGAAGTACGGTAGCAATTTCTTCTGTTTTTACTGTTTCTTCATCAATTGTTTCAATCACTGGTGTATCTAAAACAGGTTCAATATTGACCGCACTTTCAGGTGAAATCACTTGTTCTACGATAGGTTCAAGATGCTCAACAACGCCCCCTTCTGCTTTATCTTGTTGCAGTTGTTCAGCTAATTCCTGTAATTCTTCCTGTTCAACTTGCTCTAATTGAATGTTCTCTCCAGCGTGAACAATTTCTTCCTCAGATGAAACATCGGCAGGTTCGACAGATGGCTCTTCAATAATTGGCTCAATTTTTTGTTCTTCTTGCTTTTTATTGCGACCAAAAAGAGAGGCCCAAAATCCACCTTTTTTCTTTTCTTCTGACATAAATTCTTCTCTTAAACACAAATCTGTAAAAATACTGACTATTCTAACAAAAAATCGTCTAAACTAAGCACAATTTTCACTACAAATCTGTTTCTTTATGAAAAAAATGCAAGTTCAAAACGCCAAAGGCGAAGTTCGAATCATCGCAGGTCTTTGGCGAGGGCGAAAATTACCAGTTTTAAATGCTAAAGGTTTGCGTCCAACAGGCGATCGCGTAAAAGAAACCTTATTCAACTGGTTGATGCCTTATATTGTGGATAGCCATTGTCTTGATTGCTTTGCGGGCAGTGGCTCACTTGGTTTTGAAGCGCTTTCTCGCCAAGCGAAACAGGTGACGTTTTTAGAGTTAGATAAAAATGTGGCAAATCAATTAAAGAAAAATTTGCAAACACTAAAAACAACGAGTGAACAAACTCAGGTAATCAATCAAAATAGCTTAGAATTTTTAAAACAAGCGCAAAATCAACCGCACTTTGATGTGGTATTTTTAGATCCACCTTTTCATTTTGGCTTAGCAGAACAAGCAATTACTCTCTTGGAGGAAAAGAATTGGCTCTTACCTCATGCATTGATTTATGTGGAAACAGAAAAAGACAAACCGCTTAGCGTGCCTGACAATTGGCAATTACTAAAAGAAAAAACCACAGGAATGGTGAGTTACCGCCTGTATCAAAAAGATTAGGAAATTATTATGTTAGATATTGTGTTATACGAACCTGAAATTCCACAAAATACGGGAAATATTATTCGTCTTTGTGCGAACACTGGCTTTCGCCTTCATTTAATCGAACCACTAGGCTTTACATGGGATGATAAAAAATTACGTCGTTCCGGCTTGGATTATCATGAATTTGCCGAAATCAAAAAGCATAAAACCTTTGAAGCCTTTTTAGAAAGTGAAAAACCACAACGTCTTTTTGCGCTAACGACTAAAGGCGGCCCTGCACATAGTGAAGTGCAATTTGAATTAGGGGATTATTTGATGTTTGGCCCTGAAACTCGTGGTATTCCCATGTCTATTTTAGATAGCATGCCAATGGAGCAAAAAATCCGTATCCCAATGACTGCAAATAGCCGCAGTATGAACTTATCCAACTCAGTCGCAGTGACGATTTATGAAGCTTGGCGACAGCTAGGTTACGAAGGGGCCGTGAATTTAAATCGATAAAAAATCAGTAAAATAGTCGCTTATTTTCTAAACCAAAATAAGTGGCTTTCTTTTTGCATTTAAATTGTGATCTCGATCACATATTTGTAATTTTAATATTCCCTTTTTTTAAAAATAGCAGTATAAATAAATTACATTTAGAGAGGGATCTCGATGTGCTCTACTTGATCTATCAAGCTCTTGTCTTTCTTGACGCTTCAAGCAAACCTTCCCCGTAGTCCTAAATAAAAATTGGCAGTCAAATGATTTGCCGTCCGTTTTTATCTCTAAAATTTAACAATTTAATATGCAGCAAAATTAGCTTTATCTTATATCAATAAGGATGTTGACATGAATAGAGTTAATTTTGAATTGGTCGAAACAGCAGTGGCTAAGCAGGGATGCTTACAAAAAAGTGCGGTTATTTTTTTGACCGCACTTCCTATTTAGACTATTTACAAATCACTAACTTTGTATTGCTATTTTCTAAATAATCCTCAATTTGTTTTGGCACATCATCAGTAAAAAGATAATCCACGTCTTTGAGCTCCCCTAATCGCACAATGGCTTGTCGAGAAAATTTTGAATGATCGGTCGCTAATAACGTTTGACGAGAACTTTCTATAATGGCACGTTTCACTTGGACTTCATGATAATCATAGTCCAATAATGAACCATCAAGGTCGATTGCACTAATACCCAGAATCCCGAAATCTAAACGGAATTGCGAAATAAAATTAACCGTTGCCTCACCAATAATTCCCCCATCCTTACGCAAAGAACCTCCCGCCATCGTAATATCAAAGGTTTCATTTTGACGTAATAAATGAGCAGCATTGAGATTATTTGTCACAATGCGTAAACGCTCATGATTTAACAAGGCATTTGCCACGGCTTCAGGTGTTGTACCAATATCAATAAATAAGGAGGCGCCATTTGGAATACATTCCGCCACTTTGCGGGCAATCGCACTTTTTTGGGAAGGGAAAAATTGTTTACGCTCAATATAATCTGAATTTTCTGCGGTAGAAGAAGGTGCCGCACCACCATGATGACGACGAATTAAATCTTGCTCCGCAAGAATATTCAGATCGCGTCGAATTGTCTGAGGACTAACTTCTAATTCGATAACCAGCTCTTCTGTGCTGGCATAGCCTTTTTGCGTCACAAGCTCAACAATTTTCTGATGGCGTAATGATTGTTTCATATAAATGTCTATACAGTTGAATTAGCTAAACGCTCTACTATTAATTTTACTCTGCAGAAATCCCCAAACCAATCCTAAGATAAAGCCTGAAATATGAGCTGCGTTGCCTATATTAATACCAAAAAGCGGACTAATAAAGCCAAATACAAGCCCTACCAGTAACATTGTAAAAAAACCTTCCAGTAAGTCAAAGCTATGCGGGTGCAATTTGTCCACCACCAACACATAACCTAACACCGCATACACGACACCAGATAATCCGAAAAAGGCGGGACCGGTAAAGTAATTCTGTGCAGCGCCACTCACTGCGGCAGACACTAAGACCAATAATAAAAAATGGAAAGAACCAAATCGGCGTTCAATCGCACCACCAAATAACCAGAACCACGAAAGATTAAATAAAATATGGGGTACCGACAAATGAACGATAGCATGAGTGAAATAACGCCATATTTCCTGATCTTCCCAAGAATAAGCAGGATAATGGAATAAATCCATCATTGGCTCTTCAAACCCGACATTCTGCAAGAGATAAATCACTGCGCAAAGTGCGGTCAAAATAAACGTGATTTTTTGTGCGCTCAATGTGCGTTTCAATACTTTTCTCTCTTCTGACACATCAGTTTCACTATCAAATAAAGACGGCATTTGTTATATTCCTTTTTATTTTTTGTCAATCATATAAGGTTCATTATGAAAAAACAAACTATGCCGACAGGATTTAGTGGCTTCGCTTGGGGACTTGCGGCATTTTGTTTACCCATTTTACTGTGGCCGATGGCCTCTCTGCTTTCCACTGCTTTTGTGAAAAACCCTACACTGAGCGATTTTCAGATCGATCTTTTCTCGATTATCTTTTGGGTGTATCCCTTTGTTTTAGTTTTGATTGCACGTTTACTTTATAAATTACATCAGTACAAACCTAAACTTGCCGTAAAATTATTGCTACTAAGTGCGGTCATTTTTTACATTGTTTTAGTTTCAGTTTGCTACATTGGCTTTAATGCTTAAGAATATAAAAACAAAATCACAAACAACAAAAAGGGAGCTTTCGCTCCCTTTTAACTTATGTTCCTAATAATCAAAAATATAAAAAATTTCCTACCTAACAATCAATTAAGCAAAGTATTTTTCTAAATCGTCACTACCACCTATGTGTTTACCCCCAATAAAGATTTGTGGCACAGTGGCTCGGCCAGAAACTGCACGCACACTCACGATTGTGGCATCATGACCTAATACGATTTCTTCAAAGCTTAAGCCTTTATCATGTAAAAGTTGTTTTGCTTTCGCGCAATATGGGCAACCTGGTTTTGTGAAAATGGTGATTGATTTTTGCACTTGGAAATCGGGTGCAATATATTTCAACATGGTATCAGCATCAGATACTTTAAATGGATCGCCTGGCTCATTTGGTTCAATAAACATTTTTTCCACTACGCCATTTTTCACGAGCATAGAATAACGCCAAGAACGTTTACCAAAACCTAAATCATCTTTTCCGACTAACATCCCCATACCTTCAGTAAAGGTACCATTACCATCAGGGATGAATTTTACATTGTGTGCTTCTTCTGCCTCTTTCCAGGCATTCATAACGAAAGTATCATTTACTGACACCACTAAAATATCATCCACACCATATTGCTTGAAAACAGGTGCAAGTTCATTATAACGTGGTAAGTGAGAAGATGAACAAGTTGGCGTGAACGCCCCCGGTAATGAGAAAACAACAACAGTTTTGTTATCAAATAATTCAGATGTAGTCACATCAACCCATTGATCGCCTTGGCGAGTGCGGAATGTAACTTGTGGAACTTTTTTTCCTTCCATATTAGACATAATGTGTCTCCTCTGTGAGTTAAATTAATTAGTCCTAAAAACTTAATAGGCATTATAGAAAGTTTTGTGATATAGTCATAATCAATTAATTCTATCCTTTTAATTGACATATTCTATAAAGTGAGAACCCTATGAATATTCGTGATTTAGAATACTTAGTAGCCCTTTCCGAGTTTAAACATTTCCGTCGAGCGGCGGATTTTTGCAATGTTAGCCAACCTACTTTAAGTGGCCAAATTCGCAAACTAGAAGATGAATTAGGCATTATTTTACTTGAGCGTACTAGCCGTAAAGTACTCTTCACGCAATCTGGTATGTTACTTGTCGATCAAGCTCGCACTGTATTACGCGAAGTAAAATTACTCAAAGAAATGGCCAGCAATCAAGGTAAAGAAATGACAGGTCCATTACACATTGGATTAATCCCGACTGTTGGCCCTTACCTACTTCCTTATATTGTACCAACATTGAAAGAAACTTTCCCAGATTTAGAAGTATTTCTTTACGAAGCCCAAACTCATCAATTATTAGAGCAATTAGAAACTGGTCGATTAGATTGTGCGATTGTGGCTCGCGTACCCGAAACTGAAGCGTTTATCGAAGTGCCTATTTTTGATGAAAAAATGTTACTCGCTGTATCCGACCAACATCCTTGGGCTTCAGAAAGTAAAATTTCTATGAATACTTTAAAAGGGCAAGAAATGCTCATGCTAGATGACGGGCACTGCTTACGTAATCAAGCACTCGATTATTGTTTCACTGCTGGTGCCAAAGAAGATTCTCACTTCCAAGCCACTAGCCTTGAAACGTTGCGCAATATGGTGGCAGCCAATGCGGGTATCACCTTTATGCCTGAACTTGCGGTATTAAATGAAGGCACACGTGCAGGTGTAAAATATATTCCTTGTCATTCGCCAGAACCGTCTCGTACTATTGCTCTCGTTTACCGACCAGGTTCACCATTACGTAATCGCTATGAACGCGTTGCAAGTGCGGTCAGTGAACGAGTTAAATCGATTTTAGCGAATAAAAAATAATTTATCATAAGCTGAGGAAACCCAATGGCTGGTGTTCGAGCAATTCAAAAAGAAAAAACCCGTCGAGCTTTAATTGACGCCGCATTCAATCAATTGAATGCAGAAAAAAGCTTTTCTAATTTAAGCTTGCGTGAAGTTGCCCGTGAAGCGGGCATTGCACCCACTTCTTTCTATCGCCACTTTAGCGATATGGATGAGCTCGGATTAGAAATGGTAGATGAAGCAGGTTTAACCCTCCGTCAATTAATGCGCCAAGCTCGTAAACGTATTGATGCAGGCGGCAGTGTCATCCGTGTTTCTGTTGAAACCTTTTTTGAATTTATCACTCACAGCACCAACGTGTTCCGTTTGCTCTTACGTGAAAGTTCGGGTACTTCTCAAGCTTTCCGTACCGCAGCCGCTCGTGAAATCAAACACTTTATTGATGAATTGACTGAATATATTGCAAAGAAAAATCACTACTCGCAATATGTGTCTTATGTACAGGCAGAAGGCATGGTAACCATCGTATTCACGGCTGGCTCCAATGCTTTAGATATGACTAAGGCCGAACAAGATTTACTAAAAGAGCGTGTTATTTTACAACTTCGTATGCTGGCGAAAGGTGCGGACTTCGCATCTCATAAAGAAAAAATGATGCGAAAATAGACCGCACTTTCTGACTAAAACAAACACCCGCATCTCTGCGGGTGTTTGTTTATCTCAAGAAGGGAATTATTTACCATCCCAAGCTTTAACTGCATCTAAACGTGCTTTCACTTTGCTGCTTGAATCGCCTTTGAAATAATCTTTTGCTAAGCCGCCTTCAAAGCCACCGTAGTTCGGGTTAGGTAATACGATGAATGTTTTACCAAATTTCGCTTTATTTTGAACAACAAAATCACGACGTTCTGCATTTTGTTTACCATAGATTGCATCACCGAAGTCATCAAGGTTATCACCCACATAAACGACGATTTCATAGCCTTGTTTTTCAATTTCTTCAAAACGTGCTGCTTTTGGTGATTTATCTTTTTTCAAGTAAAACGCTGAATCTTCAACACCATTAAAACCTAAACGTTTCATGTCATCAATCGTACCCGCTTTTTCATTGCTGTCTTTGCGGTTAGACACATAGAACATTTTACCGCCGTGGGTATTTACATAGTTATTGAATTCTACTGCGCCTGGTACTACACCTGATTGACGAGCTTCTACCCAACGAGTCCAATCTTTACCATCAAATGGCTTATTGTTTTGCACTTGCCAGCCAGCATAAGGGCTGTTATCTAACATGGTTTCATCTAAATCCACCACAACCGCTTTTTTCTTACCTTTTTTCACTTTAGCGTGATCAAATGCTACTTTTGCCGCATTGTATGCTTGGTAAGAAAGGGCTTGGTATTCACCTGATTGTTGAATCCAGTTAAGACCTAATACCGCTTGTTGTTGAAGCTGCGCATCCGCTTCTGCACTCTTATCTTGAGTCGCACAACCAGTTAAAATAAATGCTGACATCGCTGCAATAGCGGTAAGTTTTAATGTTGTTTTCATTGATTGTTCCTTCTGTTAAAAAGTCATAATGACAGACAAAAGTATAACAAGCCTATTCAGGCAGTGGCTACGGCTTTATCAAACTTTATAACTAATTTGTGAGATAGATCACATTTTTTATTTTTAAGTTATCCAACAAGACTGATGAAATCATTTTCCAAAATCATCTAATTTTTAACCGCACTTTTTCATCGCATTTCGCTGTATTTCACGGTAAACTATCCCAAGTTTTCAGAAATAATAGGTAATTTATGCGTCTTTTCATTGGAATTTTAGTGGGTGTTCTCGTGCTATTTCAGTACGATCTTTGGTTTGGTAAAAACGGATATTTTGATTACAAAGATATCGCAGCTCAAATCAAAGAGAATAAAGCTGAAAATGAAAAGCTCTCACAAAGAAATCAGATGATTTCTGCCGAAATTCAAGGCTTAACAAAAGGCTTTGAATCTATTGAAGAACGTGCACGCATGAGCCATGATATGGTCAAACCAAACGAAGTGTTCTATCACATCGTCAAAGAGCATAAATAATGAGCCGCGAAATTATTGCCGTCATACCTGCTGCGGGTGTTGGAAGCCGTATGCAAGCAAATAAACCTAAGCAATATCTGAAAATTTTAGACAAGACGATTCTGGAACATACACTCTCTGTCATTCTATCCCACCCTGCAATTAATCACGTTATTCTTGCAGTAGGAAAAAATGATCCCTATCTTTCAGAAATGGCTTTATTTCCTCATCAAAACATCACCCTCGTTGAAGGGGGAGAAGCACGAGCTGAGTCAGTTCTAAATGGACTAAAAGCAATTAAAAATAACCAAGCATGGGTGTTAGTGCATGATGCGGCTAGACCTTGTTTAACACATCAAGATTTAGATAAATTGCTCCAAATCGATGATGAACAAGGTGCTATTTTGGCCATTCCGGCAGTCGATACGATTAAACGCGCGAATAAACAACAAGATATTATTAAAACAGAAGATCGCACTGAACTTTGGCTTGCACAAACACCTCAATTTTTCCGTTGCGATCTATTAAGAAATGCGCTTGAACAGGGGCTCTCTCAAGGTGCCAATATTACAGATGAAGCCTCTGCGATGGAACTCGCGGGATTTCAACCACACTTAATCGCAGGACGAAGTGATAATATTAAAGTCACGCGTCCAGAAGATTTAGCTTTAGCCGAATTTTATTTAACAAGGAAAACGCTATGATACGAATTGGACATGGGTTTGATGTTCATGCCTTTGGTGAAGATCGCCCTTTAATTATTGGTGGCGTTGAAGTGCCTTACCATACTGGATTTATTGCTCATTCTGACGGTGATGTTGCCTTACATGCCTTAACAGATGCCTTATTAGGTGCGGCAGCATTAGGGGATATCGGTAAACTCTTCCCCGATACCGATATGCAATATAAAAATGCAGATAGCCGTGTTTTATTACGAGAAGCATTCCGCCAAGTACAAGCAAAAGGCTATAAGGTGGGCAATGTGGATGTAACCATTATTGCACAAGCCCCTAAAATGCGTCCTCATATCGATGCAATGCGAGCGAAGATTGCGGAAGATTTACATTGTGATATTGAGCAAGTGAACGTGAAAGCAACCACAACAGAAAAACTTGGCTTTACAGGTAGAAGCGAAGGTATTGCTTGCGAAGCCGTTGCATTGTTACTCAAAGCTTAAATTTTAAGTAAAAGAAAAGGTTGGTAAAATACCAACCTTTCTTTATTTAGATTAAATTCTTATTATTTTTTTAATAAATCGCGAATCTCAGTAAGTAATTCTTCTTGTGAAGGACCTTTTACTTTTTCTACTGGTTTTTTCACTTTGTTGATACCTTTGATCATCATGAAGATTGCGAATGCAATGATGATGAAATCAAAGACGTTTTGAATAAATACACCGTAGTTTAATGTTACTGCTGGAGTGTCGCCTACTGCTTCTGCTAACGTGATTTTTAAATCTTTGAAATCTACGCCACCAGTTAAAATACCTAATACAGGCATTGCTACGTCACCGACCAGTGAACTTACGATTTTACCAAAAGCACCACCGATGATCACACCGACTGCCATGTCTACTACGTTGCCGCGCATTGCAAATTCGCGGAATTCTTTAATAAAACTCATAAATATTCCTTTATATTGGTTTAAAAATTAAAAGAATGCGTATTATAGGTTTTAAGATTAAAAAGTAAATTGTTATTTAAATAAAAAATGCGCTCGGTTGGAATAATTTTTCTATTTCTGACACAGATTTCTTGTCATTAATATAAACAATGACACTATCACCTTCTTCAATGGTCACCTGACGACGTGCAATGATAACCTCATTTTTACGTAAAATTGCTGCAATCATTGCACCAACTGGAAGTTTAATATCGCCAATCTGTCTTCCAACCACATTGGATGTTGTCGAATCGCCATGTACCACAAGTTCAATGGCTTCCGCAGTACCATGACGCAAGGATGCCACGTTTTTGATATCCCCTTTGCGCACATGCCCTAATAAAGCAGAGATTGTTGCTTGTTGTGGTGAAACCGCAATATCAATGGTTCCACCTTGAATCAAATTGATATATGCCATGCGCTGAATCAGTACCATGGCTTTTTTAGCACCAAGACGTTTTGCCAGTAATGCAGACATAATATTGGCCTCATCATCGGCACTTAATGATAAAAAGACATCGACGTTCTCAATATGCTCTTCAAAAAGTAAATTTTGGTCAGAAGCATCACCGTGGAAAACAAGCGTTTTAGAGAGTTTCTCTGCCAAGACTTTTGCTTTTTCACCGTCTCGCTCAATAAGTTTCACTTGATACTTATCTTCTAACTGTTTTGCAACACCTGAGGCAATATTCCCGCTGCCGACAATCATGATACGCTTGTAGGTTTTCTCAAGGCGTTGCAACTCACTCATCACCGCTTTAATGTGCTCTGTCGCACAAATGAAGGTAATTTCATCTCCTGCCTCAATAATGGTCGAACCTTGTGGGCGAATTAATTTATCATTACGTAAAATTGAAATGATCCGGCAATCAATATGTGGCATATGCTCCTTAAAAGCCGATAACGCATAGCCCACTAACGGACCACCGTAATATGCTTTTACGATCACAATGCTAATTCGATTTTTGGCAAAATGCGCCACTTGCAACGCACCTGGATAAGCAATTAAGCGTGTAATCTCATCTGTGACTAAGTTCTCTGGCGAAATCAGATGATTGATTGGTACGTTTTCATCATTAAATAATTTATCTTTCTCACGCAAATATTCCGCATTACGAATACGCGCAATACGTGTTGGGGTATTGAAAAGGGTATATCCCAACTGGCAAGCAATCATATTAATTTCATCTGATGCCGTTACTGCAACCATCAAGTCTGCATCAGCGGCTCCGGCATCACGCAAAATCTTTGGTGAGGAAGGGGAACCTTTAACCACGCGTAAATCATGCTTATCTTGCAAATTCTGCAAATGTTGAGATTCATTATCGACTAGTGTTATATCGTTATCTTCACTCACTAAATTTGCCGCAAGTGTTGTGCCTACTTGCCCTGCACCTAAGATGATTATTTTCATTCTGTTCTCTCCACAACCAAAGGTCGGATGCCAATTTCAGCTGAATTTAGACCGCACTTTAATGTTTCAATGCGGCGACAAATGGTCGCCGTTACTTGTTCTGCTTCTGCCATTTTTTCTGTAGTAATCGAAGGATCTTGTTTACCAAACAACAGACCATCGAGCAAACGTTCTGCATGCATCCCTTCACGACAAAAATGTAATACGCCTACATCTTCAAATAATGTGGCTACTTTTGCCGTTTTAGTGGTTGCAATGCCTAAAGCGCCATCTTCACCGCCGAGCTCTTGAAATAATTGATGTGTTGGAAATCCGCCGCACGCTAAGAAAAAAGCTTTATTGAAAACGATATTTCCCCCGCAGGTCATGCGCATATATTGCCATGCCTGATCAAAATTAGGGTGTTCCGCATAACGTTGGGCTAAATTTATCGGCTTTAATGCTAATCTCACGACCGAAGTATCTGGCTGAAAATAAAATGTTGCCGCAGCCACTTCCAATGCTCCAGGTTCGTATGCATCATCCGCATCTAAAAACGCAACAAAATCGACCACACTTTTAGCAGAGAGCATTGCGCCCCAATTTCGAGCCATCGCGACACTACTATTTTTCGGCATTTTCTCGACAGAAATTCTGTCAGGATATTGCGCTGCAAGCTGTAAGGCTAATTCAAATGTATTATCTGTAGACGCATCATCAATCAGCCAAAGACGGCCAAGATTACCTTGCAGCAACACAGACTCTACTGCACGAACAAGCGTTTTTTCCGCGTTATAGCAAGGAATGACGACATCAATTAAAGGCAAATTCATTTAAGCTGACCGTTTTCTCAATTTTGCATAATAGAACCCATCCCCGCCATTCTCTTGTGGTAAGAATTGGATTCCAATCGTATTTTCCGTTTGTTCAAACGGCAATGGCATTAATTCTGCATCGGGTGTTTCCGCTAAAAAATGCTGTATTTGCTGACTGTTCTCATCGGGAAGCACCGAGCAAGTCGCGTAAAGCAAAATACCATTAGGTTTTAATTTCTCCCAAAGTGCTTTGAGGATTTGCCTTTGCAAAGTAACCAATTGAGCAATATCTGTTTCTTGGCGTAACCATTTAATATCTGGATGGCGTCGGATCACTCCCGTTGCGGAACAAGGTGCATCTAATAAAATACGATCAAATAACTTTCCACTTAACCCAATTTCTGCAAGCCACGTTTCTGGTTCAGTCGCATCACCGCAGACTACCGTCGCCTGTTGATTCAAACGCTCAAGATTTTCTTCAATACGCTTTAAGCGATGAGCTTCTACATCAAGCGCAATCAACTTCGCTTGTGGTGCCATTTCTAAAATATGGGTAGTTTTCCCACCTGGTGCCGCACAAGCATCTAAAATCAATTCACCATTTTGTGGCTCAAGCAATAAGGCTGACCATTGTGCGTTGAGATCCTGAACTGTTACCACACCTTGTGCAAAATTTGGCAGCTTCGAGACAGAAAGCGGTTGAGCTAAACGTAAAGCATGTGGATTATCACATTCAAATGCGACTATCTCTTGCTCTTCCAACAAAGTGCGGTAAGTTTTCGTATTATTTTGTTGTTGGTTAACTCGCAACCACATTGGTGGCTTTTGGTTATTCGCCTCAATAATTTCACGCCAATTCGGATAAGCTTTTTTGAGTTTATTCACAAACCATTCAGGATGAAGCGTTTGCCGATGTTTATCTACTACAGCAAGAATATCCTCTTGTTCCCGTAAGAAGCGACGCAATACACCGTTAACCAAACCACGAAAACTATCCGATTTCAATGATTTTGTGGCATTCACCACTTCATCAACCGCCGCGTGAGCGGGCACTCGCATATAAAGTAATTGGTACAATCCCACCAATAGCAAGCAGTGCACGATGCGGGTTTTACTCTTCAATGGCTTATCTAATAGTTTTTTTATAATATTTTCTAAACGAGGTAATACGCGACAAATACCAAAGGTAGTTTCCTGTAATAAAGGTAAATCCTGTGGTTTTACCTGCGATTGCACTTCTGGAAGCAACGTTGATAAGGACTTACCTTGATCTAAAACCTGTAAAATCACTTGAGCAGCAATAGCGCGTACCGAAAGTGCGGTCGATTTTCCCGTTTTTTTGCGTTGAAATACCATTAGTTTAGAACCTTACCAACCTGGAACCAATCTGCTCGACCATTGAGGAAGTCTTGTACAGACATAGGTTTCTTGCCTGCAGGCTGAAGTTGCAATAAATTTAAAACACCTTCTTTCGTGGCAATTTGGATACCTTTTTTATCGACACTTAAAATCGTCCCAGCGGGTTTATCTACATGTGGCAATACTCCAGCAGCATAAACTTTTAGGGTTTGTTCATTACCTTGTTCATCGGTTAATTGTAGGAAACTAATCGGCCAAGGATTAAACGCGCGAATATTGCGCTCAAGCTGGGCTGCCGATAGCGACCAATCCAATTTAGCCTCTTCTTTGGAAAGTTTCTCTGCATAGTTGCTTTGGTTATCATCTTGTTTTTCCGCAATGAACTTCCCTTCTTCCAAATGATCCAAAACATCAATCAATGCCGACGGCGCAATTTCAGCTAATTTATGGTAAAGCGAAGCAGAAGTTTCTTGCGCATCAATATCGCAATACACTTTGTGTAACATATCACCCGTATCTAAGCCTGCATCCATTTGCATAATCGTCACACCAGTTTGTTGATCCCCAGCCCAAATAGATCGCTGAATAGGTGCAGCGCCACGCCAACGTGGTAAGAGAGAGCCATGCACATTTAAACAACCTAAACGAGGCATATCTAACACTGCTTGAGGTAAAATCAAACCATAAGCGACAACAACCATCACATCGGCATTTAACGCTTTAAGCTCTGCTTGTGCTTCTTCTTTACGCAAGGATTTTGGTTGATAAACAGGAATTTGATGCTGTTCTGCTAATTGCTTTACAGGACTCGCCTGCAATTTTTTACCGCGGCCAGCCGGTTTATCTGGCTGCGTATAAACAGCAATAATATTGTGATGTGAATTTAAGAGTGCAGCAAGATGTTGTGCTGCGAAGTCCGGCGTACCGGCAAAGATGATATTCAATGGTTTCATAATGTTCTACGTTATGGCGTTAATAGGAAAAGTGCGGTCATTTTATACCGCACTTTTGATTATTGTTTTGCAATTTGTTTTTTATATTTCACTAATTTTTCTTTGATACGTTGGCGCTTCAATGGTGAAAGATAATCCACAAATAAAATACCATTTAAATGATCGATTTCATGTTGAATACAGATTGCTAATAAACCATCTGCATCAAGCGTAAATTCTTTTCCATGACGATCTAACGCTTTTACCGTGACTTTTTCTTTACGAGGCACTAAAGCACGGAATCCAGGAATAGATAAACAACCTTCTTCAATGCCTGTTTCACCTTCAGAAGCCAAAATTTCTGGATTAATCAACACTAATTGATTTTGTTTGTCGCCTTCAATATCAATCGTAATAATACGCTGCAAGATATCTACTTGTGGAGCGGCAAGACCTATGCCTTCTTCTTGGTACATCGTATCAAACATATCATCTACAATTTTGCGAATATCATCATTGACTTCAGCAACTGGCTCACAAACAACCTTAAGGTGATCATCTGGATAAATTAATACATTAAGTGCGGTCATATTTTCTCTTGTTTTATTAAAATTACGGCGGTGATTGTATCATAGAATCAACGCTTTGCTAAAATATTGAAAACTCCATACACAAAAACCCCAAGCTCTTCAGCTCGGGGTTCTACATTCAGTACCTGGCGGTGTCCTACTCTCACATGGGGAAGCCCCACACTACCATCGGCGCATCGGCGTTTCACTTCTG